>JBLHRR010000004.1:0-106164 GCA_047626155.1 Saprospiraceae bacterium | reverse complement strand
CAATGTAATCCGCATTGTTTGGATCACCACATTCTAACAATAAGTTGAACGGAGCGCACTCGATAGTAGGTCCGTCGTTTCCTATAACGAAGTCACGAGTAACCGCAGCAGAAGTTCTGCCACAGTCGTCAGTCACCGTATAAGTATATCGGTAGATTGAACCTGGGCAGTTATCTTGTCCAATTTGAGTTGGACCAGTAATGTTTACAGTTGCGCCAAAGTTACAATCTGTGTCAAAAGTAATATCTGCATCCATAGGATTAGCTAATGAAGCACAGTACTTAAAACAAGTTGGTAAGATAGATGTGATAACAGGACCAGAAGTACTTTCTAGATAAGTGAAAGTCTGAGTACAAGTAGAAGTATTACCGCAAAGGTCTTGAACGAAGTAAGTACGATCAATCACTTGTCCATTACCTGGACAGTTATCTCCACCATTGTCTGCATTTTGAGAGAAGACAGTGAAGTCTGAAAGGTCAGCAGTACAATCGTCACTGATAACACCACCTGCAGCTATGAAATCAGCAGCTGTCGTTATAGGAGCTGGAGCTGTTTCAAAACAAGTTAGAGTCTGACTTGGAGGACAAACAATAACTGGAGGTGTTGTATCAACTGTTCGTAACATCTGTACACAGCTTGATGCTGCCGTACCAGATGCAATTGTATAAATTCGTTCTACCTCAATGCCACAATTAGTTACTGAAGTAACATCAGTAAAGGCAATTGAAGTGACGGTACAATTTGCACTAACAGTACCACCCGCAGCAATGAATTCCGCTAGAGTCGTAACACCATCTGGAATACTTTCTGTACAATCTAACACAGCTGTTGGTGGACAAGTAATAACTGGTGCATCATTAATAATTTCAATGGTCTTTTGCACTGTTTGAATACATCCAGGTTGGTTAGGATTCGCAACAGTTCCAGAACCGTTATTAGTTCCTAGTGAACCATCCCAAGTCATTACAACTAGGTGAGTTCCAAGAGCCAAAGCAGCTGGATCTATTTCTGTAGCAGGAGCACCATCAATAGTGAAGGTTAGCCCATCTGCAGGTAAAGCTTCGTTTGCACCCAAGGTTTCTGCTGCATCTACTGCACAATATTGGTCAGCAGGTACAGGGACAAAAACTGGATTAGGGTAAGCACAAACATTGCCTATAGATAAAACTGGACCAGTAGGTGTTCCAGCTGAAGATTCCTGAACAGAAATGGTATAGCCAATTTCGTCTACGTGTTCAAAACTAATTTCATAATGACCATTATTCGCATTGAACACCAATGGATCGCCGACAACAATATCTCCACCGGTAATAGCAGTAACTACAAAAGCCAAGGTAGATGGAAGAGGTCCTCCGCCTGGGCCAGCAATGGCCACTAGCTCACTAAAGGTTCCATCATCTCCTCCGGTACCAGCATCAAGATCAATAACCGATGAGTTATCAAGACAAGTACATGGATCCTGGATCTCTGGAGCATAAGGTAGGCCAAACATAATATCATCAAAGTAATAAGTCATACCTGTGCCTGGGTTACCGAAGTTGGCAAAGACACTTACTTTATCGTAAACAATGTTAAGGAAAATCGGAGCAGTTGAGCTATTAGCAAAATCAAAAACTAAAGTTTCCCAGGCCATAGCTACAGTAGTACTAACTAATACCTCTGAGCTCTGACCAGGGTTTGCAGTATTTTCTACTTTCAACAAAAAAGGAGTACCAGCAGAAGGCGACCATACTCTCACAGTCATGGTTAAATCAGTAGCTGTGAAAGGAACTGGATTTTGTAATCCATCAGCACCAACTGTAGTACCAGCCCAGGTTTCAGCGCCGACAGGTTTAGTAGAACAAACCACCGTGTTAGTAGAATCAGTCGGATCAGGAGCAAGGAAAGATACCATTCCTCCAAAGTTATCTAGGTTATAATCAATTCCTGGATCTTCAAAAGTAATTGGAAGGTCTGGAGGTGGAAGTGAAGTCACACAATCAGTACCACAACTTTCCCAACCAAAGTTTTCCATTTGTGGGCTTGTTCCTCCTACCGTAAGTGATCTGTTGGTGAACCCAAAGTTTGTTACGGTGCAAGGTGCTCCTTCATCAAAACCCTCTGCACCTTGATTTGCATCAAAAAATAGGTACTCATAAGTACCCGGTGCAATAGTTACTGTAGCACACCAGATACCATCACCATCGGGGTCACTTAATAAGTTCTGATTGATATCAAATGGTGGAGTAGTAAAGTTTCCAAAAACACTTGGATTCAGAGGTGCGTCTAGGAAGCAACTCATGTCCACACAGAACACTACGTCAGTATCTGGAAGAGTACAAGGACCACCTACAATAATAGTTATCGTTTCGGAATTACCTCCATTTCCTGCCCAATTAAAGAATATATCTACAACAAAAAGATCACCAATCGTTTGACCAGGGAAGTTATATGTAAACGTTCCTGTTGCGTCTGGAAATGATATTGGATTACCAGGTCCTCCATAAAAAGCAACCAATCCTGTTGGATTGTCTACAACTGTAACCGTAACATCAACAGTGCCATCAGGTGCACTAACAATGGTATAATCCATTCCATTGGCAAGGTTTTCAATAGCCACATTACCTGTACATATCACAGGAGGAGGGGGAGGTAAGATAAGGTCGTCGAAGTATACTGTTGGTTGTGCTCCGCCATTTCCAAAGTTTCCAAATACACTGATCTTGTCATATATCTGATTCAAATCCAAAGGAAAATTCGTACTGAGAGAAAGATCAAAAGACAAAGTCTCAAAAGCCATTCCCACCGTGGTACTAACCAGGACTTCAGCGGCAATACCACCATTCCCTGAGTTTTCTACTTTTAGTAAAATTGGCGTACCAGCTGTCGGAGCCCATACACTCATAGTAATGGTCGTATTGCCAGGACTAAAAGCAATTGGGTTTTCCAATCCACTATCACCTACTGTAGTACCTGCCCAGGTCTCTGCTCCTGCATTTTTGAACTGGCATAGTACCGTATTGGTTGTGTCTGTTGGATCAAGAGTTATGAAACTAGAAGCTCCACCGAAATCAGCCAGGTTATAATCAACAGTAGGATCCTCAAAAGTAATCGGAAGATCCAGTGCTGCAGGGCCACCGCCAGCAGGACAAGCTACCGTTTCGGAATTACCTGCTCCACCGGCTGCCCAGTTAAAGAACATATCTAAAACATAGGGAGCAGCTTGACCAGTTAAGTTATAGGTAAAGGTTCCCGTACCGTCTGGAAATGATATTGGATTACCAGCTCCGCCAAGAAAACCTACTAAACCTACTGGATTGTCTACAACAGTAACCGAAACATCAACAGTGGTCCCATCCGCAGCAACAGTAATGGTATAATCCATTCCATTGGCAAGAGTTTCAATGGGCACATTACCTGTACATATCTCCGGACCAGCAGGACCCGCAGAACAAGATACCGTTTCGGAATTACCTGCTCCACCTGCTGCCCAGTTAAAGAACATATCTAAAACATACGGATCAGCCTGACCAGTTAAGTTATAGGTAAAGGTTCCTGTACCGTCTGGAAATGATATTGGATTACCAGCTCCTCCAAGAAAACCTACTAAACCTACTGGATTGTCTACAACGGTAACCGAAATATCAACAGCACCACCCGCTCCAACAGTAATGGTATAATCCATTCCATTGGCTAAGGTCTCTATTGCTACATTACCTGTGCAGGGGGATTGAGCCCAGAGGGAGGGGAGCGATAGCGTAAAAAATAAGAGTAAGAAAAAATTCTTCATAATGTTTTTTTTGAGTAATGAAATGAGGGAATAGTATGAAAAATCGAAAAGTATATTTCGACCTGTTTTATTTACGAATTTGCTCTAAATTAAAACGCCCTTATGCCAACATGGTGTTAAGGCATAGTTCAGAATAGCATCAGTGCTATCAGGTTGGTGTTACGTAATCAGTTTAAGGAACCTGTGAGTAGGAAAATTCGGTTTAAGGAAAGTGCGTTTGTACCTGTTTAAGAAATGAACAACATTAAATATGCTTCATATTCTTGCACAGATACCTAGTGATTGAAGAACTATAAAATTATCCGTTAGGAATTACCCTATAGCACTTTCTTTAGCTTTAAAATCAAGAACCGTATAATTTTGGTTAGCTAACTTTATTAGGTTTTAGCCTATCCAGTTTCAATACCAAAAAAACAAATCTATTAAATCCATTTGCTAAACTAAAAAATAATCGTGTAATTTTTACATTAAGTACAATATATATATGCACTTTTTTTAATTATATGTCATTTGTTTAGCAAAAAAGAGGGTTCATTGAGCAAAAACAAACATTTACTTTTGGAAAAGGTAAATACCCCGAAGTAAGGAATCTATACTTTTCGAATCAAGCCCTCCTGAGCTGTGCTAGCCATCAATACCCCATTCTCGTTATAAAAAGAACCCCTGGCCATTCCTCTGGAGCCGAAGGTGGATACAGGTGTACATTCGTAAAAGAACCATTCATTTACGGTAAAAGGCCTGTGAAACCAAATAGCATGATCAATGGAAGCGAGTATGAAGTCTTTGACCTTGTGCAAAGTACCGAGGTTAATACCATGAGGCATCAAAGTAGAAATGAGTAAACCAAAATCAGAAACATAGGCCAGTACGCTTCTGTGCAAGTCTGCACCTTCTGGCAGTGGCTCCCGTAAGCGCAACCAAATTTTATACTGATTTTTACCCGCTACATTTTGTGGATCAATGATTCGCGCATCGAAGTATTGAGCTATCTTATATTTTGTGGAACCATTCCCTTCCGGTATCGGCACCTGAAATCCTTTTTCTAAATCGGGAAGTACCATTGGATCGTAAAAATCAAGGCCTTCTTCCTCAATTTGAAAAGAAGCGGAAGTAATAAAAATAGGTCGGCCATGCTGTATCGCGACCACTCTTCGAGTCGCAAAACTTCGTCCATCCCGACTATGATCCACTTCATAAATGATGGGGGCATTGAAATCTCCTTTGCGAAGAAAATAAGCGTGTACCGAATGTGCCGAACGATCAGATATAGTCATTTGTGCTGCAGCAATGGCTTGCCCTAATACCTGTCCGCCAAAGACCTGCTTTGTGCCGATGTCCTGACTCTGTCCCCGAAAGATATTGGTATCAATTCGTTCAAGGTCTAACAATGCTTTTATGTCTTTCTCTACGGGCTTCATTTTAGAACCATTTAATGGTCAAGTCAATCAATCGTTGCTTGAAGTTGTTATAAGGAGGTAGTAATAAATCCAAGGCATTGGGTACATGTTGGTTTAGTACTCCTCTCGGATTCGAAAAGGCCTGAAAGCCATACCAGCCATGACCTTTTCCTATTCCACTATTATTAGAGCCTCCAAATGGAAGGTCATTGTTATAAAAGTGAACACCCGTGTGGTTAATACAAGTCCCACCCGCTCGCGTATTATTAAGAATGTGTTGGATGTTTTTCTTTTTACGGCTATAAATGTAAAGCGCCAATGGTTTTTCTTTGGCGTTAATTTCTGTTAATACTTCATCTATATTCGTAAAGCCAAAAACGGGCAGCACGGGTCCAAATATTTCCTCTGTCATTAAGGTTGAATCCTTTGGAACTTTTGTCATTACTGTTGGAGCAATATAGTTCTGACTTTCGTCAAATTCACCTCCGACCTCTACAACCGCTCCCTTCTTCACCGCATCATCAACATAGCTTTTAACACGTTTATAGTGCCTCTTGTTTACCATTCGGGCATAAGAAGGTTCTTCCGCAGCATTTTCTGTGTAAAAATCGTGAAGGAATTTTTTCACGGCATCCAGGAATTCTTGTTTTTTGCTTTCATGAACAAAAATATAATCCGGTGCGATACAGATTTGCCCGTTATTGACAAATTTACCCCAGGCAGTTCTTCGCGCGGCAGTATCTATACTAGCGGTCTCGTCTATAATAGTTGGCGATTTCCCTCCGAGTTCCAAGGTTACAGAAGTCAAATGTTTGGCAGCGGCTGTCATTACTATTTTTCCAATACTGGGCGCTCCAGTAAAGAAGATATGGTTGAAAGGCAACTCCAATAAAGCGGAGGAAGTTTGAATGCCTCCTTCAACTAAGGCTACTTCATTTTCGTTAAAAATCTCTGAAATCATTTGTTTCATCAAAGCCGAAGTATGCGGCGTATGCTCCGATGGCTTTAAGATAACGGTGTTGCCCGCAGCTATCGCCGAGATCAGTGGGCATATTGTTAAATTTATAGGGAAGTTCCAGGGAGAAACGATCAAGACCACTCCTTTGGGTTCGTGTTTGATGTAGGAACTGGAACCCAACATAGCCAATGGCGTATCCACATGTTGCTCATTCATCCATTTCCTGAGGCTTGATTTCACATGCTTGATTTCACTGGTAACTGGATAAATTTCTGTCAGATCCACTTCGCTGGGATGCTTTCGGAAGTCATTGTATAGGGCTTCTTTTATCGCAGGTCTGTATTTTAAGAATACTTGGTGTAGGTTTTTGAGTTTTGCAATTCGTTGGCGGACGGTCGTATTTCCTACTTGGAATTGGTTCTTTTGCTGGAGGGCGAAGAGGCGGGTTATTTCGGTGATTTGTGTTTCTGGGGGAGTGGTTATTGTTGATGGCATGGGTGGTGGGTTTTGTTGTTGAATTTGGTTGTTAAATCTTCGGTGACCGGTTGTTTGGTGTTCGATAGAACATACATTAGTATTTTTTACTTGGATGACAGTATATAATTTGAATCTCCATTCAGCCAGTCTTTATGTAATTGGGTTTAATTTTTTCTTTAACTAGTATGCCTCTTTTTTGCGCTTAATACGTATGATATGCAGGGTTGGTGTTCCTCCTTGGAGATATGGCAAATCCTCCAGATTTGTCATATCTCTAAGGGTGCATATCATACGTATTTCAGGTTATTGAGCCCAGCTTCAAACAATGCTTCTACGTCATAACATTTTGCCATTCCATTTCGTAGCGCCGTAGCGGTTACCCTTTCTCCCTTATTCCAAAACCTTCAACATCAACTTCCCCTTCTTATCTCCACTAAACAACCTCGTAAAAGTCGGATAAAAGTTCTCAATCCCCTCATAGATATCCTCCCGACTTTTCAATTTCCCTTGTGCCATCCAGCCACCCATTTCCCGCGCAGCGGTGCCATAATCCTTTGCATAATCCATGACCACCATACCTTGCATCGTCGCTCTATTGACCAATAAAGAAAGATAATTAGAAGGGCCTTTAACCGGAGTAGTATTGTTATATTGAGAAATAGCACCACAGATTACAATCCGTGCATGCATCCGCAAACAACTCAAAGCCGCGTCCAGAATTTCTCCCCCAACGTTATCAAAATAAACATCAATTCCTTTTGGACATTTTTCCTTGATGGCTACTTTTATATTCTCCGATTTATAATCAATCGCTGCATCAAATCCCAGTTCTTCAACAAGATACTTACATTTCTCTGGCCCTCCTGCAATACCAACTACAGTACAACCTTTGATCTTTGCTATTTGTCCAACCACTGAACCAACGGCTCCTGCTGCCCCCGATACTAAAACACGATCTCCTTCTTTTATTTTACCCACTTCAAGTATCCCAAAGTAAGCGGTCATTCCGGGCATTCCTAAGGCTGCGATATAAGAAGGTAGCGGCGCTAGACGAGGGTCCACTTTATAATATTGCTTTCCGTCACTTACGGTGTATTGCTGTACACCTCCCCAGCCTGTCACATAATCACCCACTTCATAGGTTGGGTGGTTGTTTACTTTTACTATTTCTCCAACAGTACCCGCACGCATGACATCATTGAGGGCCACCGGAGGAATGTATGATTTGGTTTCATTCATCCAGCCACGCATGGCGGGGTCTAGAGAGATGTAATATTGTTTAATCAATATTTCGCCATCCTTCAGTTCCTGTATTGGATTGTCCTCCAATCTCCAAGTGTCTGCATCTGGCATTCCGATAGGGCGTTTGTCTAAAATTACTTGCTTATTCATATTCTTTATGTGTTTATTTATTACTAGAAAAGGTATTTTTCAGAAAGTTAACGTTGTGAACCTTTGCGGTAAGATTAAATTCATTTGACCAAATGAATTCACTTAGTATTACACAAAAAATAATTTCCCGATTTCTTTGGTGGAAACGATTATATAAATCACTCTCCCTTTGGTCTTTTTGATTTACATAATCGTTTCCAAATCGGAATTTAATTTTTTGTTGTTACTTAGAACCACTAAAAGCCTTCAATATTATTAAAATAGATTTGATTTTCTTAATTTTAGAACAGATTTTCTAAAATCTACAAACCAACAAACTAAAGCTATGAGTCGGAAAATTCTAATCGTACTCGTCATATTGATAAATTACTTATCCCTCACATTCGCACAGAACTTGTCCATTTCTTTTGAAAACCCTTCGGGTCTGGGTGCTCTTGTCGTTTGTGATTCTGCTTCTTTTCAGGTTTCTTTGACGAACTCCTCTAGCATTGAGGTCAGCAACATTTTACTTACGGTTCAGTTCCCTGCTGGTGTGTTTTATAATGCCGGCACGGTGACCAATGCTACAGATTCCGATCTTTCCAATCTGAACGCTCCTGTTTTTTCGATTCCTAATCTTGCGCCTTCACTAGTACAAAGCATTACGCTCTTCGCTTCCGCAGATTGTAGCCTTGTTGATGCGATTAACGCCATGCAACTTTTTTCCAACAGTATACTTGTAAATTATGATGGCGGCAGTAATAATGTACTAACAACTCCTTACAATATTGAAACGCCCTTGCTTATTCTGGCCAACACTGGCTCCACTATACAGTACGGAACACAGGGAGATGTTCTTTTCCGCAGCTTCCATATTACCAATACTCGATTGGGAGCGCTTCAGTCTTTTACTTTTCGAGACGAGCATGAAGGAGGCATTGAGATCTCAAGTATTTCAGGGGCCGACATATCTACTCAGGACAACCTATTCGAGCTCCTACTTGATGGAGGTGATTTTGCTACAATAGGAGATGGCGATAATTTATTTGAGCTGGACGAGACCATTACCGTTGTGGAAGAAATTTTTATTACCAGTTGCGGTCAACCACTCTCTAGCACCACTTCTAACATTGATGCCGTATGGGGTTGTAATAGTACTGTTTGCCAAACGACTACCCCCTTTGAAGCTTATATTGGTATTGAGTTGGCTTATCTGGAACCAGAGCTTACGTTCACTCCTTTTGCCGACAGCATTCCGGAATGCTATTGCACCGGAGAGCCCATTCAACATGGTTTAACCATAAGCAACAATAGCACTGCCGCCGCCACCAGTATCGAAATACACTTAAGCGAACTTAATATTTTCGCCGGCATGGATCCTACTAGTTTTACGATAGACTCCAGTGGTTTTGTTACTCCTGTCCCAGACATTATAGCCGATACGGCTCAGGTTTATGAATCAGCATGTAATATTAGTGCTGATGTCAACAAGGATTCTGAATTCACCATTCCAATATTAGCCGTTGGAGAAAGCATTACCATTTACTGGGATGTTTACGCCTGCGCTTTAGATTGTAGCCGTTTTAGAAACAGTACCTGGAATTTTGAATATACTTATTTTAGCATTTGCCCTCCGGTCCCAAAAATATCAGGAGAGGGAATCTACCAAAACGAGGGGCCATCATTCATTAGCGAAGTGGTCGGCCCTGGCACCGATCCCCTTTTAGATGGCAGCGTCAATACATTCCAGTATATAATGCTTTCAGATTACTTATTAAACGATGCCGAAGAGCTGACTATCACTTTTGAATTGCCCTGTGGTATGAACTGGCCGCCCGATAATGAAATCATTCTAGATGGTCAATCTCCAGGTAGTACTAACATAAACATTACAGACACCATTACCTATATTACGGCTACCTACAGCCCGCCATTTTCCAGCGATTCTCTTTCCTTATTTTTCGATGTAGAATTGATCTGTGCTGATATTTGTGAAGAGTTGCTCTGCAAAGATACCATCATTAGCAGCTGTACCGATTATTGCGGAGACGATGCCCCTCTTGGGCTGTCGATCAATGTGATTGGTTCTTTGCAATTGGAAGAAAATTGTCCTGCAGCCTGCAACCTGAACACCTGCGCATCTGAACCCATTGCCATTGAATGTAACCCACCTTTATGTGAGGAATTCATCCCCGGATATGCAGAATATATTTATACCACATTCCGAACGAACTATGGATTACCGGATAACAATGACGACCGACTTGCAGATCCCAACGGGGCCATTGATCTTAACTTGATTAGTCGGGATCGACTTATTGCTGGCGATACCGTTCAGGTGGATGTGAATAGTATTGTTAGAATTGACGAAGCGGGTTATAGTTTTCCTGCCGGACAATTACTTGTAAAATTGGACGCCATTGGGTTATCAGCCCTTAATCTGGCCCTCTTTATGGAAGGAGGAATTCTACCTATCAGCCAAGAACTCATTATTTATGACAATAGCACTAGCACCTATCACGACTGTAGTGTAAGTACGCCCCTGACTATAAATACGGCAGATATGGGGACCGCGTTTAGCTTTCAATTTGACATCAGCCCCGATGTGCTTTCGGGCAATGGCAGTGATATTCCTCTTGACTTTGAATATGAAGTAGGCGATTCTATTTTATTTAAACAACAGTTCAGAATCATTCACAACTTGATTCCGGCTTTTGGCAGCTCTGTCCCTCCAATTGCTAATTTGAATATCATACCTGAAGTATATCTGCTTGACGAAAACAGTAGTGAACCTACTGAGGACTGGTTCAAATGCGACTGTGATCAGATACCTATGAGGTTGTCAGGTTACCGATACAATATCGTTTCAGGTATTCATGCTATTCCCGCTTGTGATACTAGCACTTTTGTAGGTGGTACCTTATTTTCTTTCCTGCTAGGTGAGGAAAATTTCTTTCCTTATGAGCATCGTTCTTTAGGTCAACTGACGGATTGGCAACTTGAATTACCAATTGGTTTTTCCATCGTAGAATCAAAATTGACTGCGATGAACTTACAGGAAGACATCCCACTCTTTGCCAATGTGCCACTCTTCCCATCCAATAATAATACAACTTATCAATACGATCTACTGCCTTACCAAACACCAGAACTGGATGAGGGTTTTTCCATGCTGATTCAAAATCGCTTTTTGGCCAATTGTACTATTTCAGGTTCGCATCCATTAGTCATTCATGCGCGTATCGAACCGGCCCCGAATTTGATATTTCCATTAATCATTGATACGACAAGCATCAAACCTGCTTCTTTAAGAATGTTAAATCCCAATATAGGTTTAGATGCTACTTTTTTCAACAATACCAGCTATGACGATCAGGCCGAATGGGACTTTTCTCTATTTAACAATATGGTTACCGTTGCCTCCTTTATGAGTGGTGCCGCTCAAAATGTATGGGTTCAGCCTTTCTCTACCAGCGGCTTGATCACTGACTTTCAACTGACTGATGCAAATACAGGAACCTTCTTTCTACAGATCAATGGCATTTTTCAACTGGGAATACTGGACACCCTCACTGGCATTGACCTACATCTAACAGCCACTAATAGTAGTTGTGTTGAGGAATTAATAGAACTTCATTACGGTTGGAATTGCGAAGCGTACAACAATCCGATTACAACTGCCTGCAGCGACAAAGTTTCTTTTTTTACAGTTACTTCGCCTCCTGCTGCCTTAGAGCAATCCTTGGAAAGCCCAAATGGGCCGCACTTCCTTTGCGATACTATCGATTATTATACGGTTAATGTTTTCAATGCCAATCTGGGAGCGGCTTACAACCCAACAATAGAAATACAACTCCCTCCTGGTGCTTACATTATTCCTGGCTCCAGTGAAATTGCCTATCCTGTTGATGGTCCTTTCTCATCGGTGGCGGACCCCGTAGATACAGGTACCGGTACATTCCTTTGGGATGTATCATTTCTACAGGATAGCATTGGTCAAAACGGCCTGCCCGGTTTCATTTTCACTCCGGATCATGCTTTCCAAATTCGATTCAAGCTCTTTACTGATTGTGATTTCATTGCAGGTTCTTACCCTATTCTGTTTGCTAATGCAGAGCAAGTTTGCGGTATTCCAACCAATACGCTGGCAGAGGCTGCAGATCCAATTCTTTTAAATGGTTTACCCCCTCCTTATAATTCTTCTATCAGTGCGCTGAGTAGTGATCAACCTATAAGTTGCCAGGATAGTATTTCAATGGAAGTTAATATTACTGCTGACGAAATTACATTAAACGGCGATAGTATTTTTATCACTTTACCTTCGGGTATCAGTTATGTTTCTAATTCTATTAGCGGAAATACAAATGCCAGTATTCAAGAACCGAATGTTTCGATCAATAACAATTTGCACATTTTAAAATGGCCATTGATACCTGGTATTAATCCGGGAACAGCCATTGCCTTTCAATTTATGATTGCTGGTTTTTCCGCCTTAGACTGTGGCCCTCAGCTCGCCTTACTTCAAACAGTCGGCCCTGCCTCTGCGCTTTGTGCGCTAGACAATTCCGTCTGTGATATTCTTATTGAAACAGGCAGTAATATTTTACAACTAAACATAGATCGGGCGGCTTACGACCTCAGTGATCTTGAAATAACCGTCACGCCCTTTGGCGCCAACGAAATCATTGACTTTAACATTCTTGTTGGTAATGATGGTTTCCTTTCTCAAGCCCCAATTATTCTTGACTTCTATCAGGACACAGACAACTCTGGCTCCTGGACGCCTGGTGATATTTTTGTTTTTAGTGATAACTATAACAATACAATTCCTAACGGAGGTGACATCACACTTTCTGGTAGTTTCACCACATCTATCGGCCAGGCCTGCGATCTTATTGCAGTTCTAGATGAAGCAAAGCATTGTGCCTGTAACGGGGATGAACAAATTCTGAACAGTACAATAAACTATATTATTCCGGACGACGTTTCTTTATGTTCTGGCGAAAGTCAAGCCATTGGAATTCCTGGTAATCCAGGTGCAGTTTACCAGTGGACACCAGCAACGGGAATAACTTGCGACGAATGCCCAACAACAGAAATAGATTTAACGAATACGTCCAACAATACTATTACGAATACTTATATACTTACCGAAGATGACGGAGAAGGTTGTGTTACCGCTTACAATTTCACGTTGGTTTTACAACCACAACCAAGTATCAACAGCAGTAGCGCAAGCCTTTGTTTTGGTGATACAGTTTTATTGCAAGCCACCGATGCTGCCAGTTACTTTTGGACAGGACCTGGAATCATTAATCCATTAAATTCCACTCAATTGGTTTCGCCAACATCGGATGCGGTGTACAGCGTTCAATTAACGGATGACTTTGGTTGCAATGGCACCGATAGTATTCAGGTAACGATTGTAGAACCCCCGATTGCCTTTGCAGGAAACGACACCTTATTTTGCGAAAGCAGTATCGTTCAATTGCAAGCCTTTTTTGATGCTGGATATAATTACCAATGGGCCCCTGCTGACTTCTTAGATGATCCAAACAGTCCAACTCCTACGATCATCAACAATATGGCTACAACTTATAGTGTAACCGTTACCAATGCCGACGGCTGTCAGGCTACCGATCAAATTTTGGTTGATTTTGGAGCGGCCCCAACATTGGTTGGAGAAACAAGTACTTCTCTTTGCTTTGGTGATTCTGTATTACTAAACTTTAACGGTGCCTTGAATTTCTCCTGGTCGCCTGCTCAAGGTCTGAGCTGTACAAATTGCCCGGAGCCATATGCCTCTCCGGAAGTTTCAACCACCTATACACTGATAGGAAGTGATGCGATAGGTTGTTCTTCTACTGTTTCGGTTTCCGTTAATTTACTAAGCGGATCTGCGACAGATGAAGATAGGTCTCTTTGTGAAGGAGATACCATTCTGGTTTTTGGCCAATTGATTTCAACGCCAGGAGTTTATTGTGATACTATGATTAGTCAGTTTACAGGTTGTGATAGTATTCACTGTATTGCCATAGAAGAAAGTGTGGAGATCAATACGGACGAAGCGCTGGTCATTTGTGAAGGGCAAAGCATAACCGTTGATGGCATTACTTATAATACCGCTGGAACGTATTGCAATACAATATCTACTTTTGCGGGTTGTGACAGTACACATTGTCTTACACTTGATGTTCGGGCAAATCCGGTGATAACCATTCTTTCAGAAATCACCGTTGAGCTGGGAGATACCGTTGCGCTGGGGCCATTCCCTGATTACTACAACTATAGTTGGTCGCCTTCAGAGGGCCTGAGTTGTGATGACTGTAATAATCCTTTAGCTAGTCCTTTAGTGGACACCGAATATATGGTTATACTAACAGACAGTATCGGCTGTAACAATGAGTTTACAATACAAACCAGAACGACAACTCCTATTTGTTTACCACCGCATATATTTATGCCAAATGCTTTCACACCGAACGGGGACAATGAAAATGATGAACTCCGCGTTTTTGGCAATAGCATTGAACGATTGCATTTAATGATTTTCAATCGCTGGGGCGAAAAGGTTTTTGAGACTTTTGAGATTGATGGTTTTTGGGATGGGAGTTTCAAAGGTAGACGCTTGGCGCCGGATGTCTTTGGTTATTATCTGGAGGTGGATTGTATTGGCGGGGAGCAGTTTGTGGACAAGGGGAATGTGACGATTTTGAAGTAGGCCCAAGGCAGGAAATAGAAAAGCCATCTCTATTACTCGCTTTATCTATACAAAAAAGAGGTAGATTAAGCGAGTAATAATATTTGAACAGCGTCCTTTCTTGGAATAAAAAATGGATAAAAGTTGCTCTTTTGTCAAGCAGTATTGCCTAGTTACTACACCTAACTCCTTCTAGATTTTGAAAAAAAACCCAACACTCTCCTTAAAACAAGCTCGATCTTTTATCGTCTCCAACCAATTACTTTCTGGTAAAGAAAACTATTCCGGAGAAAAAGGAACCCGAAAGGTAGTCGAGCATCTCGGATATATTCAAATCGATACCATCTCTGTCATCGCGAGGGCGCATCATCATGTGCTTTCGACCAGAGTCTCTGATTACGTGCCTGAATTGTTAGAAAATATTGAACAACAACGGCATGTTTTTGAATACTGGGCACATGCCGCGAGTTACTTACCAATGAAAGACTTTCGTTTTAGCTTGTTTCATATGGAAAAAATAAAAGCTGGAAAAGGGCATTGGCGAAAGCGAGATAAGAAATGGATGAAATGGGCCTATGATCAGGTAAAGGCAGAAGGTCCAAAAATGGGTAGGGATTTCAAAAAAGACAAAAGCCTTTCTTATCATCATGCCTGGGGCGGCCACCCGGTCAATCAGGCTTTGCGGCAATTATTTATGGAAGGGGAATTGATGGTAACTGGAAGGAAAGGATTTCAAAAGGTATTCGACCTGAAGGAACGAATTTTGCCAGATCATGTGGATACGCGGCTACCTTCTGAACAAGAGTATTACAAACACCTCATCTTAAGGGACCTCAAGGCCAATGGCTTAATGAAATCTCGCGAAGTTGGACATTTGATTACCATTCCGAAAAGTAATTTAGAACAATTAATAAATGAATTGGTAGAAGAGAAGGTGTTGACGGAAGTCTCCATAAAAGGATTGGAAACATCAACTTATTATGCGATACAAAAAGACTTAGCTGCCTTCGAAACGAGTCGAAGTAAAAAGCAAATGAAGATTCTTTCTCCTTTTGACAACCTCGTCATTCAGCGAAAAAGGATGCGGGAGCTTTTTGATTTTGAGTATACATTGGAATGTTATGTCACGGCAGCAAAACGCAAGGTGGGATATTTCAGTTTGCCTTTATTGTTTGGGACGGACTTTGTGGGGCAGATCGATTTGAAGGTGGATCGGAAGGCGGAGGTGCTGGTGGTTAAGAATTTGGTTTGGGAGGAAGGGCAGGTGAAAAATAAGGAAAAGTTGTTTCCGATTTTAAAGAAGGCTTTGGCTGACTTTCAGGGGTTTAATGGGTGTTTGGAGATAGAGGGTTTGAACAGTTTTAAATAGGGCCCCTTTCGTTGTCGAGAATCTTTAATCAACAGTGTCTCTAAGTGCGAAAGAAACCAGCTTTTTACATTTAACCCTAAGCTTGCGTTCAAACAGCAAAACAGGTATCCAGCCAATCAGCTTACTTGCTTGCTATTTCTCTATTCCGTATCTCCTTATTATTCTAGTACTTTGTAAAGGGCGTTGGGCTTTTTACTCACTCGAAAATATTGGGATTATGAAACAGATTTTAACATTGGTAACTGGTTTTGTGTTTTGCTGTGGCTTGATTGGTCAGACAGTTATTCAAGGGTATCGTAAATGATAAACATACCAATGAAGAACTGATTGCGGTTAATATTGCTATTTACAAAAAAGATAGTTTAATTCAAAAAACTACAAGTGGCTTCGAGGGAGACTACAATTGATTTTATTAAAAAAATTAGTGCTGGGCTATTGAAAAATTAGCTCTAAAACATTCTAATTCAGAAAGGGTTTTAAATACTGCCGTGACCCAATAATCTATCTCAATAAGTTGCTCCAGTTGTATTAAACTTATTCGCGGAGGCCGTGACAGCAACCGCGAATAAGTTTAATCCCAAAAACAAAAGCCCCCATTACTCTATTTTCAATATTAAAGGTAAATGGGTAGGTAAGCTAATTCGCCCTATAGAAAAATCGAAGACACTATTATTCAAAACATCAGTCCCTTTACTGCTATCTTCTAGTAGTTCACCAAATCGATTTAAGTCCAAATCATAAGGCGCTTTGTTCTTATTTAAAATAATCATATATAGCCCATTTTCATCGTATCGGAAATAAACATAAACCCCATCTACTGGTGCAAAATGCTTCAGTTTTCCAGAATGAATCGCCGGTGTTTGATTCCGCCATTGCATTAATTTTCTTAAAAAAGATTGCCCTTTTAATTGTTGCTTGGTCAAACCCTTACCCGTTGTAGGGTCTACCTCATCTCCTTCCCACCCACCAGGAAAATCACTACGAATAATGCCGTGATCAGTTGTACCAGGATTGGTCATTAATATTTCAGTGCCATAATACAATTGAGGAATACCACGCGTCGTCATAAAAAAGGCCATGGCCAATTGGAAATCAGCATAGCTTTCGTCTAACTGCGTGAATATGCGACTCATGTCATGATTGTCAGGAAAAATAACCAAACGATAGGGATCAGCATACAAAAAATCCTGAGCAATGGTTTCATACAATTTAATCCATCCGGTGCCCCAACCGTCTTCTTCTTTGATTGCTTTTACCAGAGCGTCTTGCACCGGAAAATCCATCAGACCCGGCAAATACGAAATGTAGCCATTAGGGTTTTCCTTACCCGCTTGCCAATAAGCAACAGTAGAAGGAGTCAGATACCACTCTTCACCGACCACATTGAAATTTGGATATTCCTCCATGACGCGACGGGTCCATTCCGTCATATAATCCATATCAGGATAAGGATAAGTGTCCATACGGATTCCGGCCAAACCGAGGTATTCAATCCACCAAATCGCGTTTTGAGTCAGATAATTTGCCATCAATGGATTACGTTGATTGAGATCAGGCATGGTCGGGACAAACCAACCATCTGTGAATATTTTTTTATCAAGTTCAGAAGCATAAGGATCTTGCAAAAGAGTTTTTCGATGATTGGTTCCCGTGTAATTTTCCCACTGGTTAACCCAGTCAGCTGTTGGTAAATCTCCCATCCACCAATGATATAAACCACAATGGTTGACAATCATATCCATGATGACCTTAATCCCCTTTTTACCGGCTTCAGTGGCGAGTTGTTGATACAATTGATTGCTACCAAAACGAGGATCGACTTTATAGAAATCTGTAGTTGAATAACCATGATAAGAATATTCCTTCATGTCATTTTCCAAAAGGGGGTTGAGCCAAATTGAGGTGAAACCCATTTCTTTGATATAATCCAATTGATTGATAATCCCTTGAATATCTCCACCATGTCGACCGCCTTTGAAACTTCTATTTTTGCCTTCTTTTAAAGTTGCCAGTTCATCATTACCTGGGTCGCCGTTGGCGAATCGATCTGGTGTAATGAGATAGAGCACATCTGAAGTATCAAATCCTTTTTGTTGTGGCGCATCTTTTTTTCTTTCTGACAAAGTATAAGGATGACGTTCCACTTCCTTTTTATTTTTATAAAAAACAATATCGAAAGTGCCTGCTTTTACGGATTTATCCAATTGTAAATCGATGAATAAGTAATTAGCGTTTTCAACTCGAATCACTTGTTGAACACGGATGCCATCATAAGGAATCCTGGGTTCCCATGCACCAATGTCTTCACCATGTACCAACAATTGTAGTTCGGTGACTTGCATGCCAACCCACCAATTAGGCGGCTCAATTCGGTCAATGCTTTTTTGTGCACTAACACTAAAAATTAGAAAAAGGGAGCAAAGCAGAACGGAGTATAACTTTTTCATAAAAATTTATTATCTAAGGTCACCTCGGTAGAATACAAGATAATAGATACCATTTAATAGATGATACTTTTCCTATAGCTACTAGGGGACTGTTGTTTTACTTTTTTAAAAATTCGATTAAAATGGCTGATATTCTCAAAGCCCGTTTTATAAGCAATCTCTGATGACTTCCAATCTGTTTCGACTAAATATTGGCAGGCACGCTCAATACGCGCCGTATTGAGGTAAGTGATAAAATTACTACGATTAGATTTTTTAAACCAACGACAAAATGAATTAGGTGTCATCCCACTAAAGGTGGCAATTTGATTTAAGGACAAGGGCTTGTCCAAATGATTGAGTATGTATTGAGTGACCAGTGCCGTTTTATTTTGAAATTTTCCGTGCATCGGATTTTGTGCAAACGAAATACTCGATAACGTTTTTCTATTCTTATCGGCATCCATCAAATTCAATATTCCCAGCAAACTAATTAATTTTTGGAGCGGCTTTAGTTCACCTAACGATACGATTTTCTTCACCAACGCAGAACTTGGATTGTTGTAAGAAAAACCATATTGGGCATCTTCGCATAATTGAGACAAAGGTTTGCACTCTGGAAAGGATTGGAAAATATTTTTAGAAAATTGAAGGACCAAAACCTCTTTGTAATCTTCCGGGCCTTCGTTCTTAGAAATACTATCATGGGGCAAACTCTCCCCCAACAAAAGTAACTCTCCTTCCTCAAACGACTGAATCGCATCTCCTACATAACGTAATCCTTTCCCTTTGATCATATACGAAATCTCAACCTCAGGGTGATGATGCCAATAGGGTTTTAAGTCTGGATTCTTGTAAGCAAAATATTTGATAGAGGGAGAAGCTGGAAGAAAATGTACTGTTTCTAATTGTGGACGCATACTTTGTTTTTTTTACCCAAAAATCACATTTTTTCGTAAAAAGGTAAAATATGCAAATGTTTTGATAAAAAAAAATTAGATGCTGCTGTTTCGGGGGCTTAACTTTGTTTTGAAATTGCAAAAGCATTAATTATGAAAAATTAAACGTTTTCTACTCGCAATTTACTAACTATCTTAAAAAATAAAGCCTTGTTGATGTAAATCAACCTTAGGCTTAAAATGATTTTTTATAATTCCAGCGCTATTGTGCAAGTAGAATTACAGATACTACATTAGACTTATCTTATTAATTATTTATATAACAAAATTATTTCAAACATGAAAAATAATTGGATTAAATTACTCAGTTTACTCTTGGTTTCAGGAGCATTATTGTTTACTTCTTGTGGTAGCGACGACGACATCGTTATTGATACCGGAGATGGTGATATTAATGTTGGAGACGGATTGTATTTAGCCTTAACGGGGGCCAACCCTGCTTCTTCCGCGAAGTTAAGCACAGAGACCGTTGAAGCAGAAAGCTTTTTGTCTCAGGATCGTTCTGGTTTTGTAGGAGGTTACATGCACTTAGAGGCAGGTGATTACAGTATAATTCAAGTTACTAGTAAAGTTGCAACTGATACTCTTGGAGGAACTCCCACAACTATAACCGATGATGGTTCTATTTGTGCATTTAATGACTATACCCTTGTAACTACCTCTTCAGGTGGTGCTGCTTTCAACGTAGCAACGAGCGGCCTATATCGAGTAACACATGATCAAATGACCAGCGAGTTAGTGCTATATAAAATCGATGCTCCTGCTTTGATTGGTAATGCAACCGAAGGCGCATGGGATAATGATACTCCTTTGGCTGGTAGTGTAGACGCTACTGGTGGCTCTTGGTCTGCAACGGAGGTCATTTTAAGAAGCGGACAATTTAAAGTTCGTTTTAACTGTCGTTGGAGTATCGCTAGAAAAATAGATCCGAACGGTAGTTTGGCTGACGCTGCCAATGGTTATCAATTCTACACCAACTTTGGTGGTACAGTTGATGATTTAAAAAATGGTAACGACGCTCCGAACATCGAGCAAACAGAAGATGGTGCATATACTGTAACGGTTGATTGGACGCCACAAGATGGATTTAAGTTAACGTTGGATCGTACAGGTGATGCTCCAGTAATTACTTTCAATCCAAATGATTACCAGTTTGGTATCATCGGTGATGCCACTACAAGTGGTTGGGATTCTGACCAAAACATGTTTCACAAAGAAGATGCTGGCGTACACACCTGGTATGGTGTTGTTAGCTTGACTGATGTTGGTGAATTCAAATTCAGAACAAATGACGATTGGGCATTTGATGTAGGAGGAACTATTGATGCACTTACTCAAAGCGGGGCCAACATTGCTACTCCTGGAGCTGGTACCTATTACGTAACTATTTCTACTGCTGATGAAGGTGTAACCTGGACCGGCACAATGGATCTTGGTGGATGGGGGCTTATTGGTGATGGTTCTCCAAGTGCTAATTGGGATGATGATAGCGTAATGACTTTAGAAAGCATGGATGCCACTACTGGAATTACGACTTATGTAGCAACAGGTGACTTCACAACGGATGGATGGAAAATCCGCGCAGGTGGTGCTTGGGACCTAAACTTAGGTGGTGGTCTTAGCTTTCTAGAAGTTGATGGTGATAACCTAACAATGACGGCTGCTGGTAATTATAAATTAACACTTTCCTTTAACGGAGAAGTTTATTCTGCTACAGCTGATTTGCAATAGATAGAAATCATTTTTGTCTAGCTATATCATGATTTATAGCACCATTGACATTAGATAGAAAAGATGAGCCATCTCACTAGTAGTAATATGCGCACGTATACGTGCACTCTTTACTATTAGATGGCTCATTTTTTTTGCTTTCAAACGAAATACTTATGAAAATAAAATTTAGATCTTACCTAAAAGGGCAAAAAATCATAACTGCCTTGTTGTTCTCCTTACTCTTCTTAAGTAGCCTCAATCTGTTTGCGCAGGCGACGGGTAAAGTAACAGATGCCGAAACAGGCGAGGAACTTATTGGAGTCAATATCTTGGTTTCAGGACCGAATCAAATAGGAGCCGTTTCGGATATTAGCGGGAATTACACCATCTCAGCTCAAAAAGGCGATAGCTTGGTTTTTTCCTATACCGGTTACTCCACTCAATATTTTTTACTAAGCGATAATAAGCAAGTTGACATTGCGATGAAAGTTGCTAGCGAACTAATGGATGCCGTTGTTGTCATTGGCTATGGTAGCGTTCGTAAGGAAGATTTGACTGGAGTGGTTTCTAAAATAGATGTAAAAAAATTCAACAAAGGAGTCAATTCCTCTCCTGAAAATTTACTCACAGGAAAAGTGGCCGGCTTACAAATTAGCAGCAATGGTGAACCTGGAGGAGCGAATCGAATTCGCCTTCGTGGAGGTGCAGGTCTAGATGCTGGGAATAGCCCACTTATTGTTATTGATGGCGTGCCCGTTGATAACAGAGGTAATGCAAGTGGACGAAATCCATTGAATTTTATAAACACCGCAGATGTGGAAAGTATCACTGTGCTAAAAGATGCCTCCGCAGCAGCTATATATGGTTCGCGTGGTGCAAACGGTGTTATCATCATTACTACAAAATCAGGGCAGAGCGGAAAACTAAAAATCAGCTACAACGGAAATGCAAGTATCTCCACCTTTAGCGGTCGTCCGGCAATGCTTAGTACTGCTAATTTTAGAAATGCCATTAGCGCAAAAGCGCCACAAGAATTTGAATTCCTAGGCGAAACTGATACAGACTGGGTCAATGAAATAACAGACCGAGCAACTAGTACAGAACACAATCTTTCTTTATCCGGAGGTACAAAATCTTTTAGATACTTATTCTCTGGTGGTTTCCAAAACAACGACGGTATTCTGAAAACTTCGGCCAATCGAAATACCAGTATTGCCGCCAACTTGACTGGTAAATTGCTCAACGATAAATTGACCATTAGCCTCAAATCAAAAACAGGTTTTTCCAAAGATCAGTTCGCCCCTAATGTGATGGGAACTGCCTTGGGATTTGATCCTACCCGCCCTGTACTAGATCCTGATTCAGAATATGGTGGTTATTTCCAATGGGATGATGCACTCGCAGCCAACAATCCCGTTTCTACACTCTTATCGACTGACGAACATGGAACATCAACTCGTTCACTGAATAACTTGACGTTGAATTATGAACTGCCGTTCTTAGAGGGCTTGTCTATCAAGTCTAGCTTGAGTTATGATTACACCAAAGGAGAAAAACAAATCTTCAGAGATCCTTTATTAAAAGACGGTGGTAACTTTACAAGCGGTGGTTTCCTATTCAATGAAGAATTGAGAAATTACTCTAGCCTTATAGAAACCTTTGGAACTTATAAAAGAAAATCAAATCGACTCGCCACATCCATGACGGTAACTTTAGGACACTCCTGGCAGGACGTTGATCGAGAAAACAGATGGATCCAGGGAGATACTTTGAAGCAAACGGATAATATCTGGAATTACACAACAAACATAAAACAAGATTCTTCTTTACTCCACAATCGTTTGATTTCCTTTTTTGGACGAGCTATTTTTGTTACTAAAGATAGATACCTATTGACCTTATCCTTACGTCGCGATGGTTCTTCCAGATTCGGAGATGCCAACAAATGGGGACTTTTTCCTGCTGCAGCTTTTGGCTGGCGTATAATGGAAGAGCCTTTTGCTGATGGTTGGGATGATAAACTTTCCAATTTAAAACTGCGCGTAAGTTGGGGCATAACTGGAAATGAGGGAATTCCCGATTACTTGTTCACCACTTTTTATAGTTATGGAACAGGCGATGCCGCTTATCAATTTGGGGACGAATTTGTCAACACTTTACGGGGAATAGGAGTAGACCCTTCCATCAAGTGGGAAGAAACAAGTTCTACGAATGTAGGCCTTGATTTTGGTTTTGCTGATAACAGACTAAGTGGAGCTATTGACGTCTATAGAAAATATACCAATGATTTATTGTTTAGAGTAGCAGCTGGTGCTTTCACCAATATAAGCGATCGAATTGTGACCAATATCGGAGAGATGGAAAACAGAGGAGTCGAACTGGAACTGAATGGGGTTATCCTGGATAGAACGAATTGGGGTTGGAATTTGAATTTCAATACCTCTTATAATAAAAATGAAATCACCAAACTAGATAATTCGAATTCTCCGGATTTCCCAGGATATGAAACTGGAGGTATCTCAGGAGATGTTGGTCAAACGATTCGCGTACTTAAAGTTGGCGAGAGTGTGGAATCGTTCCGAACTTACCGCCACATTATGCAAAATGGAAAACCATTACCTGACAATCAAGATCATAATAGCGACGGCGTAAGCGATTTGTTAGATATCTATGAAGATATAAATAGTGACGGGATTATAAATGAAAATGATTTGGTCATCACCGAAAAAGCATCTCCTGATTTTATTTTTGGTTTGACCTCAACCACACGATATAAGAAATTCGACCTCGCAGCTACTTTTCGCGCAAGCGTTGGCAACTATATTTATAACAATGTGGCTTCAAGTACTGGTTATTACCAACGATTAGATGACCGGGTAACCAACAACATTCACGAATCAGCATTTGTTAATGACTTTACGGAGCGCCAACTTAAATCTGATATATACATTGAGAATGCAAACTTTGTAAAGCTAGACAACATAACATTAGGTTACAACTTCAAACCTCATAAGATTTTCGAATCTTTTCGCCTCTATCTAACGGTTCAAAACGTGGTCACTTTTAGCAACTATTCAGGACTTGATCCGGAGTTGCCTCAATTTCATGGCGGCATAGATAACAATATTTACCCGGTATCTCGACGATACACCTTTGGTCTAAATGCTAACTTTTAAAATTATTCAAAAATGAAAAAATATATCTTTTTTATAAGCTTAGCCTTTTTAGCTATAACGGGTTGTACTGATTTAGAGGTCTTACCGGAAGATGCTTCTACGGAGTTCGAAATTTTCAATAGTAAAGATGCTTATCGATCCTACCTTGCTAAGGTTTACGGAAGTTACTCCCTCACAGGACAAGATGGTCCAAACGGAGATGCAGATATTTCTATTGTCAATGACGAAGGTTTTACTTCCTACATTCGAGTTTATTGGAAGGCACAAGAAATCACAACAGACGAGGCCGTTATCGGTTGGACGGATGCTGGAATTCGGGACATGCACGATCATGCCTGGTCTTCCGAAAATCAATTTGTAAGAGTATTGTATTATCGGATCGCCTTTATTGTTTCGACTGCAAATGATTTCCTAAAGCAATCAAGTGAAGAACGATTAGCAGCCAATGGAATCCCTGAAGCCGATCATACTGAAATAGCCTTGTATCGTGCCGAAGCTCGTTATTTGAGAGCCTTGGCTTATTGGCATGCATTGGATTTGTTTAGAAACATTCCTTTGGTAACCACCATCTCAAGTGATCTTCCGGTACAGGCAACTCCACAAGAATTATTTAATTTCATCGACACCGAACTTTCTGAAATAGAATCTATTTTGTCGGAGCCTCGCCAAGCGGAATATGGGCGAGTGGATAAAGCTGCTCTCTGGATGTTACAAGCCAAGCTTTACCTCAATGCGGAATCTATGGTTGGAACGGCTAAGTATACAGAATGTGTCACGGCCTGTAGCAAGGTGTTGGGAGCTGGCTATGAGCTAGAACCAACTTACCAGAGTTTGTTCATGAAAGACAACCATCTGTCCAATGAAATTATTTTTGCACTTAATTCTGATGGAAAGCAATCTCAAAATTGGGGGAATACAACTTTCCTAGTACACGGCTCTATTGGTGGTTCTATGGAAGCAACTGATTACGGGGTGAGTGATGGTTGGGGAGGTATGCGTACCACAACGGCTATGCTCGAAAAATTTCCTGACCTAACGGGTGACATTGATAAACGAGCCATTTTTTATACAGATGGTCAGACAATGGAAATCAATGACATTGGCGAATTTACAGAAGGAATCGCAGTGCCTAAATATACCAATACCAACATGGCAGGAGAGCCGGGCTCTGACCCTACGCATGTTGATACGGACTACCCCCTTTTCCGTTTGGCAGATGCACACTTGATGTATGCAGAAGCAGTGTTACGGAATGGACAAGGTGGCGATATCGGTGAAGCGGTGAACCTTATTAATCAACTTCGAGAACGCGCTTACCTCAATGACAGCGGTAATATCACCACTACTGATTTGGATTTACCTTTTATTTTGGATGAGCGTGTACGAGAATTATATTGGGAAGGCACTCGACGAATTGACCTCGTTCGCTTTGGTAAATTTACGGCTGGCGATTACGTATGGCCTTGGAAAGGTGCGGAAAAGGATGGGCGACCTACAGAATCATTTCGGAATACCTTCCCGATTCCTGCTTCAGATCTGGCCGCTAATCCGAACTTGAAACAGAACACAGGCTATTAATAATCCTTCTTTGATTCTGACGTAACTTTATCAAAGAATCTTAATAGTTAATTTTAAATAGGAGTCATGCGAACGAATCGCATGACTCCTATTTTTTATCCTTACGGTTGGTGCCTACTTTAATATCATAAACCGTTTGATCTGCCCTTCTACTTTTAAGAAATATACACCGTTCTCTAAATGACCTACCTCTAGGTTGTCGCTATTCTCTTTGCTGAACAGTAACCTCCCGTTAACATCATAAGCTTCTAAGTCATACGTGTTTTTATTGTTGGAAAAAATAAATAATTGCTCCGAAGCAGGGTTGGGATAAAGTTGAATGTCAAAATCAAGCATTGCATTCACTCCTATTGTCAAATCATTGTTATATCCGAAAGTCGGACTTTCATCGAATTCAAAAATTCCAGTTCCATTTGGTGAACGGGCAGAAGACACATCGCTTGTTTGCTCAGAATAAGTCAAACTGTCTATTACCGAAAAGTGATTGTTCTTTTTATCAAAGAGACCGATAAATTCTCCTCCTTTTTTGAGTTTGAAATTGCAATGATTACTCCCTTGCTCCTTATCGTCATCCGCCCAAAAGACTTCGTATTCTCCAGGATAAAGCATTTGGAACGGAAGTTTCCATTTTGTTGTATTCTCCCGATCGTCTGAAAGGTAGAAATGGGACAACTGCAGTGGATAGTTACCCGCGTTATAAATCTCAATCCAATCTTCCTGTTCTCCAAAATTATCTGTTACGCCATTTGTATTACTTGCCATGAATTCATTAATGACTAAGTTGGGTGTTGGGTGAAAACCCAGCAATAATTCTCCGTCCTGACAACGTGGGTAAAAACTTTGTTGACCAATGTCATCCGTTAGTTCCACGTAGTAAGTCAGGGTTTCTGTTTCGCTTGTAGTCAAAGTGAAAGCTGCCGTATCATTTGAGATAGTTAATACTTCATTTTGCCAAGCTTGATTTCCTATTTTATAACGAAAAATCGCTTGTTCAACAATGCCATCATCAAGCGTTGCGATGTCAAAATTCACTTCATTTTCAGACCAATCAATAGCAATATTTTTAACCACCGGAAATATATCGACGAGTTCTATTTGATCAAGCGCCGACTCCGACCGAACCGTTACATAATCTGTCAAACCATAAGTAACATGGTCGCCCGAAGCCTCTTCAAAGCTTTGTAAGAAATTCACAAAATTATATCCATAATCAAGTTCGGCATAAGTATCGGGGCTGCGAAAAGGAGCTAGTTGATTTTTCTTTTCCGATAGATACGGTTCTAGAAGGTCACTATTAAAATGGTTCGTAATGATTTGCTCGAGGTAAAAACTAAAGCGATTTCGATATTCCGGAACAATCATTATTTTTTCAAAAATAGGTCGAAATTCATTTGAATTAGAAGACCAGTTATAAATATCCGTGTTAGCCCAATCAACTCCGAACCAATCAATGCCAAGCGTATTATCCAAATCATAAGGAAGGTAGACCAACTTATCTGAACAGGGGTCGTGGTACAAATAGAAATTGTTTTTGTTGACAATGGGGCCATCCCAGTTGCTTGTTAGAATATCTAAAGCAATATTTTTAAGATAGGTATCTATATCAAATATTCGTTCCATTTCACATTTAAAACTTTCCCCGACCCAAAAGTTGAGGACGTCAATAAAATGGGCCAAGTCACTGTAATCATTAGCGTCCAAGTTTGTTTTGAGTTGATAGGCAGGTCGTCCCCAAAATTCTTCTTTATATAAGTTCGGGTCTTCGCCCTTATAATGTAAATCGGCGGGATAAAGACATTTATACAAATTACCTGAATTGTCGGACAATCGTTTTTGTATAAACTCCTCATCAACGTGTTCTACATTGAGATACAAACCTTTGTATTCCTCATTAATATACAAAGCAACATGATTGGCTCGTGCAGATGGTACTTCAGTCCAATTGCAAAGTTCCCAACATAATTTAGAGCGCATAATCGAAGGATCATTGTGCTCTCCGTTAAGATTCATTTTCTCTAAATCGTAAAATTTTTGACCACTTATAAAACGATTGAAGGAAACTTTAAATGATTTTTTACCCGCGCCCCTGGATGTATTTCCGCGTAAGCGAAACCCAATATTTTCGACAGTATCCAGGCTATTGCTTTTTGTAAAAATAAAGGTCGCGGGATATTCATGATTTTCTTGCAAATTATCTAAATCCAATAATTGTTGTAGAGAATCACTATCTATAAAAATATCTATCCTAGGGGGTTCTGCATCGTCAAAAACATAGCCTTTCTCCGGAAAAGTATATTGTGCATTTGCGCTAAACAGGAGCAAATTAAATACTAAAATTAACGAATTTTTAATGGCGTATTTCATATAAAAATGTAATTTAATAACGGACCTTAATTTTAAAAATGAACTATAATCATTTTACTATTAATTTAACAGAAAAACAACTAATATCTATCTGATTATCTGTAATTTGTGAAAAATAAAAAAACGATGAAAATTAGATTAATATTTCTATTCTTTTTGGCACTCAATGTCTTTTTAGAGGCTCAAGTGGTGTGGACAGAACCCGCCTTTCCAACTCAAGAAGATGATGTAACGGTGTACTTTGATGCAAGCGAAGGCAACGCAGCTCTTGACAATTTTGCGGATGATGTATTTGCGCACACTGGTGTCATTACTTCCCAAAGCAATGGGCCAAGTGACTGGAAACATGTGCAAGGAAGCTGGGGAACTGCCGACCCAAATGTACTGATGACAGATGAAGGAAATAACATCTATTCTCTGACTTATAATATCGAAGATTTCTATGACGTTGATCCTGGTGAATTGGTTGAACAATTGGCTTTTGTTTTCCGAAGTACCGATGGATCTATTGTTGGACGTGCAGAAGACGGAGGGGATATTTTTCTCGATGTTTACCCACCAGACGAGGGCCTATTTATAAACCTTATCACTCCACAAAACAACAACTCTATTATTTACTTAACAGACAGTCTACAAATAAACCTTCAAGTAAATGAAGTGGCTGACATCAGCATCCTTGACAATGGAAACACGGTGTACACGGCCAATGCTCTTAACGCAGATTTTTACATTCAGCCAACAACTTTAGGCGCGCATGAACTGGAAATCACCGTGTCTGATGGAACGACTACATTAGAGATAGCAAGAACTTATTTTGTTATTAACGAAAATGAAACGCTACAAAATCCGCCCGTTGGTATCCAATCAGGATTAAATTATTACTCCAATGACAGTTACATTTTTAGCTTAGTTGCGCCCAACAAAGAGCATGTTTTTTTACTGTGTCCAGCAAATGGTTATAACGTAAATGTTGATTATAAAATGAATAAATCAGAAGATGGAAATATCTTCTGGATTGAACGGCCTCGAAGTCAGTTTGAAAATGGACAAAACACTTATCAATATCTGGTAGATGGCGCCATAAAAATTGCTGACCCTTATGCAGAAATTGTGCTCGACCCCTGGAATGATGACGATATCCCAACAGATGTAAAGGCGACTTTACCTGCTTACCCTGAGGGACAAACCACAGCGATTGTAACAGCTTTTGATCTTGAAAAATCAACATACAATTGGCAGGTCTCCAACTTCGATAAACCTGAAAATACCGACTTGGTTATTTATGAAATTTTAATGCGTGATTTTCTGGAAGATCATAATTACAAGTCTTTGCTAGATACATTAGACTATTTAGATCGACTAGGTATAAATGCCATTGAGTTGCTGCCTATTCAAGAGTTTGAGGGTAATAATAGTTGGGGCTATAATCCAAGTTTTCATCAAGCCGTGGACAAATATTATGGATCGCGGGATCAACTTCGAGCGGTCATCGATGCAGCTCACCAACGAGGAATCGCCGTTATCCTGGATGTAGTTTTTAACCACGCCTTTTCACAAAGCCCTTTGTGTCAATTGTATTGGAATAGCGCAGGCTTCAGGCCTTCGCCCGACAGTCCATGGCTTAACGAAACCCCACGACATCCATTTAACGTAGGTTATGATTTTAACCATGAAAGTATTCATACCAAAAACTGGGTCAAACAAGTCCTAAAATATTGGATTGAAGAATTCCAGTTTGACGGATTCCGTTTTGATTTATCGAAAGGTTTGACGCAAAAAAATTCAGGAAACAACTCTGATATTATGTCGCAGTACGACGCTGGCCGCATCGCTATTTTAAAAGATTATGCGGATCATATTTGGAGCTTAGATCCCAGCTCCTATGTTATTTTAGAACACTTTGCAAGCAATACGGAAGAAAAAGAATTGGCCAATTACGGTATGATGCTATGGGGCAATGCCACGCATGATTTTGCGGAAGCAGCCATGGGATATTCCTCTAATTTGGACTGGGCAGATTATACCAATAGAGGTTGGGTGCAGCCAGGTCTGATCGCTTACATGGAGAGCCACGATGAAGAGCGTATGGGTTTCAAAACAAAAACATGGGGCAACAACCTGGATGATTATAACACCAAAAATTTAGCAATAAGTGTGGATAGAGTTGCTGCTGCAACAACTGTCTTTTTGAGTTTGCCGGGACCAAAGATGCTCTGGCAGTTTGGTGAATTAGGCTATGACTTTTCCATTAATCGCTGTGAGGACGGTTCCATTAGCAACGATTGTCGTCTTGCCCGTAAACCCATTCACTGGGAATATTTTGAAGATGAAAATCGGCGAGAATTGTATGATAGAACGACTGCAATTCTACATTTGAAAACAAATTATCCAACTTTTTCAACAACAGATTTTGACTTTTTTGATGACGCCTATACTAATAAAGTTCATTTGCGCCACCCAGAAATGGATGTGGTGACCCTAGCGAATTTTAATCTTGATGATGCCGCCATCAATCCTGAATTCCCTTATACCGGCACTTGGCATGAATACCTGACGGGTAAGGAACTGGAGGTAACAGATACGCAAGCTGAATTAGTTTTTGCACGGGGCGAATACCGAGTTTATACTTCTCAAAAAGTTATACCGCCAACAGGTTATTTTGAAGCTCCTGAAGTAGAAATTCCTCCAACGGTTCCCAGTATGACATTGCTCCCCAACCCTGTTGAGGTGGGGAATACAATTCAAATATTACTAGATGAAACAGTAGATATTAAGTCGATTCGATTTGTAGATATAATCGGGATTGAATATCCACTGTCTCTTACAGAGACAGATCGTTTGTTGTCCTTTATAGTGCCAAACGTAGCAGCAGGGGTTTATTGGGTTTCATTTAAGAAAGGGGACGATTACTTTGTGCAGAAGTTGATGGTAAGGAAATAATACTGTTTTAAGTTTAAGTAACAACGAAAAATTAAATCCCGATTTGGAAACAATTATGTAAATCAAAACGACCATAGGGAGAGTGGTTTATATAATTGTTTCCACGAAAGAAATCAGGAAATTATTTTTCGTGTAATACTAAAGACCAGTCAGAGGCAAATCGTATCAAAAAAAAATACGTATTTAAAATTATGCTTAAGAAATACGAATGATAGCTCTAATTAAAAAAGCCCTCATCTAATAGATAAGGACTTTTTTAATGTAAATGCTAGAATGCACCTCAGCCACAAAAGGAAAGGGCTCCCTAGAAGTTAATTCTAAGAAGCCCTTTTTTAGTTGACCCACAAGGGCTCGAACCTTGAATGCCTGGACCAAAACCAGATGTGTTACCATTACACCATGGGTCAAAACCTTTCGCTTTTTTAGGAAGCGACTGCAAACTTATAACTTTTTCTTCATTTAGTAAAGCCTTAGCAGCAACTAAAAATTAACTTGGTAATCTCGAAGCTTCTGCCATTAAGTTAACAGACTCATATATAGCGATTTAGCTGAAACATTTCACAATAAATATTGTTATTTTTTTTTTGTGGAAGACCTGTCGACAATCTTTTTTCAAAGTTTGTCATTTTTTCTAAACATCCCCTTACTTTTACCCTATGAAAAAATGGGTATTCAAGGCTGTCATTCAGAAAACAATCTCTTTTCTGCCGTATAAACACCACTTAAACTTGCTCTTTCAGACCTATGTCACGAAAGGAGTACAGCTTTCTAATGCTTATTTTGAGGATAAACTCATCCATTTTAAGCAACATAATCAATTTCGTAAAAAGTATCTAAGCAGTCAACCAGGCTGGTCGGCTCTTGAAATTGGGACAGGATGGTATCCGGTGGTGCCTATTTGCTGCTTCCTGGCGGGGGCTAAAGAGATTACTTCTGTGGATTTGAGCAGACTAACTAATAAGGAGAAATTAAAAACTACACTCTCGGCTTTCATTAATGGGCAACAAAAGGGGCAACTGAAAGATTATTTTCAGATACACCCACACCGATGGGCCATAATCAAAGACATTTATGCGAATTATGACAATACCTCTTTTGAAGAGGTTTGTCAGCAGCTGCATTTCAATTACCTGGTTACCGATGCAAGAAAACTCCCACTGAAGGACAACAGCATAGAATTCATTTTATCCAATAACACCTTTGAGCATATTTATGAAGATATTCTCAAGGATATCCTTCGGGAATTCAATAGGGTCTTGACTACAGACGGCTTGATGAGTCACTTTATAGATATGTCCGATCACTTTGCGCACCTTGACCAAAGCATCACCATTTACAATTTCTTAAAATACAGTCCGGAAGAGTGGGACCGTATCGACAACTCTATCCAACCACAAAACCGTTTGCGCATCAGCCACTTTCGGGAAATATATAAAGACCTCAGGATTCCAATTACTGAAGAAGTCAATCGACCGGGAGATGTGGAGCTGGTGAAATCTTTACCCATACATTCATATTTGAAAGCCATTCCTTCTGAAGACATCGCGATTAGTCATTGTTATCTGGCCTCCTCCTCTAAAGAATAAGTCAATACATAAAAACCTTTTATCCGAACCCTTATAGAATCTACCGTCATTCCATCAATTGTGGCATTCGCCATGATATATGGAACATCCGGATAGTTATTGTCGTAATTAGAGGTCAGTGTAGCACAGTAATTCTCATCATCAAAAGTCAGATGACTTTTGTGAACCACTTCATCATTGAAAAGGCTTTCGCCCTCCGAGAAAAGATTACCGCCTTTAGTAAGGGGCAATAGTAGAATAAAAAGTGTACTGTAACTTTCTCATACGACTTGATTTTGTGGTTTTAGGAAAATAGGTATCCAAATAACACAGGCTACAAAACAACGGAAAGTCAGCAATAATGCAGAGATTTATTTTAAAACGACCATATACTATTTCAACACAAGCTAAATGCCGATTAAACCATCAAACCTCAAGTAAAACTCTTGTTAGGCTTCATCCAAGCTCAAACCAGGCATGTGTTTATAGTTCACATTTAAGTATTACACCAAAAGAATTAAAAAAATACAGAACAATAACTTAACTTGCAGGTGCTTGCTTAAAATATTAGATACATTTTCCTTTTCTGGAAAATCACCTTCTGATATCTTCCAAAACAAACTTACCTGAGCAAAAGAAATGTATATCATCTGCCATTAAGTTAAACGGTCTGTCTATTGCCACCTAAAAAAATATCATTGTGGGGGATTCGATACTCTTGGTCGTCCTTACAGAAGTATAGCTAATGGGCCTTCGTTTTGTTGGCTCAGATTTTAAATTAATAACCTTCTTTGACAAATGAAGTGGTTCTTTAATAACACAGCATTAGTCAAAAAACCATATTTACGAAAATGTTTGACATATCTTCGATACAATACAATTCAGAAAATCCAACTCTGATCGCCATTACCTTTACGGTATTGTGCGCACTGCTTTTGGGGGTTCTGATTTCTTTTACTTATGAAAAGACGAGTAGAACCGTAACTCGTCCGGATCATTTTCTACAAGCCATGGTTTTGATCACGGTGGTGGCCGCTACCATTATTCAAGCCATTGGAGATAGTGTGGCCAGAGGATTAGGAATGTTAGGAGCACTTTCTATTATTCGTTTTAGAACCACTGTCCGCGATCCGAGAAATATTGTTTTTATATTCTCTGCTATTGCTGCCGGTATTGCCTGTGGTGTTTTTGGTTTTCTAATCGCCTTTGTAGGTACGATTGCTTTTTGTGCTACCGCTTTCCTACTTCGCTTTTCTTCCTTTAGCAAGAAAAAATCTTTAACAGGAACCTTATGTTTGCAAGTACCCAGAGACTATGAAGCCTTTCCTGAATTAGAGAGCGTACTTAATACCTTTTGTAAAAAATATGCAATTGTCAGTTACAAGGTATTCCCAAGTGATAAGAAAGCACACTTGATGTTGTATGAATATCGTTTAAAGTTGAAAGACACTTTTAGTGGTGGAAAATTAGTCGCTACTTTAAAAGAGTATCCCGACCTGAAAGTAATCAGCCTTATTTTCCAAAACGATATTGGAGAAGCTATTTAAGGATGAAGAAGAAATGAATCCCTTAGACCTAACCTTTTCTTGATAAATGACGTGTTTCCTTAAAAGATAGGAACGCTTCAAAGCAGCATAATTTATAAAAGATTAGACCTCATGAAAAAGAAGATAAACCTACTATATCTCGCCATCATACCGCTCTGCTATGTGCTCTTTCAAATGAATGCATCGCTAAGTCAGTCTTCAGCTTTTTTCTATGGTTTTGCAGAAAACAAAGAAACAGAATTGAGCCATGACAAGCCCGTGACTATTGATAAAATAATGGTCAGCCCTGGTCAGTCTGTTACTAAGGGCCAGCTGCTGCTAAAAGTGAAGCAATCTTCTTTTGGTTACAAAATAGAAGCAGCCAACTTTGATCTTCAGCAATTGAAAATACAGGGACAACAGCAGAAACAAGAATTGAAAGATCGTATTGATCAACTTAAAATCAGAAGGAATACTAAAGTCGCAGAAATAGATGCAGACATAAAAAGCATGGAGGCTGTTATAGCTTACAATAAAAATTTGCTAGAGGATTTACAGAGTTTTAAAAATGAAAAAATGGAGCAAAAAAATTCTCCAAACCAAATTAAATTAAAAGCTTTAAGAGAAAGCAGAGCATTAGTTGTCAACCCAATTAATAACGAAATCGGACAACTACAAAAAGAATTAGCTACTATAAAAACGCCTACAGCCATTGAGCAGGAAAAGATCCGTGGAGAGATTGACTATTACAAAGACGAACAAAACCAGTTGGATATTCTAGCTCCTTCTGATGGTTTAATTGGCAACATCCCTTGTAAGAAAGGTGAAAACTTTCCATCGTTTAAAACCTTTATCAATTTCTATGAACGCAATCCAACCATCGTTAAAGGCTTTGTTCATGAGAGCTTGATTCTTCAAGTCAAAGTCGGTGACAGCTTATTGGTTTCTTCTACCCTTCACCCCGAACAACACATCACAGGTATTGTTACCGGACTGGGATCTCGTATTGTAGAAATACCGGAGAGGCTGCGCAAGATGCCAGAGATCAAAACCTATGGACGAGAAGTTCTAATTGCTATTCCAGCTGAAAATACCTTTCTGCAAAAAGAAAAAGTGATGCTCAATTCTCTTAATGAAGTTCCTAAAAGTTCTTTCGCTTCTTTGTTTTCACTACTACGCCAAAAGACCAGCATAAAGGACAAGGACATACAAAGTACCATAAGCTCCAAAGAGGTTCAGCATTAATCGTAGCCTTTATGAATACCAAATCCTACTACATTTTATATTCCGCTTTTCAACGTAAGGTTCTTCTAAAGCCACTGCGCTTGTCCTTTCTATTTTTTGTTGTCTTGTACACAACAAATAGCTTTGCGCAAAAAAGTTATTCTACTAGTCAACTGCTTTCTAACAAAACCAGTAGCGACGGAAGATCATTGTTACAGAATAACTTACAATTCCTTAAGGAAAGCGACCAAAGTATTCCGCTCATTGATGACTACAGCTTTCGAACAGAAACAGATGAACTGAATGCCAATCGACAGGAGTATTTGTTTAGAATTGGTTTCAATGGCAAAGCTTCACGGGATGTTCAGGAAAAAATTACAAAAAGCACCATTCATTTATATGAGCTAAAAGATGAAATCCTCCGAGAGAGAACACTCATACGACGATACGAGTACATCGCCAACTGGTATTTTGCCGATAACGAATTAGAATGGTTCGCTCAAAAGAAAGCGGTACTGGAAGACAAAAAAACCATCTATAAAAAGACGATGAGCAATTCCCTGGAACTCGACCTCGATGGCTTGCTAAAAACAGAAGACGATCTTCAAAAAATGGATCAAGAGATGCTTGAGTTAATGCACGAAAAAACATTCTCCATCCAACAACTACTCCCTGAAATTAAAGATCCGGAAACGCATTTGCTTCAAAAAAATAATTGGATTTCTCTTAAAACAATCCAGCGAGTCCTAGCTAAAATAGCACTGACTCAAAACCCCAATCTAAAACAAACACTTCAGCAAAATGACATCGCCTTAGCTAAGCTGGATCATGAAATGGAAATTGCAGAAACAAAAAAGGTACTGGATTTTGCGCAGCTTAAATATGCGAATAGAAATAATCTTTCTACGGCAAGAGAGTTTTCCCTAGGGCTCAGCCTTACCATTCCTAACAAGTCTTCTAACCGTGTAAAGATCAATGAAACTCAGCTTGACATCTTCGACGAATTATTCCAACAAGAACGGCTAGAGCAAGAACTAGAAGAGGACTTAATCGCTGCTTACGCTGAGTTTGATTACCTCATGAAAAAATACCAGCTCATCCAATCGCAGATCGCGGAAAGTAAGCTGGAAGACACTTACAATAAATACCTCCGAAACGGAACGGTACACCCGCTCACCCTTCTTCGCATCAAGGATAGTATCCTGAAAAATCAACGCGATTTACAGCGAATTGAAAAGGATGCCTGCTTACTATTTATTGACATTTTGGCTACAAAAGGCCTAATCAGTAAGCAGCCATCCATAAACTACCTAACAGACGACTTAAAATTTTTCTAAACGCATAGGGGATATTGATTTTTAAGGGGTCTCATATATAAGTACGTGGATAAGGTACTGTACACTTTTTGCCCACGCAACCCCCTGCCCCCTAAAGGGGAGCCGCCGCCCGCGGGCATAGTGGCTAAAGGAAAGTTTGTTTTTAAAAAGTGTACAGTAGTTTAGTAAGTGGATAAGATTAAATTAAAGTTATTCCAATCTATTTTTTTATCTACTTTTGACCAAGTACTTACAAAACGGAATTGTTTTGTTAATGAGCACTTTTTTAACTATTCTTCTTTTACGAACGCTGTTTTCTTTTTGAGGAACCACGTCATTCGTCAAAGAACTTTAAACCTACCTCATGAATAAATTTAGTACAAGCTTCGCGCTTTTCTTCTTCTTTAGCTTAAGTGCATTCTCACAAATTCATATCAACGAATATTCCGCTTCCAACCTCAATAGCTTTCTGGATAGCTTCGGAAAAACAGAAGATTGGATCGAACTTCACAACAACAGCAACAGTTCCGTAGACATTAGCGGTTGGCACCTTTCCGATAAAGAAAACAAACCCATGAAGTGGGCCATACCCACAGGAACCACAATCCCTGCTAATGGCTTTTTAACCTTTTACTGCTCTGGTCGTGACCTTGTTCTGAATGGAGAATACCACACCAATTTCAAACTCGCTCAAACTAAAGACGACGAAATTGTATTGCTTTCCAATGCTGCCGGAACGGTCATCGAATCATTCGAAATGCAGCTCACTTTAGTAGAGCACTCTCGCTGCCGAAGCACTGACGGTGGCGATACCTGGATGGTCTGTACGGCTCCGACACCTGGAACCTCTAACAATAATGCTCCGCAAGCAACTGGATACACTCAAGCCCCTTCAATGAATGTGGCTGCCGGATTTTACACTAGCACACAAACCATAAGTATTACCAATAATGAACTTAATTCCGTGTTAAGATATACTACTAATGGTAACAACCCAACAGAAAGTTCTCCTGAACATACAGGACCGATAACTGTAGATGCTACTACAGTTATTAAAGCACAGGCTTTTTCTAATGACGCCAATATACTTACTGGTAAAATGGATTTCAATACTTATTTTATTAATGAAGATTTCTCTCTAGCCGTTTTCTCCGTCGCTGCCGATGAGGTGGTGAACCTAGCAAATGGTGATGGCGTATTGATACCTATCGGTTCGCTCGAATATTTCAATGTAAATAAAGAAAGAGAAGCTACTTCTTTTGGGAGCCTCAATAGACATGGTCAGGATTCCTGGGTACTGGATCATCGAAGTCTCGACTGGGTATCCCGTGATGAGATGGGATATTCCAAAGCCGTGCAAGCTCCTCTGTTTTCCTATTCCGATAGAGATGAATATCAAAAATTCATGTTCCGTAATTCCGGTGACGACAACTACCCAGCTATTGATGATGGTAACCACGAAGGGAGTACGCATATCCGTGACGAGTACATACACACCTTAGGAATGGAGGGCGGAATGAAAGTAGATCAAAGAGCTGTAGAGCGTGTTATTCTCTACTTGAATGGAAACTATTGGGGCGTCTATGGAATGCGGGAAAGACCGGTTGATCATGATTATACGGATGAGTACTATGATCAGGGGAAATACGATGTCCAATACCTTTCTACCTGGGGAATAACAGAAATCCAGTATGGTGGACAAACGGCTGTTGATGAGTGGGAAAATCTTAGAGACTTTATTCTATTTAATGACATGAGTGACCCGGCCAATTATCAGGTTGCAGATGACAGCATCAATTTGGTAAGCCTAATAGATTACATGATCGTCAACTTAAACACCGTGGCTTCCGACTGGCTAAACTATAACACCGGTTGGTGGAGGGGCCGCAACCCTGAAGGTAACCATAAAAAATGGGGTTATATCCTTTGGGATTTGGATGCTACTTTCGATTACTACATCAACTATAGCGGTGTTCCAAATATCAGCCCAGATGCAGACCCTTGTGATCTGGAAGAGATCGCAGACTTTATGGATGACTTCTTCAACTATCAAGGTGGTCTAAACTCAGACGTCGGAAAACATGAGAAAATATTTCTCCGCTTATTGGATCAAAACCCCACATTCAAACAATTGTATTACAGCAGATACGCAGATATGATGAACACTGTTTTTTCTTGCGACAATATGATTACAACCTTGGATAGAATGCTGGATGTAATTGAACCAGAGATGCCAAGACAAATTGATCGATGGGGTGGAACTATGACCGAGTGGGAATCTAACGTAGACGACCTCAAAGATTTTATTCTACAACGATGCGAATTATTAGATGATGGAATGTTGGAATGTTACGACGAGTTATCTGGTCCGTACAACGTTACCTTAATGACGCAGCCTGACGGAGTTGGCGAGATTGATTTCAATACTTTAGACATCGAAACATTCCCTTGGAGTGGAGATTACTTTGGTGGAATGGAAAACTTAATCAAGGCTAAAGTCTTTAATGATTTTGAAGATCAATATGATTTCAGTCACTGGGAAAGCACCACTGGATCTGTGATTACTGATCCAAACAACTTCAACACAACCATTACTTTAAATCAAGCTGATACATTGATTGCAGTATTTGGCGCGCCAACAGCGGTGGAGGATATTGATTCTAAATTTGCGCTGGCCGTTTATCCAAACCCTGCTACAGCATCTTTGACATTGGATTATGATCTGGGAAAAGCTGCAGATGTTCAAGTAAGTCTCTTCTCTATAACGGGTCAGGAAATGATGAACTTCCCGAACGCAGGTGGTAAACGTTTACCAGGAAAACATATTGAGAAATTGACATGGGCTGAGGGCAGTATTCCTTCTGGATTATACTTCTTAACGATGCAAATTGGAGAGGAGCAGAAAAGCTTTAAGGTGAATATTATTCAATAGTATCTAGCTTTTCATCTAGTGGTTCTAATTGTCAAAAGCGAAAATATGGCCGCTTAGTAAAAAAAGATACTATTTCTATAAAAACAAAAAATGGGTTTAAGTAGTTGCAAATCAGATACTTAAACCCCTTTTTTATTTTCGATGGTTTCATCCCTTTACCTTTTTTTGAAAAAAAGGGATTTGCTCTTCATTCATAGGGAGAGGAAGTTAAGGGTATAAATACTTAAACCAGTCCGTTCCAGTCAGGTGGGTTTAGACAAAGAACCACTGCTCCCGCTTTTGGCGAGAGCAGTGGTCTAAGCTATTTTTTCGTTGTTTCTTAAAAGAAATAAAAGTAAGTTATCTTTAAGACTTTGTGAAATAGGTTAACGGTTCTTTTACATCACTCTAAAGCAAGACATGAAAGCAGTAAAGGTTTTATTCATAATTTTAATCAGCAACTATTTTTTAATCGCTCAACAAAGTCTGGACTGGACCCCTTTGTTCAATAACCAAAACTTGGAGAACTGGGAAATAAAAAATGGGACAGCTCCATACAAAATCGAAGGAGAAGAAATTGTTGGCATTTCAAAAATGAAAACACCCAATAGCTTTCTCTGCACAAAGAAAATGTATGGTGACTTTATTTTAGAACTGGAAGTAAAAGTTGACTCTTTACTAAATTCAGGGATTCAAATCCGGAGTCAAAGTATTCCTTCCTATCATGAAGGAACCGTACATGGCTATCAGGTTGAAATAGATCCTTCTCCCAGGGCATATACCGGAGGCATTTATGATGAGTCGCGTCGGGGCTGGTTGTATCCGCTTTCGAGAAATGAGCCAGGCAGAAAGGCCTTTCGGCAAAACCAGTGGAATCATTTGCGCATAGAGGCTATTGGAAACGACATTCGAGTCTGGCTCAATGGAGTTAACACTGCTAATATCGTTGATGACTTAACCTCAGAAGGTTTCATCGGTTTGCAAGTACACAGCATTTGGAAACCAGAACTAAAAGACAAAGAAGTTCGTTGGCGAAATATAAATATTATAACAACAAATTTACAACAACATCGAAAAGAAATAAATCATACAGTTCCTGAAGAAAACTTTGTCGCTAATACATTAACTAAATCAGAAAAACAAGAAGGCTGGCGATTGCTATGGGATGGAAAAAGTAGCGAAAACTGGCGTTCTATAAAAGGAGATGCCTTTCCAAAAACGGGCTGGAATATCAATGAAGAGACTTTGACTGTAATGCCATCAGAAGGTATGGAATCTATAATACCAGGAGGAGATATCATCAGCAAAGAAAAATTTCAAAGCTTTGAGTTAAAGGTAGAATTCAAAATAGCCAAAGGAGCTAATAGCGGTATTAAATATTTTATAGATCCCGAACTGAATGAAGAAATCGGAAAGTCCATAGGCTTGGAATACCAAATACTCGATGATCAGAATCACCCCGATGCAAAAAAGGGGATTAAAGGAAACCGAACACTAGCATCTTTATATGACCTCATCCCGGCTGAAAACCTAAGTCGGCCCGGCCATTCTATCGGCTTCACAGGAATTGGAAAATGGAACCAGGCACGAATAGTTGTAACAGACAATCGTATCGAACACTGGCTCAACGGTTATAAAACAATCAGCTATGATCGAACAGAGCAGGCTTTCAAAGCGCTGATAGACCATAGTAAATTTGCTGATAAAAATAATTTTAATCAGATAAAGACAGGACACATTCTACTACAAGACCATGGGAATCAAGTTTCTTTCAGAAGTATTAAAATAAAGGTTTTACCAAAATAAGAGCTAACTACTGTGTACACACGTATTACACTAAGGAATTAAGGATCAATAACTCTCCCGTTTAAGTGGAACCCATTTGAGCTATCTTACTCAAAAAAAATTGATATAAATTCATGAAAAACATAACAATATATTTACTATTCCTACTGGTCTTTCTTTCTAACTGTACTAACACAACGCTCTCCGAAAAAGAAATCAATTTAAATTCTTACCAAATTCAGGCTGGTTTTCAACTTCACCCCGTTGCCTCAGAACCGCTACTCATAGCTCCCATGGTTATTGATTTTGACTATCAGGGAAGAATATGGGTTTTAGAACTCCCTGGTTACATGGCAGACATTAACGGTAAAGGAGAAGAGGATCCAACAGGACGAATTCTAATTTTGGAAGACCAGAACAAAAATGGTCGGATGGATAAGACAATTACTTTTCTGGATAGCCTTATTGCTCCACGGGCCATGCTCCTTGCCTATGGAGGTTTACTTTATGCAGAGCCGCCAAAGCTATGGTTTGTAGAAATAAAAAATGACCAAGCCGGCAATAAGGTCTTAGTAGATTCTTCTTACGTTCAGGTCGGCAACATAGAACATCAGGCAAATGCACTGACGATGAACATAGATAATTGGATTTACAGCGCCCGCTCTAACGCTCGCTACCAAAGACAAGACGGACAATGGATAAAGGATCAAACCATTTACAGAGGTCAGTGGGGTTTGACAAAAGATCACCTCGGTCGGTTATTTTATAACGACAATTCCAACCAATTTCAAGGTGACTTCGTTTTGCCAAAAGCAGCAGAACACAATAAGTTCCTCCGACCAAAACATAGCCTCCGCCAACAGATTGTTACAGATCAACGCATATATCCCCTGCATGCTCCGGCTATCAATCGGGGCTACATTGAAGGAGTTTTAGATGAGGAAGGGAAACCCACTCACGGAACTTCATCCTGCGGGCCGGTTATTTATCAAGGAGGATTATTAGGTCCTGATTTCGATAAAAATAGCTTCGTATGTTTCCCAGAAGGAAATCTTATAAAACGAAACATCATCAATTATGACCAGGAAAAAATAAGTGGCGTACACGCTTTGGCCGATAAAGAATTTATTGCTTCTACTGATGTCGCTTTTCGTCCGGTTAATTTATATAATGGGCCAGAGGGCGCTTTGTATATTGTGGATTTGCATAAGGGAGTTATCCAACACCGTGCTTACATGTCTCCTTATCTGCGTAATTTAATTGAAGAACAACAGTTGGATACCATTGTACGAATGGGCCGGATACTGAAGGTCCTTCCTCAAAATCACAACAAAAAGGATCTTCCTGTTCTTGATGAAAATGACATTTTAGATCTCGTTGGAAAATTGAATCATCCAAATGTATGGCTAAGAGATAAAGCGCAGCAACTGATTGTTCAAAATCAAATATTTGATGCAGTTCCTCTTTTAGATGGAAAATTAAAACAACCTGATTTTAGCATTGAACAGGTTCATGCGCTGTGGGCTTTAGAGGGCTTGGGCAGACTTTCTTTTCCTTTATTAGAAAAGGTCATTTATAAAGATCAGGAGGTCTTATCCGGCTTGGCCTTTCATCTCTTAGGTCGACTTGACAATGTTGATAAAAATGAAATCACAGATCTTGCCAATCATCTTTTTAATTTAAACAATCTAAAAATTGATCTCTATCTCGCTTCAGGTTATAAACCCCAAGTGACTTCAATTGAATCCGCGTTTTTATTCCATCAAAAATTGAATAAGCGTTATCCCGATAACTATTCATTTGCAGAATTAAGTTTCAGTGCGCTCGCTGGTCAGGAAGCTGCATTCATAAAAAGCATCGAACAAAAAGACACAACTGCCTGGACCAGAATTGGCTATGATTTACTCACTAATATTGAGGAAGAAAAGCCAAACAAAGAATTGCTCCCCGCAGAAAATAATCCTTACGGAGATAAACGCCAAAAAGGACTGGAGCTCTATCGCCAATACTGCGCCGTATGTCATAGTGAAGATGGCCATGGGATGGAAAATGCAGCTCCGCCTTTATACGATTCTGATTATGTAAAAGGCTCCACAGATCGGCTTGCAGCTATTCTGTTACATGGCCTTGAAGGTCCGATTCATATTCAAGGGAAACGTTACGAATTCAATTCAGTGATGCCGGGTATTGGTCATAACCCTGACCTGAGTAATCAGGATGTTTTATCTATTGTTACATTTCTGAGAAATGCTTTTATGACTAGCGAAGACTTTGGTGGGGCAGACTTGACGGAGGAACGTATTCAGGAACTGAGGTCTGTAAAGCCAAAGGATGGAGGGCTTTTTACGGAGGGCGCTCTAGACTCTTTATTTAATATTAATGACTAAACTCGTTACAGCCTATTTTTTCATCCAAACATCCCTTTGCGGGAATGGAATGACCACATCGTTTTCTCGAAACAGCCGATCAATTTCAAAACGCAAATCACTTTTAATGTCTTCTATAACAATAAAATTACGAGACCATACTAACAATTGAAAGTCTAAGGAAGAATCTCCAAAACCTACAAAACGAACGATAGGCAGGGGCTTGCCCAAAACATAAATATTGTCTGTCGCCACTTGTAATAGTATTTTTTTCACTAAAGCGGTGTCCGAGCCATAAGCAACTCCAATAGACAGTGTAAAACGCGCCCGGTCATCCTGATGTGACCAGTTAATAACAGAGTCAGTTACCAATTTGGAGTTGGGCACAATAACGGTGATGTTTTCTGTTGTTTCTATAATCGAGGTTCTTAGGCCAATTCGTTTCACCCTTCCAATCATATCACCCACTTGAACAACATGACCGACCTCTACCGTTCGTTCAAATAACAATAGTATCCCGGAAAGGAGATCATTAAAGGTTTGTTGCAGTCCTAATCCAACACCTACTAAAAGCGCTGCCAAACCACCCCAGATTACCGTTGTCCGAACCCCTAGTGATTCTATGGCGATAAAAACAGCAATGACATAGACGATGTACTTCAATAATTGATTGACCGCAAAACGCGACCCTACATTCACTTCCCTTCTTCGGTAGTAATTGTACATCAACAATTGCGTCAGTATCCAAGCTAATAACTTCGCCAACAAGATAATTAAAATGGCAACCAATACACTTGAAATTGTAATGGGCGTAAAATCAAATTTGAATAAGGTATAGTCAATGTCAAAAGCTTGTATGGCGAATATCACAGCAAATAGATAGACGATATATTGTACTGACCGATTGCCTAATTCCTTTCTACTGCCATGGGGTAGGCCTACTGATTTAGAAGATAAAGTGTCTTTTGATCTATTCTTTTCATAATTGTAAACCAATATTTTAGAAATTACCCAATCTGCAAGGCGCGCAAACTGAAAAATACAAAGGGCTTTCAATATAGTAAGCAGCTGTATCTGAATTGAATCACTCTCAAAAAGAGTGAAATCCAGTCCCATACTCCATAGCATTGCTATAAGGGTTATAAACAAAAAGAAGTAAGAGAACGCATAATGAATAGAACGCTCCTGCTTAATCTTAAATCGCTCTCTCGCAAAATATCGAGGCAGTACCTTTCGGGATAAGAACCAATATAAAGAAACGGAAACCACCAATATGAGAGCTGCGCCGACGACCTGTCCCAGCTCGACTACTCGTCCCATAAGAGTAAACAGTACCGTTTGCATTTGTTCTTTCATAAATCAACTTTAACTATAACTTCCCACTATCGTAATTAACGCGTGTAAAGAAAATTCTGAACTAGCGTTCGTCAGATAGTGTTTTGGTCTGAGCTTTCGGAACTTCGCGGGAGGAAAAAGAGAAAAGTAAAAGTTCTGAAAGCCTTCCTCACATTTCTCAAATGTTCCTCAAACTTAAGTTACTGACATTCAACCGAGCCTGTCCGATCCCTAGGAAAATAATATTTAGTGATTACATCATTAACCTGATTCTTTTACGAGGCGTAATATAAAGAAGTTTTATAACTGTTCAGCTTTAGCTTTTAGCAATCATAGCGATAGTGGGAAGTTAAAGTTAATGTTTTAACCGTTTAAGTTTTAAAAAATTAACTCATATCTTGTCCCACATGAAATTAAAAGGAAATATCATAGACCTCGAAAACAAATCCATCTACTATGGCTGCATTGAAGTAGAAGATGGAAAGATCGCAAAAATCACCCGAGAGCAGGGGCAAAGTATGAACTACATCATGCCCGGTTTTGTGGATGCACATGTACATATTGAAAGCTCTATGCTGATTCCTACGGAGTTTGCACGTTTAGCTGTCGTTCATGGTACAGTGGCTACGGTTTCGGACCCCCATGAAATAGCTAATGTGCTGGGGATCGATGGAGTCGATTTTATGATTAACAATGGTTTGCAAGTGCCCTTCAAATTTAATTTCGGAGCTCCCTCCTGTGTACCTGCTACTACTTTTGAAACCGCAGGGGCGACCATTGGCGTAGAACAGGTAAAAAAACTATTGGCCCGACCAGAAATCAAGTACCTCACCGAAATGATGAATTATCCCGGTGTACTTTTCAAAGATGAAGATGTTATGGCCAAACTCGCTGCCGCCAAAGCGGTGGGTAAACCCATAGATGGACATGCCCCAGGACTCCGTGGCGAAAAAGCACAACAATATGCCTCGGAAGGAATCAGCACCGACCATGAATGCTTTACCTATGAGGAAGCATTAGAAAAACTAGAATACGGAATGCACATCATCATCCGGGAAGGAAGCGCTGCTAAAAACTTCGAGGCATTGATTGACTTACTACCCAAATACCCGGATAGAATTATGTTCTGCTCCGACGACAAGCACCCCGATGATTTGATTCTCGGACACATCAATCAATTGGCGGCCAGGGCCCGAAAAAAAGGTTGCGAATTATTTGATGTCTTAAGAGCCGCCTGCCTTAATCCAGTGAAACACTATGGCTTGGATGTTGGCTTATTAAAAGAAGGAGACCCTGCAGACTTTATCATTGTAGATGACTTATATAACTTCGACGTAAAGGCAACCTACATCAACGGGCAGCTTGTCGCTAAAAAAGGAAGCACCTTGTTAGAGTCGGTTCCCTCAATGGTCTTAAATAATTTTAACGCTACTCCAAAAGTGGTCACCGACTTTGCGTTGCCTCCCGCAGGAAACAAAATAAAGGTCATCAAGGCCATTGATGGAGAATTAATTACGGAGTCTTTTGTCACTACTCCTAAGGTTTCTAACAACAATACGGTATCTGATATAGCGAAAGATGTTTTAAAACTTACTGTTGTTAACCGTTATAAAGATGCGCCTCCTGCTGTTGCATTTATACAAGGTTTTGGATTGCAAAAAGGAGCTATTGCTTCTTGTGTTGGTCATGATTCTCACAATATTATCGCTGTTGGAACCGATGATGAAATGATTTGTAAAGCAGTTAATCTAATTATTGAAAACAAAGGAGGTATTGCTGCTATAGATGGAAATTCAGAACAGGTATTAGGGCTTCCTATCGCTGGCATTATGACTAACCTTGATGGCTATGAGGTAGCTAAAAAATATGCGACTATTGATGCTTTCACTAAAAGGAAGTTGTCTTGCTCCTTACGCGCGCCTTTCATGACGCTATCTTTCATGGCTTTATTGGTGATCCCGAATTTGAAGTTAAGTGATTTGGGCTTATTTGATGGAGGGCAGTTTTCCTTTGTTGATTTGTTTGAGAACGAGTAAGTTAAGTCAGACTTAATAACTGAACTGTCCGGTTTGAGTGGAAACACCCGTCAAAACACTAACCAGTATCAGGTAAATTCAATATTACCTTTTGCCTAATATTATGCCTTCTTTGTTTAGAATGCTAGTAATAAAATTAGTTATGTTATAGTTAAGTAGCTGTAGATCTAAGTTCTTTGTCTTCCTTTTAGAAGCATCCCGTTTAACAGCAGTATATTCTTATTTTTTTCTCTGCTTTTTTTACCATTTTTACTTAGTCTACTTTTATGTAACTTGGGTTTATAAACTCGTGAAAGGACCTCTACAAATAGTCAACAAAATTTATATCTAGTCTCAACTATGAATCAGATCCTACAACTCTTTCTGCTTCCATTCCTTTTTTGCTTTTTCGCAACTGCGCTATCTGCACAATATCAGGATTACGAATTAGAAAAATTACCCTCGATAATCAATACCGATCAATACGATGAAATCGCTCCTGTTACTGCTTTTGATGGCCATTCTATGTATTTCACCCGAGTAGGACATCCTGATTTCAATAAAACACTAGTAGAAGAAGGAGAGAATATTTCTGAAGAAATGAGTTCTACTGAATTCATGAATTACCTGGCTCAGGTCTATACTCGTATCGGTCATCGTGGCGTCAGTGATCCTGTTAGATCTGGTTTTAATCAGGATGTCTGGTATGCTGTCGGCGAAGATGGTGATTTCACCTCCGTTGAACATCCGGCTTATCCGCTGAACAATGCTTTACCTAATAGCGTCAGCTCCCTTACACCCTCTGCCAATGAAATAGTCATACTCAATCAATTTGAAAAAGAAGGAGGAATGAAAAAAGGCTTCTCTATTGTTCGTAGAGATGGAGATCAATGGTCTTTTCCTGAACCAGTTGGTATTGACAACTATCACAACTCAGGAACAGACGTCAGCATGAACATGAGCCATGACGGAAGTGTATTGTTAATGGCAATGGAACGAGGCGACTCGCGCGGACAAAGCGACATCTATATTTCCTTTCGCGTAGGGATGAACAGTTGGAGCGAACCTAAGAATATGGGGCCTAGAGTAAATAGCTCGGCGAAAGAAACCACTCCGTTTATTTCAGAAGATCAACAACGTTTATTTTTCTCTTCCAATAGAACAGGAAACTCCGATATCTACATGTTAGTACGCGAAGGCGAAGGTTGGGATGAATGGTCTTCTCCACGCCGATTCAAAGAACCGGTCAACTCAAGGTCACATGATAGCCAACCCTTTTTTAATTCGGCCACCGGCTATATGTATTTCACTTCCAAAAGAGATGGCTCTAGTGATATTTTCCGAGTACGAATTGCTCCTCCTGTTCCGGTTGGTGTAACCATAAATGGAAAAGTAGTCAATAATAAAACTGGAAAAGTAATCTCTGCTCTGATCACTTCTAACATGGTGAAGAACAGCACTTATAGTAATATTTACATTTCGGATGATGGCACTTTTAAATTGGTAATCCCTAGAGGAATTAGTTTTTCTATTGTTGCCGAAAAACTCGGATATACTTCCGTAGGAGACACGCTATTTTATAGAAGTGATTATTTTTACTTTAAAGAAAAAGAGCTTATTATCTCAATGAACCCAATGCAACCGGGGTCCAAGATTGATCTTGATCCAGTTTATTTTGCACAATCAAAAGCAGAAATTTTAGAAACCTCTTACCCTGCATTGGATAAGCTGGCAGAGTACCTTCGGGAAAATTACTTTGTTACCATTCTGATAAAAGGGCATACCGATAATCAGGGAGAAACTAAGTCGCTGCTCAACCTTTCTAAAGAGCGCGCTCAAGCAGTTAAAGATTATTTGGTTTATAAAAAATTCATCAACCCGCTCCGAATCGAAACCATCGGTCTTGGTGCATCTGACCCAATTACAGATAATTCGACGAATGAATTGCGCAGCCATAACCGACGGGTAGAGGTGGAAATAACACGAATACATGAACCGGAATTGACTTCGAAAGGAAAGGGGAAAAAGAAAAAAGAATAGAGGGAAAAGAAAGGTCATTCTACAAAAAAAATAGACGGAGCATATATGTTCCGTCTATTTTTGTTCTAAGCCAAAAGTCTTAAATAATTTGATTTGGTAGTGAATCGTAAAGTAGCATTCTGCTAATTTTATTTTTCACTGCAAATCTAAATCAAAACCTGAAAGGCAATAAACTGACAGGCTAAGCCAATAATAAATCCGCTATACAGATCTTGCAAACTATGCGCTTTCAAAATAAGTCGGGAAGTGCAAACGATCCCCGCGAGTAAAATAACAATCATCAACAAGGCACTGGTACTCATTTCCAACAAGCCCATACTTCCCAAATCTATGGTAAAGGTGTTATAGCTAAATAATAACATCGTTAAAATAGTCATTCCTAACAGCCCGCCCATCCCCAATGCGTGCATACTTATTTTGGTAAACAAGTTGAAAAAGAAAGCCATAAACAAACCTAAAGTAGCTCCCAAAACAAAGATCTTATAAGCTCCGGGAATATCCGGATTGTACAACATGTTTTGGAAAAGCCATAGGTATAAAATCCCGGTAACAATGTAAGGCCCAATTCGTTCCGTCTTGGTTTTCATTTCCAACGAATCAATCATATCCAGTGCCTTCATCATGCCTACTGCAAATGCCGGGATAACAAAGGAAGAGAGAAAAATAAGTAGCACTAGATCAATATTAGCCCCTAATTGATGCACCCCAAAAAGGTACGGATTGACCAACAACAGCAGCAGCAACATATAGGTCAACATCAATAATGGATGAAAGACAACGGAAAAAAAGTAAGCTATGAAACGTAGCATTTGTAAATTATTTTTATTTTTTTTGAAACATGTCTTTTTTAGCATTCTTCAAAAAGAAGGTTATTTGTAATTACAGCTTTCTCCACAAACGCATCAATGCTAGCGCACAACCTACACTGATTGCTGTTGCCAATATCGCATCTCCAGTTTGTCCATATAACCAAAACCCGACACAGAACAAAGCCGCATAGACCATGATAGATCCAATGAACATGCAAAGGATTTGTATTGGAAGTTTTCCTACTGTTACTTCTTCGTGAGAGATACTTTTATTGGCTACTCCCATTGCTATTACTGGTTGCCAACCAGATTTCCCTGGTCGGACCTTCTTATAGAAATCAATCAATACCTCCTGATCTGTTGGTCTGGTTAGGAAGGTCGCAACTACCCAAATCAAAGTGGTCAAACCAACCCCTATCAAAAGTTCAATATGGTTGGGAATTCTGTCGAATTCAAATACCTGAACATGTACAAATTTTAAATAGTAGGTAATCACAAAGGATGCAATCATGGCTACTAATTCGCTATAAGCATTAATACGCCACCAAAACCATCGTAAAATAAATATCAACCCTGTACCAGCTCCCAACAAAATAATGATGTCAAAAATCTGTTTCGCATTTTCTAATTTCAATGCTGCCCAAGCAGCTAATATCATTAAGACCACGGTACTTACTCTACCCACAAAAACCATGTCTTTCTGAGTCGCGTCTTTCTTATAAAAACGTTTGTATAAATCATTTGAAATATAAGACGAGCCCCAATTAAGGTGAGTAGAAATAGTTGACATAAACGCGGCTATTAATGCGGCCAGTACTAGACCTAATAAGCCGGAAGGAAGATAGTTCATCATCGTTGGATAGGCTAAATCGTGTCCCAGTTTATTTATAGGTAAACTTGGGTTAGCTATCTGAATATAAACCAAGCCTTCGTCTTGTAGTGGATCTGACCATTTATCTGAGGCTTTCCATTCGTTGCTTTCAAAGTCATAATTTTTTTGAGCGAAAATATAAGCCAACGATTTTACTTCGTAACTACTTTTGTTCTGAGTAACGACATTCTTCAATCGGCTATAACTTTCTTTGGTTTCGCTATCCTCTGCTGTTTGGAACTTTAAGTCTATCGCTTCTGACAATTTTATAATATTGGCTTCCTTATTATTCTTGTCTAACTCATCTTTTGCATTTTGTGTAATTACTAATCCTGATTCTCCACCTACATCTTTCAACTTCATTGGAAAAACAATCAATGAAGCCAAAGCGATGAGTATCCATGGCCAAGGCCTTAAAGCGTAATGAGCGATATTATATAACAAGGTGGCTCCAACCGCATTTTTTTCATCTTTAGCAGCCAACATTCGCTGGGCAATGTATCCGCCGCCTCCCGGTTCTGATCCGGGGTAGTAAGAGGCCCACCACTGTACCGATAAAGGAATAATGAGTAAAGAAAAGAAAAGTTCTTTATCATCAAAACTAGGGATAAGGTTTAGACTTCCTTCTACACTTGGATGCTTTAGTAAGCCTTCCAAGCCTCCTATTTGTGGTAAATTAACTATAACTATCGCCGCCCAAATCGTTCCGATCATAGCCAGCACAAACTGAAAAACATCTGTATAAATAATCCCTCGCAATCCACCAAATGCAGAATAAATAACAGTGACAACAGAGGCTATTAATAGTGTGTGAATGGGCTCTAATCCCAACATAGCTCCCCCTATCTTTATTCCTGCCAGGCAAACTGTCGCCATGACTATTATGTTAAAAAGCACTCCTAAATAAAAAGCCCTAAATCCCCTCAAAAAAGCTGCAGGCGCTCCACTGTATCGCATTTCATAAAACTCCAAATCCGTCAATACCCCTGACCGCCTCCATAAACGAGCATAGACGAACACGGTCAACATCCCCGTGAGCAAAAATGCCCACCACACCCAGTTTCCTGCTACGCCATCTTTTCGGACAATATCCGTTACCAAGTTCGGAGTATCCGCAGAAAAAGTGGTTGCCACCATAGAAATACCCAATAACCACCAAGGCATATTTCTACCCGAAAGAAAAAATTCAGAAGCATTTTGGCCGGAACGGCGGGAGGCGTAGATACCGATTCCAAGAGAAACGATAAAAAAGGCAGCGATTAGGCTCCAATCGAGTGTACTTAGTTGCATAATATATTTTAGTTGGTTCGGATTAGGAATTAACCACTCCTAATAATCGCAACAAGATAAAATAAGTTTAGAGGATTTCGTAGGAGAAACGATTCGATGTGCAAGGTGCTTATAATATCCGATACGAAATCATTAAAAAAAGAATAGACAAAGCGATCGTCAAAGGCACTACGGAGCGCTTGACTCAGGTAGGCAAAATAGCTATCGTATATTCTCAGGACTCAGAGGTAAGAGAATACCTTAGCTATCTGAATTACTTGGAATCCATCAACTATATCCATCCGGAAATAGAAGAACTGAATCTCCAAGAAATGCAGGGTGTAAGTGGTATGAAAGTGCTAAGGGTTTCCATCATCTTTAGCGGTGATGAATTGACAGAGTCCTCTAAAAGGAAATTACTTATGAAAGCACCTCCTACTAAAATCGTAAATGTCGAACCGTAAGAGAATTGTTGATTAATTGTTTCAAAGAGTCTATTCCAATTTTTAAATGTAAATCAGCAAATGCTTCTGTAACCTTTACATCTCCTTTTTCTGTCTTTACACCATCGGGAGTCATTGGCATATCAGAAACTAGTAACAATGCTCCTGCAGGTATTCCGTTTTTGAAAGCAGCAATAAAGATCGTAGCCGTTTCCATATCTATACCAATTGGTCGAAGCGACTTTAAATATTTCTTGAAGTCCTTTCGATGTTCCCACACTCGCTTGTTAGTTGTATAAATAGTTCCTGTCCAGTAATCCTGATTGTAATCACGAACCGTTGTAGAAATCGCTTTCTGTAAAGCAAAAGATGGTAAGGCAGGTACTTCGGGTGGCAGATAATCATTGGATGTTCCCTCTCCTCTAATTGCAGCGATAGGCAGAATAAAATCACCTATTTTATTCTTCTTGCTTTTAATACCTCCACATTTTCCGAGAAATAAGCAGGCCTTAGGTTTAACTGCAGTAAGTAAATCAATGATGGTTCCGGCATTGGGGCTCCCCATTCCAAAATTAATCATTGTAATATTACCTGCTGTGGCAGAAGGCATAGACCGATTCGCTCCTTTTACTTCTACACCGTGCATCTCGGCGAATATGTAGAGGTACTTACTAAAATTAACCAACAAGATGTATTCTCCAAAATCTTCCAATGCTGTCCCTGTATAACGTGGCAACCAATTGTCCACGATTTCTTTTTTCGTTTTCATATTTTTTCGTTTTTAGAAATGAAAAATTAATTATTCAGAATAAACCTGAACTTAGAGGAGAATAGTTTCCGAGAAGGTTAAAAAGCGTCTCGGTTTTGAAATATTACACCTTAGAGGGTTTAAACTAAACAGCAACGGCGCCAAGATACACAACAGTAAGTGATATATAAAATCCTCTTACTGTTGCGCTTCTTTGCGCCGTTGTCTTTTATGAAGTACTTTAAAAGTGCTTATCTGGTCAAGTACATAGAACGATTTCGCTCCAGCTCTCTGAAAAATGGATCTTTTAAATCATCAATGAAACGAATCTCTTCTCCGGTAGATTTCATCTCAGGTCCGAGATTCTTATCTACATTAGGGAATTTATTAAAAGAAAAAACCGGCACTTTTATCGCGTAGCCCTTCAAGTCTTTCTTAATATCAAAGTCTGATAATTTATGAGTACCGATCATTACCTGCGTAGCTATTTTTAAGTACGGTACTTTGTACGCTTTTGCAATAAATGGGGTAGTTCGAGAAGCTCGTGGGTTGGCCTCGATTACATATACCTTTTCATCTTTGATGGCAAATTGAATATTGATCAAACCTTTGATCTTCAAGGCCATTGCTAATTTATGGGTATACTCCTTCATCTGATCCAAAACATTCTCAGATAAACTGTAGGTTGGCAACAATGCATTACTATCACCGGAGTGAACACCTGCAGGTTCCACGTGCTCCATGATTCCCATGATGTGTACTTCTTCGCCATCGCAGATTGCATCAATCTCGGCTTCCTTTGCTCTTTCTAAAAATTGATCAATTAAAACCTTGTTATCTGGTAAGTGCTTGAAGATACTTAGTACATGACGCTCCAGCTCTTCATCGTTTATAACAATACGCATCCGTTGACCACCTAAAACGTAAGATGGGCGAACCAAAACCGGGTAGGTCACTCGATTCGCAATTTCAATGGCGTGATCAATATCTCGAGATACACCATATTCCGGATAAGGAATATCTAATTCTTTCAACAAGTCAGAGAAGGCTCCACGATCTTCCGCTAAATCCATTGCTTCAAAATCAGAACCGAAAATCTTAATACCGTTGTCTTTAAATTGCTCTGCTAACTTCAGTGCCGTTTGTCCTCCAAGTTGGAGAATGACGCCTTCTGGCTTTTCCAATTCTAGAATCTCTTTGATGTGTTCCCAATAAACTGGTTCGAAATAAAGCTTATCTGCAATGTCAAAATCAGTGGAAACCGTTTCTGGGTTACAATTAATCATTATCGCTTCGTAACCCGCTTCTTTTACGGCTAGTAGTCCGTGAACGCAACAGTAATCAAATTCGATTCCTTGTCCAATTCGATTTGGTCCAGAGCCAAGAATAACAATTTTCTTCTTCTTAGAAGGGATACTTTCGTTTTCTTGATCGAAGGTAGAATAGTAATAAGGCGTTTTTGCTTCGAACTCAGCAGCACAGGTATCTACCATTTTATAGGTTCTGCGAATATCGAGTTTATATCGCTGACGAGTTACTTCGGGCTCATTGATGCGGAGCAACCAAGCAATCTGTGCATCAGAATAACCTACTTCTTTTAGCTCTCTGAAAAATGGTTCTGGAATATCTTCAGCTACGTTGAAGCGAACTAATTTTTCCTCCATTGTAACCAACCGCTTGATTTGTTTGATAAACCAAGGGTCAATTAATGTCAACTTGTGAACGGTTTTTTCAGGAACACCCAAGCGAAGTGCATCTTTCAAACGAAAGATTCTATCGTCACTTACTTTTTCCAGACGCTCTAAAATATCAGAGGTTCTGATCCATTCTTTTTTATCTGCTCCTAAACCGTTTCTATTGTTCTCTTGTGATTGACAAGCTTTCTGTAACGCCTCTAAAAAATTTCGACCAATGGCCATAACTTCCCCAACGGATTTCATCTGCAATCCTAATCGGTGATCTGCACCATGAAACTTCGCGAAATTCCAACGAGGCATTTTTACGATAACGTAATCTAGTGTTGGTTCGAAATAAGCAGAAGTTGTTTTGGTGATTTGATTTTTCAATTCATCCAAATGATAACCGAGGGCCAACTTTGCTGCAATTTTGGCAATCGGATAGCCCGTTGCTTTACTTGCCAGTGCAGAAGAACGGGAAACCCTTGGATTAATTTCGATGGCAATCAGCTCCTCTGTTTCTGGATTTTGTGCAAACTGAACATTACATCCTCCTGCAAAATTACCCAGACAGCGAATCATCCTGATTGCATCGTTTCGCATTTGTTGATAAGCCGTATCCGACAAAGTCATCGCAGGTGCTACCGTGATGCTATCCCCAGTATGAATCCCCATAGGGTCGAGGTTCTCTACCGTACAAATAATGACGACATTATCATTTGCATCTCGTAATAATTCCAATTCAAATTCCTTCCAACCCAATACTGCCTTCTCAACAAGTACTTCGTGGGTAGGAGAAGCATTTAATCCACGACGTAAACATTCGTCAAACTCTGATTCTTCCATCACAAAGCCTCCTCCATAACCACCCAAGGTATAAGAAGGACGAATTACTAAAGGGTAGCCAATTTTCTGAGCGGCCTCTTTTCCTTCTAAGAATGAATTAGCAATAAAGGAAGGAGCTACCTGCATTCCGATTTTAACCATTAATTTTCGGAAAGCTTCTCTGTTTTCTGCTAATTCAATAGCATCGAGATCCACCCCAACCAATCTACAATTGTATTTGTCCCATACGCCATGCTCCCCTGCTTCGATGGCAAGATTGAGCGCAGTCTGTCCACCCATTGTTGGTAGTACTGCATCAATTTGTCGCTCTTCTAAAATATGAATAAGACTTTCTACTGTAAGTGGTAGTAGATAAATATGATCCGCAGTAAGGGGATCGGTCATTATAGTTGCGGGGTTGGAATTGATTAATGTCACCTCAATTCCTTCTTCTCGAAGAGCGCGGGCAGCTTGAGTTCCTGAATAATCAAATTCACAGGCTTGACCTATAATGATAGGGCCGCTACCTATAATAAGTACGGATTTGATGGAAGTATCTTTCGGCATGTTTAAGGAAAATTTATGCGTAGGTTAATGACTTTTCTGAAAAATTTGTGTTTCGTTAATAGTCAAATTCGCGCGCAAAAATAGGGAACCTGTCATGAAAAAAAGATAGACGAGGAAATTATTTACAGTTCTTTGACAATTTAAACTTTCTTATTTGCCAAAGAAGCTTCTTACATATCTTTATGCCGCTCCCAATAGTTCTGATCTTCTACTTCGTCAAGTATCATCAGGTAATTCTGATAGCGTAGTTCACTGATCGTACCTTCTTCAATGCCATCTTTCACGGCACACTTAGGTTCGTTTCGATGAGTACAGTTGCCAAACTTGCAATTTTTTGACGCTACGAAAAACTCTCTAAAATTGTGGGTAACATCTTTCGGTTCGAGGTTACTAAAGGAGAGTGTTTTGATACCTGGTGTATCTATAATTTGTCCACCGAAATCTAATTGGAACATTTCTGCGAAGGTAGTGGTATGTTGTCCTTTCCCGGTGTAGTCTGAAATATCGTAGGTCCGGAGATCTAGTTGTGGTTGAAGAGCATTGACCAGTGTTGATTTCCCTACACCGGATTGGCCTCCAATTAGTGTTATCTTATCCTTTAGAACATTTCGTAGTTCATCCAGCCCTTCTCTTTCTATAGCAGAAACCAAAAGCGTTTGATAACCTATGGTTTCGTAAATGTCTTTCAGCACCCCATATATCCGCATGCTCTCTTCATCGTAAACATCAGATTTATTAAATATGACATAACAGGGAATGTTTTGTGGTTCAGTCATCATCAGGAAGCGATCGATAAAACCTTGTTTAAGCGCAGGTTGTACTATCGTAGTGATCACAACGGCTTGGTCTACATTACTCGCAAGTATATGCAGCTGATGCTTTTTACGGGGAGATTGTCGGGTCACGTAGTTTTTACGGGGACTTATCTTTTTAATGATGCCTGTATTTTCATCATTGTCCTCCATTTCAAGTTCTACCTCATCTCCGACAGCGACGGGGTTCGTGGTTTTTAGTCCATCCAAGCGGAATTTTCCGATGATGCGACAACGGACGTCGTTCCCGTCTGCTAGTTGGACATGGTACCAGTTTCCTGTCGATTTTCTTACGATTCCTTTTTGCAATTTTTTTTGTTTTTTCTTCCCCCCGACTCTCTAGTCGGTTCCTCGACCTGCGGTCGGGTACGCGACTAGGAAGTCGGGGTTAATGTAGGTTCGACTCCTCCAGAGTCTTGCCTGTTATCGAGATGCCTCCTTCGGAGGTTTGTTTGTTATAACTTGTTTGTTGTGGAATAGTTCCTTTTTTTATGCTGTTGTTTCTTTTGCACTTTGTTCGTGGACGGCTGCGACCATCTCGGTGATGAGACTTGGGTCTTTTTCTATTGCGTTTCCAACTACGATAACGTCTGCACCTGCTCGGGCATTGGCGGCGGCTTTTTCAGGTGTTCGGATCCCGCCTCCTACGATTAATGGTATTTGGATCGCACTACTGACCATTTCTATCATGGATTCACTAATTGGGTTTTTCGCTCCACTGCCTGCATCCATATACATAGTTCGGAGGCCGAGCATTTCTCCTGCCAGGGCAGTACACATCGCGATGTCTGCTTTGTTGCCCGGAATCGGTTGAGTGTTACTGATATAAGATACGGTGGTTGGAACGCCTCCGTCTATGAGCATATATCCAGTGGGGATAATTTCTAAGGGACTTACTTTAAGGTATGGGGCGGAAATCACATGTTTCCCGATGAGTAGTTCTGCATTTCTACCAGAGATAAGAGATAAAAATAATAAGGCATCTGCACGATAGCTCAACTGAAAAGCATCTCCAGGGAATAATATTAATGGAATATCACAGCGCTCTCTGATGGACTCCAGGCATTGATCGAGCATATTGTTAACAATCAAACTGCCTCCGATAAAGAAGTAATCGACCTTGGCTTGAATAGCAAGGTCAAGTATTTTGTCCATGTTGCTCATCCGTACTTTGTCTGGATCAATCAGGAGAACAAACTTCTTTTGGCTGTCCGCTTTAGCAGCTTCCAAAGAGGCATATATGTTGGGTGTCATGTGTGTTTTTTGCCAAAGATAAGAGAAGGTAGGGAATGGGTGGAAGAAATGGGCGTCTTTTTCACTAATTATAAACCGCTAAAATTCACCCTAAGGCTTTATTATAGTTGTACCTTTTTTCTTCACCAATACCAATTTTGCATTATCCAATTCTGCTACTTCTTTTCTAAAATTTCTAAATTCTTCATATTCTGTAGCCGGCAAAGACAGGGCTAGCATTTTCAATGTCCGCTTGTACTTTAGTATTGAGTCTTCTAATTTTAGCTCCATTTCATAAACCCCGTAACTACTTTCCAACAATACATTTTCATCCGGCATTGATTCTATTTCATAACCTTCCGGTAAAACAAGGCTTAGTTCATCTTCTAACATATAGCCCTCCTTAAGCATGATGGGTTCCTTCCGGTCATCTATTTTATCCGGAACAGAAGTAAACTTATTAATGGCATTGAGAGGAACAAAGAAACGCTTGCCGCTTTTTATGGCATACTTTCTAACATCTATGTCATAGTTGATTTTAACGACTGGTTTATCTAACAATGGTTCCACATTATATTCAGCGATACTTACGGAAGGCAATCCACAACTTTCTAAAAATTCTTCTTCGAGTTCTTTCTTAGTTTTTTCATAAGAAACATAACGAAGTCTGCCCTGTCTTGGACCGCTAAGACTGCAGTCATTCACAATGATAGCGTCTCCATTTTCGGACAGCGTAATAGTTGTTTTATTAGTCTCTTTTGATTCCTCCGGCGTAAAAGAAGGAGTCTTTACCAATTCGCCTCCCTCTTCGGTTACCCGCAGTGCCATTCGGTTAGCATTCGATGCTCCTATATAATTTGGAGGAGAATAGCTACTCGTGCATTCCAACCAATAATCTTCAGAGGGTACATTCAATATAACATGATTGAAGGAGGGATACACAAATTCTTCTTTTATCAAAGCATCATCGCGGCCACTACCAATGTATACCGGATAGGCCGTCACATCCACTGCGTTTAACATGGCCTTCATGAAATTAGTCAGTGCTTTACAGTCACCATATTTATTTTTTTCAACGTAGTCCGCATCAAAGGTTTGCCAACCACCTACTCCTATTTGAACGCTGATGTAACGGGTATTGTCCTGAAGGTATTTGTAAAGAATATCTATTTTTTCCTGATCTGATTTTGCAGAAGCTGTTAATTTCAGAACTTCTTTTTTCATTTTGGGAGAGAGTACGTCACGACCACGGTTAAGTTTATTTATAAATAAGCCAAAGTCTTTCCAGTTATTCATCTGGCCTTTGTATTTACCCAACTTAAACTCCTTTGGTGCTAGAAGTACCCTAGGCAAAATTTCGTTTGCTGGAACGCTATAACTTACTTGTTTTATTGCTTTTTTTTGCTCTACAATCCAACTCAAGGTGAATTGATCTCCTTCTCCTCCCTTCGTTGGAGACTGCTCTATATTTACTGTTTTATAATTCAAATTATCCAGCTCCTTGGTTACAACCGTAAATTTGGCTCGCTCAATAGCCACCCCAAAGTCTTGGACAAGCCAACCTGGATAATACATGAATCGGCTGGTGGTCTTTTTATATTCTATTTCAATGGTGTAAGGATAAGTAGGATGATTAAAATTGATCCATTTAAAACGGCTATCTGAATACATCGTACTACCATATACCGCGCTTCGATCATTAATGTCCTTTTTTTTAATTTCCCGAATTAAGTTCCCATCTGCATCATAAACACTTCCCTTTATCTTATTTATTTTTGAAAAAGAATTATAAGCAAAACGCATTTCATTTGCATCACTTTCTTCTTTTAGGATCGTAATTACAGCTCTGTAACTTTCTACTATCTTATCATAAGATGGAATTTCGATTTTATAATCTTCCTGACGCACCACTGTGTGTGCATTTTCTAACAATTCTTTTGGAATAAGGTTAACGGAATAATCAGGACCGTTTTCTGCTAAGGTAACAGTAGAAAACAGGCAAAAGAATAAGAAAAGATATTTTACTTTTTGGCTTATCAAGGTATTCATAGTATTCTTTCTCTAGGTTAATTAAGATTTCTTTTTCAATACAATTTGCTCCCCTTCTTTCTCTACAATAAGATCAAAGAAACGTTTTACAGCCAAGTATTCTTCAGGACTGTAAATCAATTGTTTGATCCTTACCTTCGTCACAATTTGAATTCTTTTTTCTGAAATGGGATTGACCAAAAATTGAAATTTTCCTCCTTTGTTAGGAAGTACCATGTTAACAGATTCTGGCAATTCCTCAATAGCATAACCTTCCGGTATTTCTAAGTTTAGTACATAACTATCACTGAATGGATAGGGGATATCTACAGGATAATCTCGCCTCTCTAACTTAAATGGATTTTCGTCATAAGCTTCTAATAGAACAGGAGACAAGTAAATAAAGTCTCCATTAATTTGCCCGGCACCAGGTAAATTGCATTTCATATTGACCAGGAGTGGCTCATAAATACGATCTTTATTTTCTATCTGAACAGAATCTATAAGCGCTTCCGGATAACTTTCTCTTAAGTCCTCTTGCCAGCTTCCATTTTCTTCTTCCTGCAAGTTTTTCCGTTCCCTTATCGCTGCATAACCTTCTATACTTCCACTTATGCTTCCCGTCAAATTACCTTCCTCATCTAAAGAAACGGTTGCCAGATACCTTTCTACTGATTTTGGTGCTAAAATATCAATCCAGCGGGGATTCTCTTCATCTACTACCCAGCCTCTGCCATTCAAGCTGTTAATTGTAGGATACCCCATAGGGTGAAATCCATCACTTATATCCAGAACCATTTGCTCGTCACCTAAGTCTACATAAACCATCGTATGTGAAAATTGATCCACGATTGGATACAAGGGAAACATTTTCCCATGGCTTCTTGTACTCGATAATATTGGCCAGGCATTTATCCCTTCACTTTTAAGAAGTGTGAGAAGCATCAAATTCATCTCTCCTTTTCTGGCTTCCTTTTTTTCAAATAATTTGTCTAGTGTTCCTCTATCTTCCACATATATTCCATAATTTCCTGTCCAGGCGACGTTGTCATTAATAAAAGTCTGAGCAGCTCTAATTTTCTCTTTTGGTGTTTTTACTTTCGCTAAATATGGGGCTGCAGCCGTTAATAGTTTCTTATGTCTACTTTTCTTTAAATACTGTTTACCGAACCTCTCTCTCTTAATAAAACTCTTTGCTACCTCATTCCAATTTGATAAAAACATTTCTGTCAACTGCCCATTACCAGGGATATATGCTCTTAACTGAAATTTGATCCGTGCCCGATAGTCATTCATTGTAGTCACAAAAGATTCTTCCTTCAATGCAGGCAAATTCTTCATAATATAGGACTTGTTTATAATCTTAGCACCGCCAAAGCTTGGATCAATTCCACCTCCATTTTCCAAACTCGTTTTAGCGATATTATTTTTTGATTGAAACAAGAAGATATAGTCCAAAAATTCAGGAATGGCAGTTCTTAGTTCACTATGTCGTGTAGGAATATCATCTTGAAAATACCAGTCTTGCAAGGTTACCCAACGATCCGAAATCAGTTCGTATTTGTATTCAATTACCGAACCCTCTTGTATATTTGGGATGGCAAAGCGTTTACGGGACCAATAGTCATTTACTTTATCCGTAAAAACATTCTTCTTTTTAATGCTTTGCTTTTTTCCATCAGGTGAAATAACCTGTGCTTTAATTCCACCCACCTTTTCGGACCCCTTATGGCTATAGTAATCAATGGAGATGTTACCTAAATCAGTGGCAGAGGTCTTTAGTACTTTTATCCGCTTATGCCGAACAAAGCGATAAACCCAACCTTTTGGAGATTGCTCGAAATACAACCTACCATAATCACAGAGTACAACCGCTTCCGCATCTGGATCAAGTTCATAGCTCGTCATTGCTAAATCTTCTGCAGGAGTCTTACCCCATTTTATTGGAGCTTTCTGTCCAACTACAGTTGACACAAAAAAGAAAAGGACTAAAATAAAGGAGAGTAGTTTTTGATAGCGCATAGCATTTTTTTATATCCGGAATATGGTAGTTCTGAATAAGATCATTAAAAATAACAATAAATACGCGCTATGTCCTAAAGGTAATATTTATTTCTTAATTCCAAAAATATGGTTCTTGGATACAAACAAAAACGGCCCTCCTGTAATGGAGAGCCGTTTTTATTTATTGAATTGTTGCTTAAGATTTATCCCATCTCCGCCACTACCTCCTTCACCTCAGGAACCATCCGTTGAAGCATTCCTTCGATACCCGACTTCAAGGTCACCGTAGAAGAAGGACAACCACTACAAGAACCTTGCATGATTACGGTCACAACTCCTTTGTCCCATGACTTGAACTCGATATTACCACCATCCATTTCTACAGCTGGTTTTACATAAGTATCTATCAGCTCTTTTAGCTTCTGAACAATAGCAGCATCGTCTTCAGAGTATTCATAACTGGCTCCTCTTTCTTCTTCCAATTTCTCCATCGCATCTGCAAAGCCATCATTTACAATGCCTTTGTCTTCTTCGATATATGCTTTGATGAATTCCTTTAATTTCAACATGACATCGGCCCAATCGTAGTTAAACTCTTTTGTAACCGTGATGAAATTATTGCAAACATAAACTCCCTTTACGTAAGGCAATTCAAACAAGGCTGCAGACACAGGTGACCATTCCTTAGCTAATTCTTCTTCTCTAAAATCAGCAGTGCCTTTATACAACATCCGGTTGGTTACAAATTTCAATGACTCCGGATTTGGCGTTTGCTCCGTGTAAAGCATTACTGGGCTTTTTGTCGTGGTATTATTCTCCATTTTTATTTATTCTTTCTGATTTATCAAGTTATCACTCACTATTGAGAATGATCCTACAAAATTAACATATTTTGACTTAGAATGTTGCTTTAGTCTCTAAGTTATGACACAAAAAATAATTTAGACCACTATACACTCCCGCATTTAGCTAAAGCACTCTCCCTGTGGTCGTTTAGCTTCAACTAAATGCGGGCAGTCGTCTAAATTAATTTTTCGTTGTTACTAAATTAATGGCAATGAGACAAACTAGCCATACAATTCATAGTGTACCTGCCCTTTATCATAGCCCATTTCCAAAATCAACTTCTCTACAGCTTCATCTATCATATTACTCCAGCCACAAAGGTAGAAATGGCGATTCGGGTTTATTTCTTTATACAACTCCTCATATATCTGATGAACATAACCTTTATATCCGTCCCACTCCTCAGACCTCGAAAGTGTCACTGAGTAACTAAAACCAGGCATCTCTTTGGCTAATAACTCAAATTCATCTCTATACAAAATACCGCTCTCGTTCCTTGTCCCAAATATCAAGTGAATATTTTGATGTGCTTTTTTCTGATTGTAAATATCCAAGACCATACTTCTGAAAGGAGCAACGCCGGTGCCAGTACAAATCAAAACCAAATCTTTTTCTACTGGCTCCTTTAGAACAAAGGCTCCGGATGGTCCCTTGAAACGAATCGTGGATCCTACTTCTACTTCATTGAAAAGATAGGTGGAAGCCAAACCTCCTTCCAACAATACAATACAAAATTCTAACACATTGCTTCCGTTAGGTGCATTAGCAATGGAATAGCTTCGCCAGCGCTTCGTTCGTTTATCACTGATTGGCAGGTCCATTGTAACAAATTGGCCAGGCTGAAAAACTATTACTTCCTCACCAGGGACCTCTATCCAAAAGCGCTTGGTCGTCGGTGATTCCTCCATGATTTTTATAACCTTGCTATCGTACCATGTCCACATATTTCAACTTTTAACTTAAACTATTAACTTCCCACTATCGTGCGATTAACTTAAACTGTTAACCTAAACTTCCCACTATCGTGTTACTAACGCGGAAGCCGCAGATCCAATCCTAAATCTACCTCACTTTTTAAAACCTTAACTGTCATCCCGAGCGAGCGAGGTACGACCGAGTCGAGGGGTAACGTCTAACAATAAATCTACGCGAAGATTTCGAGCAATTTATGCGCAGCATAAATGTGCCGAAAAATCTAACTCCTTGATTAACTATAATGTTTAAAACTAAAGCCCCGCGTCTTGAGTGTTTCAATTTCAATTCTCATTTACATAACCATCTCCCCATACCTAAAAAACACCTCTAGCCCCTTTTTGTTGAAGTAATTCCGAACTTCTTTTTCTGGCAATTCACTTGCCACTAGAATGAAGTCTCCTCCCCATGCTCCTAATGATTTAATAGCTCCTGGGAAATCCTCAAAGTAGCTTTCCTTTACGATTGATAATTTAAGCTTTGCTCCAATAATCGCCTCATGTTCCGTAATCAATCTACAAAAATCGTTGAGTGCTTTACAGTTAATAATTTCCTTTGTAATATCTGTCAACCGAGCAATTTCTTTTTGTTTATCATCTACCATCATTCGGTAGTGTGTGATTCCGCTTCTGCTGTTTTGTTTCTTACCCTGATAAACGAAATACAATTGATCCGAAAAAGGAGGTTCGAAATGTACAAGCTCTACTAGTCTTTTTTCGTAATTTTCCAACGTATATAACAATGGTTCTTCAGCTCCTGCACAAGCGATGTCATAACCGGAGCCACCCATTGTTTCTATTAATAATTCATAAGGATCATAATCAGCCCATTTGGCCAACATCCAAATTAGTGTAGAACTGGTACCCAAACCCCATTCCCGAGGAAAATCTAAATACGTGGAAAAGGACAGCCCCCCTTTTGTAGAGAATTTTTCCGGACTGGCTGCTAAAAGAATAGTTAGAAATTGGTGTAGGGTTTTAGCAATTTCGGTATCCGAACTTTCTAAACAAAGTAAATCTGGCAGAGAAAAAGAAGCATTGAACCAACAAGAACCATCTACTGCATAGCTCTTCCATAACAATATTCCTTCATCCCTTGTTGGCTCGACTTTCATCTGCTGACCAAACCGTGTGGGTACCGCCAATGCTAGTGCACCATCCAATACATAATACTCAGAAGTCAATAATAATTTCCCGTTGGCCTTGTGCACTGATCTTATTTAATTATGACACAAAAAATAATTTAGACCACTATACACTCAATAATTTAGTTAAAGCTAAATGATTGCAGTAGTCTAAGTTAATTTTTTGTTGTTTCTTATTTGACTATTCAACATTACATTTACAGAGCCCGTATCGTCCTTTCGGAAAAGCTCCAAAAAGTCCCGTGCGGCACTAAAGGAAACAACCCTGTCTTTAAAATAAACAACCGCCTCTTTCACTTCTTTTTCAGAAGCACCCAAGTGGTTCAAAATATTCAAAAGGTGCATTTTCATATGGCCTTGCTGAATACCTGTAGTAACCAATGATCGAATAGCTGCGAAGTTCTGAGCCAAACCAGTAGTTGCAATAATCATCATCAACTCCTCCGCTCCTGGATTGCCTAGTAATTCTAACGAACGCTTTGCAATGGGATGCAGTTTTGTTAATCCACCAACAGTTCCCAACGCTATTGGGAGATCGATCCAAAATTTGAAAATGCCATTCTCTACGGTGCAATAACTAAGGCTTCGGTATTGACCATCACGTGCAGCATAGGTATGGCCGCAAGCTTCTACTGCTCTGAAGTCATTAGCTGTTGCTAAAACGACGGCATCTATTCCATTGAAAATTCCTTTGTTATGTGTCGTTGCTCGAGAAGGGTCTAGGTGGGCAATACGAATAGCTTTATTAAATTTTTCTGCGAATTGCTCAGCTGTCAAATTTCCTATTTTGCCGAGTTTCTCTACTGGACATTCTACCCAGGTTCGAACCAAACATTCCGGTGTATAGTTGGATAAGATAGACATGATGATCTCTACTTCTTTTTCCTCTTTCGTAAAGCGATCATCTAACTGAACAAACTGCTGCAGGGTTTGTGCATGTTTTTCTAAAACAGAATTGATGAAATTAGCCCCCATCGAATCACAGGTTTCGAAGCTAACTTTCAATTGATAATATCCAGCTTCCACCGCTGTCATGTCTTTCAACTCAATATCCGTAACACCACCCCCACGTTTTTCCATATTCGCCGTAATCGGCGCCTGTGCTTTAACCAACTCTTCTTTTATATCAGAAAAAGCTCCCTTCAATTTATCTGTACTTCCATTCCAATAAAAATGAACCTGACCTATTTTTTTTGTACATAAAACCTCCGCTTTAAAACCTCCTCGTCCCATCCAAAATTTTGCGGCACTAGAAGCCGCTGCAACAACAGAACTTTCCTCTATGACCATTGGTACACAATAGGTCTTATCGTTGATTACAAAATTTGGTGCAACGCCATAAGGCAAGTAATAATTACTTATTGTATTCTCACTGAAGCCATCAAGAATTCGCTGTTGTTCTTCATTAGAAAGCCAGTAGCTCTTCAACTCGGACATTACATTCTCCGGATCCTTGAAGAAGTTTTCTACAATCCATCGAAGCTTTTTTCGCTTTGACATTTTGGAAAACCCTAAAATAGACTTGCTCATTTCTTACCGTTATTGGTTATTTAATTCTTTTTAGTAACTGCAACGACCCTACAGAGCGCTACATTAATTACACTTTAAATACGTGGCGATTTCGTGGCGCCGTAGTGGTTACCTTTTATCTGACTTTCAAAAAAGACTTTGCCAGCGACAAGCCCCGAATCTGTGAATCCACATAGTTATATAAGGTCTCATAATCTTCGCGGGCATATTTCAAAAAAGCAGATGCCTGCCCATAAATACTTGGAGTTGCTAACTTATTAATTAAATAATGACCATCCAAAAAACCTTTTATACCTCCGGAGATGATTACTTCCTTACAAGCCACTTTATCGCCTAGTTCTTTTAAAATATCGTTGGTCATATTTACCATGTCTTCGGCGCTGTGACCAGAGTAGGCCAATTGTCCGAATACTTGTTGTTTGATCGGGTCGCTTCTCAGTAATTCCAACAAGGCGAAGTTCGTTCCTCCACTTGCTGCAAAATCTATGGCTGCCAATGGAAGCTGAAATAAGGCTTTGAGACTTTCGTAGCCCATTCCCTGTCCGACTTCTTTTACGATGATGGGGCAGGCTAACTTATCCAAGCAAATCTGGATGGTTTCGAGCGGAGCTACCTTTATGAGGTCTCCTTCTGGTTGTAGCCATTCCTGAAAAGGGTTAACGTGAATAATCAAACCATCTGCCTGCAACTTTTCCAACATCTTCTCTGCTAGATCAAGTTCATCACGTTCAATCAATTGTTCTACCTGTGCTATCCCCAAATTCGCAAACAAAGGCACCTTATCTCCCATGATCGGGCGAATATTAAAATCTTCAAAGGTATCGTCATTATAAAGTAGAGAACGGCAAGACCCCAAGCCCATTCCCATCCCAAAATCACGGCAAGCTCGAGCTAAGTTTTGATTGATGATTCTTGCTAAAGCCGTACCTCCTGTCATACTAGAAACCCAAACAGGAGCACCCAATTTCTTTCCTAGAAAGGGGGTTGACAAATTTGCAGTTGTTTCAGGATGACCAGCCAGTATTGGTTCATAATAAAACCGCTGATCCATCTGATCCACTAATACTTGTGATCGAAAGGCCAATTCAATATGGTCTTGCTTACGTGAAGCAGCATTGCGATCTTCCTCCAATGGTTGTACGAGTTTCTGTTCTTTTTTTGTCATTGTTTAAGTACTTCTTCGAATCAGGGTTTAAAGATTTTACAGACTGATTATCTCTAATAAAAGCCCTCTTTTCGGCTATAAAACAAAGGTAGCGCTTTCTCTCGACAATGCGGATTGCCAGAGATGGTGGATACTTAACAACATTCCTCCTCTAATGGTTTTCACAGGTTTGCCCGAACTTAAGTGCCTTAAACCCTTCGTCAAAGCTCCATTTCCACCTCCCTCTAAAATTTCTGTGCGAAAATAATACTGTTTATCAAGGAGTTACGAATTTAACTTTTGTTTTTTTTCTTGTTTTTTCTTGTTTTTCAATTAGAAGTCAGCTACCTTTGCATCTGCTTTTGAAAAAGCGCTGAAAATTATCTTTTTAACTCATAGGGTTTATGACTATTTATTTATAACCTCTATTGAAAAAATACTACAAGTGGATACACTAAGTTATAAGACAAAATCGGCTAATAAGAATACGGTAACTCACAAGTGGTTTGTTGTAGATGCAGCAAATCAGCCACTTGGACGTATGTGTACAACCATCGCTAGCGTATTGCGTGGTAAGCACAAGCCTTCTTTTACGCCTCACGCCGATACAGGCGACTATGTAATAGTCATCAATGCAGATAAGGTTCGCCTTACCGGTAACAAGATGCAGCAGAAGACTTACTTGACTTTCTCTGGTTACCCAGGTGGACAGAAGAGTGCTACTGCTCAGCAATTAATGGCTAAGAAGCCTACTTTCTTGGTAGAGAATGCTGTAAAAGGTATGATCCCTAAGAACAAGTTGGGAAGAGCTGTTATCAAAAAATTATTCGTTTATGCCGGTGAGGAGCATCCTCATGTTGCGCAGAAGCCGGAATCATTAACTACTAATAAATAATCTGACATATGGAAATGATTAATACCATAGGAAGACGTAAAGCTTCTGTTGCCAGAGTTTACCTAACCAAAGGAGACGGTAAAGTCGATATCAACGGTAAAGAGCTGAAGGACTACTTCCCACAGACGCACGTTCAATCTAACATCACAGACCCTTTCGACGTAGTAGAAGTTGAACAAAGCATCTACAACTTAAAAGTGAATGTTTCTGGAGGTGGATTCAAAGGACAATCTGAAGCAATTCGTATGGGTATAGCTCGTGCATTGGTAAAGCTTAACGAAGAATTCCGTAAGCCGCTGAAAGATCGCAAGTTCTTAATGAGAGATGCTCGTATCGTAGAGCGTAAGAAATATGGTAAGCCAAAAGCAAGAAAGAGCTTCCAGTTTAGTAAACGTTAATTGTTGGATGAAGTTATTTTCTTCATTTTTTCGATTATTAAATTAACCTTCTTTGACAAATGACGTGATTCCTCAAAAAGATTTTTCAAAAACGACCGTAGTGAAACGAAGGAAGTGTTGAAAATCTATTTGAGGAATTATAAAACACGGAATTCGTCAAAGAATCATAATTAATTTCAAATGGCAAAACCTACATATAAAGACTTACTCGATGCTGGTGTTCACTTTGGCCACCTCAAGAAAAAATGGAATCCTAAAATGCAACCATATATCTTTATGGAGCGTAAAGGAATTCATATTATAGATCTTAACCGTACTTTGGAATGCTTGGACAGTGCTGGTAATGCACTCCGTCAAATCGCAAAGTCTGGTCGTAAGATTCTTTTTGTATCTACTAAAAAGCAATCTCGTGAAATCGTCGTTGAAGCAGCTCGTTCTGTGGAAATGCCTTACGTTACAGAACGTTGGTTGGGAGGTATGATGACTAACTTCAACACAGTGAAAAAATCTGTGAAGAAAATGAATACCATCGACAAGATGCTTGCGGATAGTACCGTAACTACTATTACAAAGAAAGAAAGATTGACACTAACACGCGAACGTAACAAACTGGAAAGAGTACTTGGTGGTATCGCCAACCTTAACAGATTGCCTTCTGCTGTTTTTATCGTTGATATTTCTCACGAGCACATTGCATTATCTGAAGCTACAAAATTGGGAATGCGTACCATAGCGATGGTCGATTCAAATTCTGATCCGAACACGGTTGACTTCCCAATCCCTTCTAACGATGACGCTTCTAACTCTATCAAAATCATTGTAAACGCAATGACCGAAGCAATCAGAGAAGGGTTAGTGGAAAGAAATAAGGCAAAGGCTAGTAAAGCAGCCGAAGGAGCTGCTCCTCCTGCTGCTAAGGAACAATAAAAATAAGCTTAGACCACTGCATGCTTGTAATTTAAATTAGGCAACCTAGTATATAGTGGTCTAAACTTTTTTTTGTTATACTTGTAAAAAATTAATTCATATGCTCTTCTGAAAAAGAGCGTACAACATTAAAAATAATCACTAAAATGAGTACTGTAAAAATCTCAGCTGCTGATGTAAAAAGATTACGAGACACCACTGGTGCTGGTATGATGGATTGCAAAAAAGCACTTACAGAAGCTAACGGCGAATTCGAACAAGCAATTGACTTGCTTCGTAAGAGAGGCCAAAAATTATCTGCTAAGAGAGCGGATAGAGATGCTAAAGAAGGTGTAGTAATCGCTCTTACTTCTGGAAACAGAAATAACGGTATTATCCTTCGTCTCGGATGTGAAACTGATTTCGTTGCTAAAAACGAAGACTTCGTAAACTTCGCTAAGTCTATTGCTGAAATAGCACTTAAGAACTTGCCGGAAACTAACGAAGAATTGTTGGCTTTGGCTTACGATGATAAATTGTCTGTTTCAGAAAAGGTAGAACAGCAAACTGGTGTTATCGGTGAAAAATTGGAAGTAAGCAGATACGCTAAGATCGTTACCGCTGCAGGCGAAGGTCAAGTGATTCCTTACATCCACTTAGGATACCGTGCTGGTGTTATCCTTGCCATCAATGTTGAAGGGCCTGACTTGGTCGAGCCTGCTAAAAACGTTGCTATGCAAGTAGCTGCAATGCGTCCTATCGCTCTTGATAAGGATGGTGTTGATGCAACGATGGTAGAAAGAGAAATCGAAATAGGTAAGGAACAAGCTCGTGCTGCTGGGAAGCCGGAAGCTATGCTTGAAAAAATTGCTTTGGGTAAATTGAATAAGTTCTACAAAGAACGAACCTTACTCAATCAGTCTTACGTAAAAGACAGCAAAGTAAATGTCGCTGGCTACTTACAAAGCATCAATAGCAACTTAACGGTAACTGATTTCAAACACGTTGAACTCGGCTAATCGTTTCCTTTTTAAAAAAAGCGAATTAATTTTATTTAATTCGCTTTTTTTATGCGTGATTATAAACTCTTATTTCTAAATAACTAACCACTCCTATAATGAACGTAAAATACAAAAGAGTCCTCCTAAAGCTAAGTGGTGAATCATTAATGGGCGATCAAAAATTTGGTATTGATTCCAAAATGCTCACGCACTATGCTTCACAAATTAAAGAGTTAACTGACGCAGGCGTAGAGGTCGCTATTGTAATTGGTGGAGGCAATATCTTCAGAGGACTACAAGCCGTTGAGTCTGGCATCGAAAGAGTCCAAGGTGATTACATGGGAATGCTTGCCACTGTCATCAACGGAATGGCGCTACAAAGTGCTATGGAAAAAGCAGGTATCTACACTCGTTTACTATCTGCTATCGAAATGAAACAGATAGCAGAACCTTACATCCGTAGAAGAGCCGTACGCCACCTTGAAAAAGGGCGTGTTGTTATTTTCTCTGCAGGTACAGGAAGCCCTTACTTCACCACTGATTCGGCTGCCGCACTTCGTGCAAATGAAATAGACGCTGATGTTATTTTGAAAGGTACTCGAGTAGATGGTATCTATACTGCCGACCCGGAAAAAGATCCTTCAGCTACTAAATTTGATACCTTGTCTTTTGCTAAAGTTATCAGCCTAGGATTGAGTGTAATGGATATGACGGCTTTTACCCTTTGTAAAGAAAACAATATTCCAATTATCGTTTTTGATATTAATCGCAAAGAGAACCTGAGTAAAATAATTCAGGGAGAAATGATTGGAACGCTTGTAGAGGGTTGATTTCTATATTAACTGACATTAGCATTGAGAACGCCGATCCAAATAAATTTGGATCGGCGTTCTTTATTGTATCTCTTTATGCTACATCATAATTAGCCAACTAACTATTAGACTTTATTCCAAAATAGTTTGTATGTCCTCAAATGCTAATTCTCGCCAGCACTTCAGCTTTTTGTTCGCCCGTAGCTAAGGCTACGAACTCATAAAAGAGCTTCGTTCTGACAAAAATTATCTATATTGATTCCTAAACAAAATATTTCAGCATAAAATCTATTGAATCATTAGCCTAATTGTAAACTACGCTCACCTTTTTGCCATAGCTATAGTAGCCAAGCTCACCTTCGTATGTGGAATCTCCAATACTTTTTCCGCACAGGCTTCCAATGTTGCTCCCGTAGTCATTACATCATCTACAATCAGTACATGCTTTCCTCTTAGCTGATCCGGATTATTTACATTGAAAGTGGTCCGCACATTTTCCAACCGTTCCATTCTTGTCATCTTTGTTTGAGAAGTATTGTTTACTGTTTTGATCAGTATACCTTTTCTCCAAGGAATTTCCATTGTTTCAGAAAGCCCTCGTGCAAATGGGTCACATTGATTATAACCTCTGGAATGTTCTTTCTTTGGGTGCAATGGCACGGGTAGAATCATATCTATATTCTCGAAGCCTTTAGCTAGACGCAAATCTTTTCCATATAATTCTCCAAGCTTAATCCCAATCTTGCGTTTCCCTTTATATTTTAAATTATGAATCAACTTTTGCGTCCGTCCATTTTTCATGAAGTAGTATAAGGAGGCGCCTCCTTCTATTTTTACCCGTCCCCAAAAACGTTCGGTAAATGGGTTTTCTAAGTCTAAATGGAATTCTGTTTTTGGAAGATAGTATTGGCAGTAGATACAAATATCCTGTTCTTGTGGAGGGGGATTGGAACCGCAGGCCAGACAGAGTTTCGGGAAGAAAAGCGTGAGCACGCCTTCTGTGATATTTTCTAAGATGGTCATAGTAGTTTTTTGTTGAAGTCTCTGTAAATATAAGAAATTACTATAGACTCTGTATTAACAACAAAAAACGTCTGCCCTAATAAGGACAGACGCATCAAAACAAAACGAAAAACCAACTTTAAACAAGTCTTTTATCTAGGGATATAAACCTAGATTTCTATTTCTTTGTTGTCGGAAATGTGTTAAGAATTTCCTAAGGTACTATTAATGTCATGGGTTCACTGAACTTCATTTAATAGAATATTCTGATCAACCTTTTTTCAAAATGACGGGAATACTTTTCACTTTTCCTTTTCTCCTAACAGTCACATTCACCGTCTCTCCAATCTTAGAACGTCCAATAACCTCTTGAAGTTCAGATACCGTGTCAATTTTTTTCGAACCTACTTGAGTAATAATATCATTTGGTAACATCCCTGCATATTGTGCGGCTCCTCCGTCAATTACATTTCTGATGAAAACCCCCTTTGTAATATTCAGACCTAACTCTTCCGCTAAGTCACCATCCATATCGTTTATTTCAATACCTAAAAAGGCTCGCTGGTAGCTTCCGAACTCTATAATATCACCAACAATTTTTCTAACGATATTAACAGGAATCGCAAAAGAGTACCCTGAAAACGAACCGGTCTGCGTAGCTATTGCTGTATTGATACCCAGAAGTTCTCCTTTGTCGTTGACTAGCGCTCCGCCACTATTTCCTGGATTAACTGCAGCATCTGTTTGGATAAAGGCTTCTATCGAGGTATTCCCTTCTATTAAGTCTATATCTCTTCCCTTTGCGCTGATGATTCCTGCTGTAACTGTAGAAGTCAGGTCAAAAGGATTACCAACTGCCAATACCCACTCTCCGACTTCTGCGTTATCTGAATTCGCATATGCCATCGTTGGGAGATCTCTTGCCTCTATTTTCAAAACAGCCATATCCGTCGTTTTATCCGTACCGACTACTTTTGCTTTGAACTGCCTATTGTCAAACAAAGTTACTTCTACTTCATCAGCGTATTCTACTACATGATTGTTAGTTACAATATATCCATCATCAGAAATGATAACTCCAGAACCAGAACCTTCTCTGATTCCTCCACCAAAAGGGTTACCTCCAAAGAAGTCAAAGAATGGATCACTCCCTCTTTCTTTTTGGCGGCGTTGTTTTGCCAACTCTTCACTTTCTGCGGCTTTGATATGTACCACTACCGGCATGGCTTTACGTGCTGGTGCTGTGAAATCAAAAGGAGCGGCTAGCATTCCTACCTTTGCATTTATTCTGTTATTCGCTTGAAGGGCATATTCGTTATTGCCAGCATCTAGTGTTGTTTGCTGAGGAGTCATTACATAGGCGCCGCCTAATGCAATCATTCCACCTACAACACCAGCTGCAACTAAGGAGATTAAGTTTTTCATGATTTTTTTTTAGTTGGTTAAAAATCAGTGAGCGTAGTAAAAGTAAATTGCTTTTATAGCAATCCTGAATAGCCTATTATAAACATATTCAGGAAAGTATAACGTCAAGTTAAGAAAGCTGTTCTTTTGAAGGACGTGATTTAACTAGATGTTAACAGTTCCGGATTTGATAGTAATAACGAAGGCGAGAAATAGAATCTGATGTGATGACAGATTTAGTAAGTGGAATTGTCTTAAATTAGACTTTTTTCGGCTGAGGTAAGGTAGATGACTTTTTTAATTCCAGTGTGTAATTAATTCCTTGAATCAATACCCCAAGCCAATTTCTCCCGGATGGTGTTCATAAAATTCTGATCAAATAAGCGAACCAGTTTTATTGTAAAATCACATTTACGAACAGCTAGTTGATGCTCCGAATTGATCATTTCAAAACGAGAATCTAAAGTGCACAGAAAGTTTTCTGCACGTCCTTCTATCTCAAAGGAAATGACGGACTCGTCAGAAATTACGATGGGGCGGACATTAAGGTTGTGTGGTGCAACTGGCGTGATGATGAAGTTACCAGAGTTTGGAAAGACAATAGGGCCTCCACAACTGAGTGAGTAGCCCGTAGAACCCGTTGGAGTAGAAACAATAATTCCATCTGCCCAATAAGAACATAAATAAGCTCCATTCACATAAGTGTGAATAATAATCATAGAGGAGGTATCTCTTTTCAGTAGGGTGCAATCATTTAGCGCAAAGCGGCATTCTCCAAAAAGAGAAGGACTGGATTCGAGATACAATAACCTTCTATGATCCAGTGAAAATTGGCCATTCATCAATTGCTGGAGTGAAACTTTAATATCGTTTTTTTCAATATTAGCCAAAAAACCGAGACGGCCCAGGTTGATGCCAAAAATAGGCACATTTGTATCCCGAACCATAGTAATAGCTTCGAGTATGGTACCATCTCCTCCAAGGGTAATAATGAAATCAAATTTTCTTGCTTTGAAATCGAGATAGGTCGAAAAAGTACCAACGTCTTTTTTCAATTCAATCAAGCCAGGTAGCTGTTCAAGATAGGGTTTGTAGACATACATGTTGATTCCTTCTTCGAAAAAAAGATCGAAGAAGTTCTGAATATAAGGTATGTCTACCTCTTTTATTTTTTTACTAAAAACCGCTACCTGCATCAGAGAAAAATCTTGTTGTGTAAAAAAAAACCATATTCATTGAGATGGTTTCTACTGAGTTGAAACTGAATTATTTTGTCGTAATATACGATAAAATCCACACCTAGCCCTGTTCCCCATAACATTGTATTTCCCAGGTTGTTCAGACTGGAAAACTGTGTGTCATTTACATAGCCAATATCATTATTGTAAGTCAACATAACTCGCACTGGCATATTTTTCATTTGCTTAAGTGGCATGAAGATTCCCCAGTTGAAATTGAAGTTGAAAAGTTCGTATTTAAAGGTCAATTGAGTATAGGCGAAATCCATTCCGTCAATAACGTACAATTCATACCCCCGTAAAAAATCACGCTGATAGCCCAAAGCCTGATAATCAACATAGGGTTGTTTCTTTCTAACCAGCTCTCTTTTTGCACTGAGGTATACATCTATACTACTTTTTGGATGAAGCGGTATCAACTGTCGAAACCGACCGGACAATGCTAAAGAATTTCGATCCTTAAAAAACCCGAATCCTTCTTTTACGATAGCTCCGGATAGATAATTTCCTTTCATCGGATAAGGCCTTACATCTCTGGCGTCATAGACAAATTCATAACTGAGCGAAGGTACTTTTTGTTCTGTGGCACCATTGAGTAAATAAGCCGGATTGAGTTCTGCGGCTACTCTTTCTGAAATTTTATTTTGACGAAAAGCCAATCTTACATTATGATAAGAACGAATTTTTTTTCGATACTGAAAAGAGACTCCCGTTTTAAAACGATATAACTGAAACTGATCATCGGCTCGGTCAAAAGCCAACTTATCTTCTATGGTCTGATAAGCAATTTCTTTTCGACGAGAGTAATAAGCGTCGAATTTAAAGCCCAGGGTCTGCGCTTTATTTAGATAAGGAAAACGGTATCCTATTTCGTACTTTTGTTTATAGCCAAAGAGTACTCCTATTTTCAATCGGTCTTTGTTTCCCGTTAAATTGGTATGATAAAGATCAAGGCCAAAATTGATTCTTTTAAAGCTTCGATCTTGCTCTTGCCACCAAACATTAAAATTACGATCAGCCAATTCCACCAAAAAGAGTGGATAGATATACCAATTTTCTTTAACTGTTATAACAATGGTAACACGTTTCTGTTTTTGATCCCAATCTTTAATATTCAAATTAACATCCGTAAACAAACCGGTGTTTAGAATATTTAATTTGTTGATTTCAAAACGTGTTTTAAAATCGGTAATTAGGAGGCTATCGCCGACGGCAAAATCCATTTCTCTGAGAATGATACTTGATTTGGTTTTCTTATTTCCTTCTACTTTTATGGCAATAACTTGCATTGCATCTCCAATGGCATAAAGATGAAACGAAGAGAATAAGACCAAGAAGAGAATAATAGTATGGCGCAAGGTTGGGAGTTTGTAAAATGTATGTTACAATCACTGGTGTCACCCTGCTATATCCCGTATTTTAAACACGCCTGGCAGGTAGCTACTAAACATTAAGATAAGACATCAAACTATCGTAGCGGTCTTTTAGACTGTCCAAGAAAGTCGCCTCTTGGAAAGTCGCTTTCACCTTTATATTAAAACGACCAAAAGAAGCAATGATCCGCTGTACTTCCGGACGATTAACTTTTATCGTCACATCTATCCGTGTAGAATCTAAGGTTGAAGTAATAAAACTACTTAGCACTACTGCATTCTCTGATTCCACAATTTGTGAAATTTGAGTCAAAGAATAATCCCGCTTCCCCATTTCTAGGACAATGATACTACCTGGTTCAGTGAAAGAACCGATCTGCGCAAAAAAACGCAACAAATCGTCTTGGCTAATCACGCCCATATAATTGTCCTCCCGATCTACAACCGGGATAACTGTTAGTTTGAACTCACTAAGGATCTGTAATACTTTATATATGTGATCATCCAAATAAGCATATGGACGATTAAGCGAAAGCTGATAAGAACCAAGCGGTTCCTGTACATCGTGGTTCAGTAAATCTTCTTCCGATATCACCCCCAACAATTGCTCATTATTAACAATAGGAAGATGCTTGACATAATAGTCACTCATAATACTTAAAGCCTCGTCTCCCGTATCTGAAGTCTTTAATGGAATAATAGACTGTGATAGTAAATTACCTGCGATCATAATATGTGTTGTATAGATAAGTTAACAGGTGATGGTCTCTGTTCTGAAAATATCGGTGGAAGAGATTGCTGAAGTATTTAAAATTAAAAACACATAACTCCTTCCAATATGGCAATCCGTGTACCAATATTTATCCTAGTAATTTTTTCTTTTGGAATACAAATTCCTCCTCCGTTAAAAGACCTTTCTCTCGTAACTCTGCTAATTTTGATAATTGATCCAATAAAGCAGTGTCTCCTGATACGCGGCTCCCTGCTTGCGCACCTGTAAGTCTGAATCCAGCTTTTTCAAATCCTTCAAATTCATCCTGAATACGCAGATAGGCCAAAGCATCATGCGTTTTTATTTTTTCAACATCTTTAAAACCCAGTGCTACTGCGCGATCCAGATGATAAAGTGCCTTACCTTTTTGTTCCGTCAACGAGTAAGAACATGCCAGATTGAAATGAACAGCAATATCTTCGTTGTTGATTTGAAGTGCCTTAGTAAAATCTTCAATGGCTCCTTCGTAATCAAAATCTTTAAATTTAGCTAAGCCGCTACTTCTAAAAGGATTGTTCTTTGGTGCCTTCTTTGGTGCTGATCTCCTTCTTGGCTCTGCCCTTCTTTGCCGCTGCGGTTCTGCTTGCTGCTGTTCATAACGCCGGCTATACCTACGGTCTTTTCGTTGATAATCTCTTCCCTGTTGATTATTTTGGTTTTTCTTCTTTGCTGAACTTTTAAAAATCATGTATATCACAAAGCCAACAATAATCAAAGGCATATCTAAAATAACTGCCATAAATAAAGCGCCAAACAAGATGAATAACGTAGATGGATCAAAATTTTTCATTGTTAAAATATATAGGCGAATATACACTTATTCGCTGGTCTGTTATATGAAGAGAAGGGCTTATGTCTTCTTCTTGTTTTGCCTAGAAAATAAGAGCTTAAATCAACGCTCTTTTGATTACTTCTTAGAAAAAATCTTACAGGTCAGAACCGTAATGTCATCCGGAAATTCTTGGTCCCCTTTAAAACGTTTTATTTCGGTCATTAGTTTTTCATTGAATAAACTAGCAGAATTAAATTCATTCTGTTCAGCAAATTGCATGAGGTAGTCTTCATCAAAAAAGGTACCCTCATTGTTGCGAACATCAGTCAAGCCGTCTGTATAAGTCAGTAGTAAAGCTTCATTGTCAATATCGATGCTTCCTATTTCTACCTCACTTAGCTCTGGGAATGCACCCAAGATTGTGCAACCTTTATTTAATTTTTGAATCTGACCATCCATCGCCATCACCGGTAAATTATGTCCGGCATTAATATAGTTAAGCTTGTAATTCTTCTTGTCGAATTCGGCGATGAACAAAGTCATAAATTTATCGCCTTTGGTAATTCGGAACAAAGAATGATTAAGGTCCTTGACAAAGTTATCCAGAGATGTTCTCTTGTGGATCAAACTATGAAAATTCGCTTGAAAGTTCGCCATCAGTAGAGCTGCCGCAATTCCTTTTCCAGAAATATCTGCAATGCAAAATATAAACTTATCATCTGGGAATTCCATAAAATCAAAATAGTCTCCCCCAACTCCTAACATCGGAATATAAATGCTAGACAACTCAAATACATCTGATTTTGGAAATTCAGATGGGACTAGCATTTTTTGCATGTCTCCCGCCAGTTCCATTTCTCTTCGTAAACGTTCTTGTTTCAACTGATCTTTAAATAATCGTTTATTTTCAATAGCTACCGCAATGATATTACTGATTGTTGTGATAAAGCGCATCTTATTATACAGGTCTTTATCCTTTTCAAAACCACCAATAAAAGTATAGGCAATTGGTTGATCTTTGTGCAAAACAGGAACTACTACATCGAATTGGCTAATAAGCGGATGATCTAAACCTTCTTCTATATTTCGCATCCGCTGATAATTAGGTAAGAGCTCCGATAGATCCAATTTAAGGAAGTCTTCTTCTATTCCAATTGAACTTGCACATTCCCAATCCTCATTTCTAAGCACAAAGAGCGCCATTTTTTGTACGCCCATTTCCCAGCTCAAAAAAGAATTATACATCTCATACAAGCCAGGTGCCGACACGTTGTTATTGATTGCCTGCGTAATCGTAAGCAATCTGTTAATCTGAAGTTGTTTCAGATTAAGACTCCGTTCCAGTTCTTCGAGTTGTGACAATTCTTTTTTTAATTTTGAAAAATCTGCCATTTAATTAGTTGAGTCGTTAAATATTAGACAATATGATTTTATTATTAATACACATCCATTGCATCTCTCAGTGCATTTCCTACCAAATTGAAAGCCAATACTAAAAGCATAATCGCAAAAGCGGGAATCAAAGCCAGAAATGGTTTTCCACTAATAGCATATCCATAATTTTCATTCAGCATTGTGCCCCAGGATGGTGTGGGTGGTTGAATACCAAAGCCTAAGTAACTCAAGCCCGCTTCTATCAATATAGCTGTCGCGAAAGTAGAGGCTGCTATCACCATGACCGGTCCCAGTATATTAGGCAGAATGTGTTTAAAAATTATCCTACCCGATTGAAAGCCCATACTTTGCGCGGCTTCTACAAATTGTATTTCCTTCAAAGCCAATACTTGACCCCGTACTATTCGTGCTACATCAACCCACATCGTTAAGCCTACTGCCAGAAAGATAATACCTATTCCTCGACCTAGCGCTAATACAATGGCGAAAACTAATAATAAAGTTGGAATAGACCATACAGTGTTGATTAATAATAAAATAAAATCGTCTATCCGTCCGCCAAAATAACCTGCTATTGCTCCTAATGAAATACCTATAGTTAGAGCTATAAGTACAGCAATCAGACCAACCAATAGCGAAATCCGAACCCCTAGAATCAAACGGCTTAATAAGGAGCGTCCATATTTATCAGAGCCCAGATAAAAAGTCTTCTGGATGATGTTTTCTTTTTTGATTTGTGCTGTAAGAGCAGTAATATCTATCGCAATGTTCTGATCGTTAATATCTTTAAATGACAACTTCCCGGATGTGTTAGTAAGTGCTTTATCTTTAAAGGATAGTGGGAAAGCGATGTCTGCCAAAGAAACTTCTTTTATGTTGCCTTCCAGTCGTTCGCCTGTTTGCATATTTTCCCCCTCATACTTTTCGTAAACCAATTGATCTTCTTTAATTTCAAATTTATTGATTGGGATAAATTTATATTGGTTTTCCTGCCCGTGAATCATTTTACTCAAAACAGAGGATTGGGTTACTAGCCTATTTTTCCGAACGGCCAGAAGAGTCACCTCAAAACCTGGTGATTTTAGAGATACCTCGGGTATTTGCTCGTTAACATTAGGTGTTTGATCCGGGGAGACAAGGTAGCCAAGAATGGCAATAAGAGCGGCAAAAAGGATGACCACTAAACCAAAAATTCCAGGCTTGTTTTTCTTAAACCGTAGCCAGGCTTCCTGATTAGGAGAATATCCTTTTATATTGTCTTGTGGGTGTTCCATAAAATTTGCTAAAATCCTAAATGTAAAGATAGAAAAAAGTAGTAATTTGATTCACATTGAAAACATTTCTCCTCGAACCCTTTTTTACTAGTAGCCACGAAAGCTGGATGGAAGGTTATCAACAACATTCCCAACACGATGTGGATAAGAAGCAAAATTGAAGAACCTTGTAAAACAATATAATTGGTGTAATTTAGCTCTCCGATACTATAAAACTTTTGCTGAAAAAAAAAGCCAAGAAACTCAGTGGTAACATATGCCTAAAAAGAAAACGCTTTACTCTTCTCATCACTTATAGAATAAACAATACGCTCTCATAGATGCCAGTATTTACTTTCAACTCTCCCACCATTTTTTACCAAACCAATGGAAGAGGACTTCCAGTTGTTTTCCTACACGGTTTTTGCGAGGATCATCGTATCTGGGAACCTTTTTTCGATTCTTTTCCAGATACACAAATGATCTGTATTGATACTCCTGGGTTTGGACATTCTACTCGCGCGGCTGTCCCTGATTTAGGTCATATGGCAGACCTTGTAGCAGCATTGTTGAAAAAAATGGGAATTGATAAATGTATTTTGATGGGGCACTCTATGGGTGGTTATATCAGTTTAGCTTTCGCCGAAAAATATGGAGATATGTTAATGGGCTTAGGGCTCATCCACTCTAGCCCATATGCAGATGGCAAAAAGAAAAAAGCACAACGATTAAAAGAAAAGAAGTTTGTTGGAAGACATGGTTCTGAAAACTATGTAGCAGAACTAATTCCAAAGTTATTTCCAAAAAAATATGCTAATCCTAAAATTGTTAAACAACTCATCAGTCAAGGTCAACAATATGCTCCCGAAGGTATTCAAGATGCTTTAGTGGCTATGAGAAACCGGACAGATAAAAGTACTGTTTTAGAAATAATTAATTGCCCTGTTTTAATTATTGCAGGAGAAGAAGATGCTGTAGTTCCAATAGAAAAGAGTTTGGCTTTTTCTGCTTACCCAAATACTTGTTCTATGCACTTTTTACCAAAAACAGCTCATATGGGTCTGTTTGAAAAGCCTAAAAAGTGTCGTCAAATTATTAACGATTTTATAGTTTTTTGCCGATGAATATTTTCCTTCTTTTGTTGGCCATACTCCCTGGTTTGATCCTTTCTTTTTTGATCATCAAAGCAGATCGTTATGAGCAAGAATCCAAGTGGCTGATGGCAGCGGCTTTCGTTCTTGGTGCCTTAATAACCTATCCTACCATGTTGATGGAAGGCCTCGCAGCGACCTTAGGTTGGGAACAATCCGGCAATTTTTTTAAAGTCTTTTTCTTCGCATTGCTTTTTGTTGGTTTGATTGAAGAGTTTTTCAAATTCATTTGTTTGGCCCTTCCTTATTTCCGAAAGGAATTTAATGAACCTCTTGATGGAATTGTTTACGCGGTATTAATTGCAATGGGTTTTGCAACGCTGGAAAATATTATGTATGCGGATCGTTTTGGTATACCTACTGTAGCCCTCCGTGCCTTCACTGCAGTTCCTGCCCATGCCGCTTTTGCCGTAATTATGGGCTACTATGTTGGTTTGAGTAAACAGGATCAGAACAATTTGGAGAGATGGAAAAAGATAGGATTTGGCTTAGGCCTCCCTGCTTTTCTTCATGGTCTCTACGATTTCTTCATCATTCAACAATATGCGGAATGCTTGATGTCTTTGGCTACTTTAGTACTTGTTTTCAGCGCATATCTCGCTTACAGAATGATAAAAATATTACAAAACAGCTCCCCTTTCAATCCTGATAACATTGTTGCTACAAAAGAGCCTGAAGATCAAAATATCGGAGATACAAAGGAAGAAATTGTCGCAGAAGAAGTAGCAATTGAGGAACCACCCGTTAAAATACCATCCACTGAAGAAATACCCGAGGAATATAACGATGTGCTTTTTTCTGCTTTTGATAATAGAGCAGAAGAGGAGTAAAACGAATAAAAACTATCGTTTTACCAATTTTGCATAGGCATTCTTTTGCCCATCGTTTACCTGCAAAAGATAAACTCCTTTCGCTAAATCAGAAACATCCTGTTTAATTATTCCATCATTTGAAGTCGTTTTAAATTGCTTTACCATTTTAGAGCTTCCCATTTCAAAAATACTTACTAAGATTTTCTCTCCGCTATTTTTCGGCAAGACAATCGTCAACCAATCTTCTACCGGATTAGGGAAAACTTCTATAGCCAAGTCACCAACATTTTTTGTCGATGTTAACACTGTTGCAACGCCTACTTGATTAGAATAAGCACTTTCATCGGGAGCATTGGTCGCTTTTACTTGATAAAAATATGCGGTGTTTGCTTGCAAGTTTCCATCTGTAAAAATGTTTACATTGGCTGCTACATTTCCAACCTCCGTATAACTTGTATTAGTCCAAATTGATCGTTCTATTATGAATGCGGTTTCATTGTTAGAGTTATCTTCCCAATTTAATTCTACCGCTGTTTGAGAAACCGATTCTGCTGTTAAATTGGTTGGAGCTGCTAATTCTTCTAACTCGCAGTCATTATTTATTTGCGTATTTACTTCAGATCTAATAGCTGAAAACTGCGGATAAAAACTTGCTCCCGGACAAGCCGTCGCACAACCATCCTGATGGCCGGAAATCCTACTCAAATTCAAACCTGAACTAGCATGCAAAGCCATCTCCAGTGGATCGGCATCAATATCACAAATTTTCCACGCCAATAAGTCTTTCAACATTGATTTTGCATTATCTGTTGGACTTATATTCGTAAAATCTCCCATCACACAGACACCCATTGTTCCTCCATTATTTCCACAAAAATGAGCCCCTCTAATATTATTTCCACGGCCTTCATATAAGATACCACTTGGATCCACTAGATAATTATAACCAATGTCATCCCAACCATTTACATTTACATGAAAATCCCAAATACTTCTAACCACTCCTGCCCAATCAGAACTACTATTCACTCCAGCAGAATGATGCACTATAAGATGAGTAACATCTGTAATAGTTGGGTTAGCGATCTCTGGACAATTACCTGCTGGGCACCAATCATCTCGATCTTCAAAATCAGGTTGAGGACAGGTACAAACCGCTCGGTTATTGGCTTGCTTTGTTTCACTTCCTAATTTGTTTTCTAAAGACCCCGGATTATAGAAATGCAGATCAAGCTTTTGAACCAAAGCCTGAGAACCTTCTTCAAAAACAATTTTTATATCTAACTTATCAACATCGTTATCAACAAATGTTAGTTCACTGATATGACGAAGATCGTTTTTATCCGAGTGAACATCTATTTTGATTTGTTGCCAGTTTAGATTTGTATTTCCTCCTTTAAAACGAACCCATAATTGATTGTTCTCCGAATTCCAGTTTTGTGCTTCCCATACAATTGAAAAAGCAAGAAAAGAGGACAACTCTGTTATAGGGACTTTCATATCATAGCGTACAAATTCGGCAGTTTTTTGTATTCCTGTAGAGCGAATACCATTTTTTGTATTTTTAATACCATTTAGTTCACCAGAGGCGAATTGAGTTATAGTTAGAATATCTCTTTCAGGCGCCTTTTCCTGAGCATGTGCAAATATTGTTAGTAAAGTAAATACTAAAGTGATAATGGGGTTCTTCATAATTATGGGATAAATTTAAACGTAATAATAGTATAGAGAGAAAAGATAACTTAAGGTTTAAGCTTCTTATTATTCGCATGCCGGGAAGCATCCCGAATCGTTTTTTTTTCTAAGTTTTTGACCAAAGCTTCTGAAAGGTCAATGCCTGTTTGATTAGCTAAGCAAATTAGAACGAATAGCACATCAGCCATTTCATCTGATAATTTTTCTTTTGCATTTTCTGCATCTTCTTTTCTTTTGAAAGACTGCTCTCCATAAAGGCGGGACATAATACGTGCTACTTCACCAACTTCTTCGGTCAAGATGGCCATATTAGTCAACTCATTATAATATCGGATACCAACGGTATTGATCCAATGATCTACATCTTTTTGTGCTTCTGCTATTGTCATAAAATTTGTTTACGATTTTCCTTCTTTAATAAATGACGTGGTTCCTCAAAGAATTATAATTTATACCCTTTCTTTACTATCTATAATAATAGTTACTGGACCATCATTTAATAATTCGACTTTCATATCCGCTCCAAAAATTCCTCGTTCTACTTTTATACCACCAATAAATTCCAATTGCTTTAAAAAGGTCTCATATAATGGTACGGCGATATCCGGCTTAGCTGCTTTTATATAAGAAGGTCTATTTCCTTTTTTGGTACCTGCATGTAAGGTGAATTGACTAATGACCAATAATCCGCCATCAACATCCTTAACTGATTTATTCATAATATCATCCTCATCATTGAAAATCCGCAGATTGGTAACCTTATTACAGAGCCATTCGATATCACTGATTTCATCTGTCGGTTCTATACCTAAAAGTATGAGTAGCCCCAAATCAATTTTTCCTTCAATCACATTATTTATTGTAACTGATGCTTTCGTTACTCTTTGAATGACAACACGCATTTTATATGTTTTTTGCTTTATAACTCTAATCCATTCTCAAAAAAACTTCTTACTCTGTAAAAACTTACGAGGCTAACTCTTCGTGCAATTCTTTAGAACTATATCCAATGATATCCACCTTCGGGGAAATGGGATAGCACTTCAATTCGCCAACCTCCGCTTCTTTGACTATTTGAAACACATCATCCAGGTTTACTTCATCCAGCCATAAATCCTGCAAAGCCGAACTTTTTAATATCAATGGCATTCTATGGCTAACCTTAGCCGCCGCAGCTACTGCGGGTTTTGTAATAATGGAAAAGCTTCTAATGGTGTTTCCTCCTTTTTCCCTTTCTTCCCAAACACCAGCTATTACCATTAAGGATTGATCAGCATTCACAATTCGGAAAGGCCACCTTTTTAGTCCTTCTTTTTTCCAGTCATAATAACTATCGGCTAATACCAAGCATCGCTTCTTCCTTATCGGGATTCGAAAAGAGCTGGAACTATTGATTCCTTCTATTCGAGCATTAATTAGTTTTCCATTGTTCGCACCATCTTTTGAGGTTTGTGGAATCAGTCCCCATATCATAGCCTCCAATTTTCTAGGTTGCTCATTAGTTATCACATAAGCCTGGTCACAAGCAGATATGTTATAACTGGCTTTTAGCGCAAAATCTAGAGATAAGCCAAATTGTGCTGCAACCTGTTCTTTATTTACGGTTAAGGAGTAACGGGTACACATGGTATTTTAATATGACAAATAATAAACATATTTTGGTTTTGTATAACGCTGGCCAACCAAAATGGAAGTTACTAATTGCTTTAAACATATCGGTAAACCTTCCTGATTTTTCCACAAAGACTGTTTGTAACTGTTGGTAACTACGTGAAAAACCACAACAGTTACCAACACTTACTAAGAATTTTAATTTTACATATATAACATTAAAGTCAAATAGTAGAAAAGTGTCAACAACTACCCTACTTACTGACATCAACTATCAAGTTGTCGGAAGTCATTCACAAAATAGTTATCCTATTAATAACTTACCAACAGCTTGTTTATAATTAGCTAATAGCCTGATAAACAAAGTGTTTCGTTGTGAAGTAGCTGTGGAAAACCTATTTAAAAACCTTAGGAATCAATTCACCTAATAAAATGCTTCTTTTTTATCTACATACTAACACCCTTGATGATGACTGGAAAAGAAAAAATTATTAATCAATAGAATATACCAGAGTTCAAGAATGTGTAGAACTCGAAAAAGCCCTCTGCTCGATATGATTCAGGGCCGCGAGAAAATTAAGGAGTTGGGCTTTTTTGATTTTGAAAAAATTGAAATGAAGAGTAGTATCCTCAAACATCGTGGCTAGCTGAAGTTCATTTTTAAGATGAGTAAGAAAGCAAAACGAAAAAGGATATTTTGGAATGCATCCAGAAAAAGAAAATAGCCTCACTATTATGAAAAGGTTTCTTTGACTCAACTATTACTAAGGCAGATCAACTCATTAAAAACAGAATCTGTTTCTTTGTGGTATGATTGGTTTATTTTGAATGGTTTTTCTTTTTGTTGGAATACGAAGTATCAGGAACAATCTACGAACAATCGAATTTTTTTATTTAAAACATTTTAGAAAATGGGATTGAAATTCTTAGCGCAAGATCAAATCAGTAAAATCGTCAAGGTTTGGTTAATCATCGGAATCGTCATGGTTTTCATGCAGGTGGTTATTGGAGGTGTTACGAGAATCACAGGTTCTGGTTTATCCATTACCAAGTGGGATATCGTTACAGGGACACTACCGCCTTTAAATTCCGCTCAGTGGGATACAGAGTTCGATTTGTACAAAGAGACTCCTCAGTACGAAAAAATCAACCAAGGAATGGCGATGAGCGAGTTTAAGTTCATTTACTTCTGGGAGTATTTTCATAGGCTTTGGGCTAGAACCATGGGGTTTGTATTTTTAATTCCCTTTTTATTCTTCTTATTCACAAAAAAACTGTCTAAAGTGTTGACAAGAGACCTTTTGCTCGTTATTCTGCTCACAATCTTTGTGGCTTCACTAGGCTGGATCATGGTAAAAAGTGGCCTTAATGATCGACCTTGGGTGGACGCTTATAAACTAACCTTCCATTTAAGCTTGGCACTAATCATGTTTAGCTATTTGCTTTGGACAACTTATAAAGTGTTCTCCCCCAAAAGGTCAGTTATCAACAATTCTGTGTTGATAACTGGATCTAGAGCCTTTCTTTTCGTTTTAGCCATTCAAATTTTTCTTGGCGGTATTATGTCTGGAATGAAAGCCGGATTATTCTTTCCAACCTGGCCAGATATGAACGGAGTTTACTTACCTGATACCTTATTAACAGCTGCGAATTGGAATGTGGATAACTTCATATTTTACGATACAAATAGTTTTATGCCTGCTTTCATACAATTTGCCCATCGGAGTACAGCTTACCTATTGATAATCATTGGATTAACGATGGTTTTTAAACTAAGAAAAAACAAGATACCTACATTTCATTTACGAAATATTTACATGTTGATAACTATGTTGGTAATTCAAGCAACGCTCGGGATATTGACTGTTATTAATTGTAAAGGGAGTATTCCTGTGGGCTATGGTGTATTGCATCAAGCGGGGGCTTTAATTCTGTTGGGGATTGCTTTATTGTTAGTTTATAAAAGCCCAAAAAAGAGTTACTAACAATTATGGATAAGTATGTGAAGAACGCGGTAAATAGTAGTGTTTTCGGTCTTTATTGGTATTTTTACCAAACAGATTATAAGCTAGTTTCTTACTTTGGGATTGATTTTTATAATTTGGAATGCTTTAGAGGAAAAGAGTGTTGCCGCCAATTTGCCGCACACTTTGTTCAAATATGATATTATTGTTTACTTTTGTGTAAAATGTCACTTACCTAACAACGAAAAACTAAGCCCATTAACGGAATTGTTTTTTGTGTAATTTTAATAATTAACATGCCACACACACTTAAGGAAGAAGGAGATTTTAAATACGTTGAGACTGGTGAGGGAGAAGAAGTTCTAATGCTACTTCATGGCCTTTTTGGTGCTCTGAGTAATTTTGAAGGGATCATCAAGCATTTTAGCAAGAGCTATAAAGTTGTGGTACCTATGCTACCTATTTTTGAATTGCCAATTAGAAAAGTATCGGTTTCCGGATTGGTAGACCACGTCGCAAAATTTGTGGAGTACAAAGGTTTCGATAAAGTCAATGTGCTTGGTAACTCTCTCGGAGGCCACGTTACGTTACTCTATGGATTGGCTCATCCAGATAAAGTACAATCGCTTACTTTAACCGGAAGTTCTGGCTTATTTGAAAATTCATTAGGGTCTACTTTTCCAAAGAGAGGAGACTATGAATTCATTAAAAGAAAAACCCAGGATACTTTTTATGATCCTGAAATAGCCACCAAAGAATTAGTCGATGAAGTTTTTGATACTGTAAATGATCGTAACAAAGCCATCAGAGTAATCGCTACTGCGAAATCTGCTGTACGTCATAATCTTGGTGATAAATTACACCAAATCAAATCTCCTACTCAACTAATATGGGGACGTGAGGACAACGTAACGCCTTTGTTCGTTGGCGAAAAATTTAATGAATTAATCGCTGGGTCTAAACTTTCAGTGGTTGATGCCTGTGGTCATGCCCCCATGATGGAGAAACCAGATGTCTTTAATCAGATATTGGAGGAGTTCTTAACAAGTGTGGCAAATAAGAAAGATTAAAATATTTTTATAAAATGAAAGGGCCGCTATTTGAAATGAATCAAATAGCGGCTCTTTCATTTTATCAGCTTTTCTTAGAAATGCGTTTTAGTTAGTCCCATTAGATCCTTTTGTGCTTTTCTGCTCTTTCTGCATAAGGTTAGGGCTGTTTCTTCGCTGGCGTTTAAATAGCTCAAATCGGTTAATCTGTTGCTTTGGTGGAAAGTAGTTATTGACAGTATCAGTATCTGCTGTTTCCAAAAAAGGATCCAGTGTTATTCTCTTAACTTCTTTTTGAGTAATGAATACTTTAGAAACGGTTTCATGGTTTTTTAGCCAAATTTCTGCAGGTATCCTTTTCACTTCTTTAGTTCCATCCATGAATTCCATTTCAACAATGAGAGGCATTACCAGCCCTCCTATATTTTTAAATTTCACTTCGTAATAATGAGAACCTGATTGTAATAATTGCTTTTCTTCTGGGGATAGACTTGACAGATATTTAGTGTATTTTTTTCTATCTGATTCGTTAGTTTTGAATTCATCGTACAAATTGTAAAAGTCATTTAAAGAAGCATCTTTTTCAGCTCGTGTTTGTGAAATGGCTTTTTCATTCCGAATGCTATTGATAGTTTTAGGTTCATTTTCATTTTCCTGTTTTCTAGCAGCCATTTCTATATCCGGATTTTTAGAGTCCATCTGGTACCAGTTTACATATTCAATAGCAATGTCTACATGGTCCGTAGTGTAGAACCAGCCTCTCCAGAACCAATCTAGGTCCACACTAGAAGCATCTTCCATAGTTCGAAAGAAGTCTGCTGGAGAAGGATGTTTGAAGGCCCAACGACGAGCATAAGTTTTGTAGGCGAAATCGAATAGGTCTCTACCCATAATAGTTTCTCGTAGAAGATGCAAGCCAGCAGCAGGTTTTCCATAAGCATTATTTCCAAATTGAAAAATAGATTCAGAGTTGGTCATAATAGGTGTTAATTTGGTCTTATCACTTCTCATATACTCAATAATGCTGGAAGCTGATCCTCGGCGAGATGGGTAATCTCTCTCCCACTGCGCTTCTGCTAAAGTTTGCGTAAAAGAATTTAAACCTTCATCCATCCAGGTCCATTGACGTTCATCTGAATTTACAATCATCGGGAAATAGTTATGTCCTACTTCATGAATGATCACGCTGATTAATCCATATTTCGTTCGTGCAGAATAAGTCCCATCTGCTTCTGGCCTTCCACCATTGAAACAGATCATAGGGTATTCCATCCCAATATGATCAGTGTGAATAGACCAAGCAACTGGGTATGGATAATCGAAGGTATAATGTGAATACCATTTTAAAGTGTGTGCTACAGCTTTAGTAGAATATTTTTCCCACAATGGGTTTCCTTCTTTTGGATACATAGACATGGCCATAGACACTTCTCCATTACTCATTGGAACGCCCATTGCATCCCAAATGAATTTTCTAGAAGAGGCAAATCCGAAATCGCGAACATTCTCTGCTTTGAAAGCCCAGGTTACTTTATGCTTTGATTTTTTTTTCTCCGCTTTACGCGCTTCTTCTTCAGTTACAATGAATATAGGTTGTTCTCTTTCTTTACGCGCTTCTTTCAAACGACTCATTTGTTTGTCGGTTAAAACATCTTTTGGGTTTTGAAGTATACCAGTCGCAGCAACCATATGATCTGCTGGCACCGTAATGTTTACTTCGTAATTTCCGAAGGCCAGTGCGAATTCTCCATTCCCTAAAAACTGTTTATTTTGCCATCCTTCTACTTCATTATAAACACACATTCGAGGAAAAAATTGAGCTATAACATATAGATAGTTGTCGTTTTCCTTAAAGTACTCACACCCTGATCGACCTCTGTCTGTAGCTCTATTATTGATATTATACCACCATTTTATAGAAAAATAGGTTTTTTCACCAGGAGCTAGAGTCTTTGGTAAATCAATTCGCATCATTGTTTTATTAATGCTATAAGAGAGAGAATTACCAAATTTATCCTTTAGCTCTTGAATTTTAAAACCTCCATCAAATTTAGGCTTTAGTCCTTTTAACTGCTTTGAAGACATTTTATCAGATATGGTATTATTGGTAATGGTATAGGAGTCAGAATCTTTAGCGCGTACATTTTGATCTAACTGTAACCATAAGTAATCTAGATGGTCTGGTGAGTTATTATGATAAGTAATGGTTTCCAAACCACTTATGGTTTGTTTATCATCATCTATTTCTATATCCATTACGTAATCGGCTTGTTGTTGCCAATACTGATGCCCTGGTGCTCCTGAGGCTGTTCTGTATACATTAGGAGTTGGAAGTTCTTGGCCTAATTGGCGAAATTTATTCTTATTGATGTTGTCTTGCTGTGAGAATAAATTAGGCATTGACCCAAATAAAAAACAGAAAAGGATTAGAAGTACATTCTTTAGAGGCATGTGTTACTTGTTGAATAATTAGTGATGTGTTCCCCGTGGAACATTTGGAATATTACTATTTGCGATATTAAATAATTAGAATAAAATGTTCCCCGTGGAACATTTTAGAATCGAGGTCGAATATACGGAGAATCCTTGGAGAAGTATTGGGCGGGGTAAGTACTGTCCTCTTGCTTACTAAATATATAAGAAGACTCTAAATTTCTATTAAACAAAAGCCCAGCCTTCATATTGAAGGCTGGGCTTTTGTTTAATATTTAATGGAGTTAATAGAAATGCTTCTCTAGGTAGCTCTTGAATGATTCATAATCCGAAGCCATTAAAGTTGCTTCTTTCTTCTTATCCGCCAGTCGAGCTAATCGCTCAGGGACCTCTACCTTGATTTTTAAAACTTTTTCAACTACGTCTAAAAACTTAGAAGGATGAGCAGTCTCTAAAATAATACCCTGAACATTTGTATTTTCTTTTAAGTAAGCTTCCCAGGCTAATAAACCAACAGCTCCGTGTGGTTCAAAAACATAGTTATTAAATTGGGTATAGCCTCGTTTCATAGCTTCCTGAGTCGTAGTATCATCAAATCCATAACCAGAAATATCTTTCTTCATATTCCCCCAAGTCTTAGTCTCTAAAGAAACAGGAGCTTTATGATCCATATAGAAGGATACCATTCTATAAAAATTAGAAGGGGCACCAACATCCATTGCATTTGAGATAGTAGCTAAAGATGGTTTAGGTTTATATTTACCAGAAGATAAATAAGAGGGAACAATATCATTTTTATTTGTAGCAGCTATAAAATGAGCAATTGGTAGTCCCATTTTTTTAGCTAACAAGCCAGCAGTGAGGTTCCCAAAATTACCAGAAGGAATGATGAATACAGGAGGCTTCGTGTTTTTACCCAGTTGTTTATATGCTTCAAAATAATAAAAGGATTGAGGGATAAGTCGAGCAATATTTATAGAGTTAGCAGAGGATAAACGAATGTTTTCCGTTAGAGACTTGTCTAGGAAAGCTTTTTTTACTAAAGCTTGGCAATCATCAAAAGAACCTTCAATCTCTATTGCAGAAATATTCCCACCTAAGGTTGTTAATTGCTTTTCCTGTAAAGGACTAACGCGTCCAGAAGGGTAGAGGGTAACTACTTTTATTCCTGGTGTATTATGAAAACCAGCGGCAACAGCTCCACCAGTATCTCCAGAAGTAGCTACGAGTATAATTAAATCTTTCTCTTCTCCTTTATTAAAATAACCCATCAGCTGTGCCATGAAACGAGCACCAAAATCTTTAAAGGCTAAAGAAGGTCCATGAAAAAGCTCCAGAACTGAGGTTTGCTCATTTAATTTTATCAAAGGAGCAGGGAAATTAATAGACTTAGTAATAATCTCCTTTAGGTCTGGCTCAGGAATACTTCCCTCAAATAAATGCTTTGCTACTTCATAAGCTAATTCAGGAAAAGCTAATTCAGGAAGTCTTTCAAAAAAAGAAGCAGGTAAGGCTGAAATGTTATTTGGAACAAACAAGCCATTATCATCAGGAAGTCCTTTTAATACGGCTTCCTTAAGAGAAAATAAAACTTCAGGATTCTTTGTGCTATAGAGTTGCATAAAAAAATACATTTATAGTGATTCTTTGACGAATTCCGTATTTTATAGTTTCTCAAATAGATTTTCAATTCTCCTTCCGTTGCACTTCAATCACTTTTGAGAAACCACATCATTTGTCAAATAAAGGGTGAAAATTAAATTAAAACAGCTCCTTCATGATTAATTCCAGAGAGAAAGATAGTACTACTTATATTTATATTTTTAAAGACCTCTTGCATTGCAACCCCAGCATTTTCTGCAACAAAGTTATTCGGGCAGATGGCAAAGATAGATGGCCCTGCTCCTGAAATGCTACAACCAAGGGCACCGGCATTTATAGCCGCTTCTTGTACCTTATAAAAGCCAGGAATAAGCTGCGCACGTTGAGGTTCAATTACAACATCTTGTAAAGAGCGTTGTAAGAGTTCTAGATCTCCTTTGAACATAGCAGTAACTAAGCCACCAACTGAACCCGTTTGTTTAATCATTTGTTTTAAGCTTACCTGATCGCTTAAAACAGACCTGGAGTACTTGGTCAATATTTCTATTTTAGGATGCACTATTGCAATTTGAAGACCTTTAATAGCAGGTAAACGATGAACATCCAACGTCTCATTATCTCGAATTAGAACAAAACCACCGAGTAGCGAAGGCGCTACATTATCGGCATGGTAAGCACCATCTGCAACTTGTTCTCCTTGCACTGCAAATGGAAGCATTTCCCTTTTTGTTAATGGCCTGCCCAATAATTCATTTATAGCCATCACGGCTCCTGCTGCACTTGCTGCACTAGAACCGAGCCCAGAACCAAAAGGCATCTTTTTATGAATTTCCATCTCGATACCTCTTCCAGTTTCTTCAAGGTGTTCCAGCATTTTTAAAGCAGCAAAACCTGCAGTATTCTTTTCTGGTTCATATGGCAACTTGCCTCCAGTAATTTTGGTAATTCTAAACCCGGGGTTGTTAGAAAATCTGACATATATTTCATCACCTGGTTTCTCCAGAGCCAGACCTAATACGTCATATCCGCAAGCTACATTAGCTACAGATGCAGGAGCAAAAACTTTTAAACCTACGTTCGTCATATTTTTAAAACATTGATAATCAATTAGTTACGTGTATTGTTTCCTAGTTTTATTACCTCAGCAAATACTCCAGCGGCAGTTACTTCAGCTCCAGCTCCGGGGCCTCTAATCACCAAAGGACGTTCATTATATCTTTTAGTCGTAAAGACAATCATATTATCGCTTCCAGAAAGGCTATAGAATGGATGATCTGCGCCTACAGCTCTTAAACGGATGTTGGCCTTACCATTATCTAGTGTAGCCACCATACGAAGTACTTTGTTTTCCTTAGCAGCTGTAGATTGTAATTCTGCAAATGTATTGTTATTTTCTTTTAAAATGGAAAAGAAGGTCTCCACATCTTTTGCTTCGATACAAGCGTCCGGGAGGATTTGCTCAATGACCACATCTTTAGCTTCCAGTGGGATTCCAGACTCTCTTGCCAGAATGATGATTTTTCTACGGATGTCAACTCCCATTAAGTCAAGCCTTGGATCTGGTTCAGTATATCCCAATTCCTTAGCTTTCTCCACAACGATGCTAAACTCTTCTGATCCGTCAAAACAATTGAATATAAAAGACATTGAGCCAGAAAGGACGCCTTCGATCTTTATAATTTGGTCGCCACTGTGGATAAGATCGTGTAAAGTGTTAATAACTGGTAGGCCGGCTCCAACGTTAGTTTCATACAAAAACTGGACACCACGCTTCACTGCGATCTTTTTCAAACGCAAGTATTGTGGATAAGAAGAAGAGGTCGCTATCTTATTTGGAGTAGAAATAGAAATACTGGAATCAAGGATGGATTCATATTGATTCGCAACTTGTTCACTCGCCGTATTATCTACAAAGATACTATTGGCTAAATTGAGTTTTTTCATTTCCTGAACAAAACCACCGATAGAAGCTGTTTGCTCAGAAGCCATCAAATCCGCTTTCCAATCATCAAGGTTTATACCATTAGTATCAAAAAGCATTTTTTTACTATTGGACAAACCAACGATTCTTAATTCCAATGATTGCTTTTCCAATAAGTAATCAGCCTGTTGGCTAATCTGTTTTAGTAGGGTACTGCCAATCAATCCAACACCAGCAATAAAAAGATGTAAGACTTTTGTTTTAGAAAGGAAGAATGTTTCGTGTAAGGCGTTTAACCCTTTTTCTTCATCAGCTCTGTTAATAACTATAGATACATTTAATTCAGAAGAACCCTGTGCTATTGCTACGCAGTTAACTCCATTTTTACCAAGTGCGGTAAACAGCCTACCGGCAATTCCAGGATGGTACCTCATATTCTCACCAATGATTGCAATCACTGATAATTCCGTTTCTAACTTTATAGGTTCAACGCTCCCTTCTTTTAATTCAAATTGGAAAGCTTCCTCCACTATTCTTTTGGCTTTCTTAGCTGATTTAGGCGTTACTGCAAAAGTTATAGAGGATTCAGAAGATCCTTGAGTAATGAGAATGATATTTACTTTGGCTAAAGCCAATGAATTGAATAAGCGAGCAGCAATACCTGGAATACCGAAAAGTCCTGATCCTTGTAAGGTCATCAAGGAAATGTCGTTTATAGACGAAATACCACGAACGTCCTGTCCATCCATTTTTACTTTAGAGGATATGTGTGTTCCTTCAAATGTAGGGTTAAAGGTATTTTTAATATATAAAGGAATATTTTTATGTAATGCAGGTAGTAGGGTTGGAGGATAAATAACCTTGGCTCCAAAATGAGACATTTCCATCGCTTCCGCATAACTCATTTCAGGAATGGTAAAAACCTTCTGAACTTTTCTCGGATCAGCAGTAAGTACTCCATTTACATCAGTCCAGATTTCAATACAATCAGCCTCTAAGGCGGCTGCTAAAATAGCGGCGGTATAGTCGGAACCACCTCGGCCCAGCGTGGTGCTCAAGCCACCTTTAGTGGAACTAACGAAGCCAGTCACAATATGGATTTCAGGATTTTCTTGGTAGTACTTGCTGACTAATTCATCAGTTAATTTGAAATTAACTTTAGCTACACCAAAAGCAGCATCGGTCTTTATCACCTTTCTAGCATCTAAAAAACGAGCATTTATTCCATTTTGTTGACAAGCAATACTTATTAGAAAAGCAGAATTTCGTTCCCCAAAACTGGTAACATAGTCCATGGCTCTAGGAGAAGCTTCCCAAAGTAGAAAGATACCTTGAAGGAAATTACGTAGATTATTTTCGTTTTTTTCTAATTCAGCAAGAGCGGTTTTTAAATACTCACCGGATAGCAAATGCTCCGCAGTTTCGCGATGACGCGTGCAATAGCTTTCAAACTCTTCTAGGTAACTGTTATCTCCCTTAGAGGCCAACTTACTCATATTGATCAAGGAATCGGTCACCCCGCCTAAAGCAGAAAAAACAACGGTGAATTGTTCTCCATTTTTATAATAGCTGTTGAGTATGTCTATAACTGCTTGAATACGTTCTGGCTTGGCAACTGAAGAGCCACCAAATTTGAGTACTTTCATAAAGTTAAGTAATTATATGTTTTAAGGGAGGTCACATTAAATGACTTCGTTTCTATTAATACGGAGTATTTCTCCTTTAGATGCTATACTTTGCTGGTAATTATTTTAGGGTAGGATGTCGGATAGTTTAAAAAGAATATAGAAAACGATAGTATTAAATACTATGCCGTTTTTACTAGTTATAAGGCTCCTCTTTTTTAGCAAAACGAGCGATATAAAAATTCTCTTTTTGGGTCATCAACTTCTGATCCTCTTCCGTTTTGTCTTTATAACTCATTAAATGTAGGCTGCCGTGAATTATAACTCGGAGCATTTCTTTTTCAAAAGAAACACCAAAATTTGCTGCATTCTCTTTAACTCTATCTACGCTGATGAAAATATCTCCTTCAATTGGCGCCCCTTCTCTGGCATTTGAAAACGTAATGATATCCGTTAAGGTATCGTGATTCAAATATTGCATATTGATTTGATGCAAGTAAACATCAGAACAGAAGATATAATTTAAAGCGGCTACCGTTTTTTGCTCCTGTTGATAAGCGTCAAGCAGCCATCGAATAATGGATTCAGTATATTCCAGCTCGAATTCAATTTCTTCTGAAAAGAAATCAATAATAACATTATGGTCAGAATGTAAACCTGATGACATGCCGCGAAGATACTAGTGAAAGGGAAAAGAAAAAGAATTGGGCTTTAATTATTAAATAAAAAATAATTTATTACTCTTTTATAATCAAGATTTTAGCTAAAGTACTCATCCTATGGTTGTTTAGCTTCATCTAAAACCTTGTGAAGTAGTAAGTTATTTTTTACTAAATATTAAATTTTATTTCGATGGTTCGGCCATCATCGTGGAAAACCACATCGTCGGAAAGTTCCTGCATGAGGAATACACCACGGCCACCAATTTTTAATAAATTCTCAGGAGCAGTTGGGTCGGGTAAGGTTTCATAATCAAAACCAATGCCCTCATCAGAAATAAGAAAGGCCATTTGACTTTGAAATTTCCTTGTTTGTACACGAACCAATTTAGAAATGTCACTTTTGTTGCCGTGCATGATCGCATTGGTAACCGCCTCAGTTAGGCTGATTAAGATGTTGCCATAAATATCGGGGCTTAGTTGATATTCCTTGAATACCAACTCAACGAAAGGTTCGACCCGGGAAACGTTTTTCGGATCGGAAGCCAAGGAGAGTATTTGGTGCTGTTTGCTCATAAATAAGTTAAGGCCAGTAAATTGCAAGAGTAATAGTGTATAGTTAATAAAATACAGTGATCCAATTACTCTTGCATTTACGGCAAAAAATAAGATTTGTTCTGGCTGGAATTCTAAAATTTTTGTTAAACAATACTATTGTTTTTTCAAAGATTTAAAGTATTCTTCTACCAAAAACTTATAATATGGCTTCAAAGATGGTGAAACAGCTTTGTACATTTCAATTTCTGCCTCTCTTTTTTTGATGTATTCTTCCAAAGAAGGTGGCATCTTCCGTTCTTGTTGAGTCGCTGATTCTGCCTTTCTTTTCTGGTCGTATTCTTTTTCTCGTTCTGCCTTTTCTGCTTTAAGCAAACGAGTCATGATGTCTTCCTGGCGTTTCAACATTTCATTTGTCAATTGTTTGTTGACAAGATCTATTTCCATTTTATTCATCTGATCGATGATTTCCTGTAGTTCTTTAGTTCCTTGTCCTTTACCTTGCTTTTCTTTTTGCAAACCACGCATGGCTTTTTGGAGGGCGGCCTGTCGGGCAGCCATTTTAGCAAATTGTTCGGAACTGCCTTTTCCCTTTCCTTTTTCCATCCCTTCCTTCATTTTTTGCAGATCTTTATTCAGTTGACCTTGCCCCTTTGACATTTTATCTGAAGGTTTTTTTCCACTCTTTCCGCCTTTACCTCCAGGTTTATTACACATCTGATTGCCCTGCATCATGCTGGACATTTGTTGTTGCATCTGGTTCATGACTTCGCTGAGCATTAAAGCCAGATCATTGACGTTCTTCATGGTACGCTGCTGATTTTCGGCAGCTTGTGGTTTGTGTCTTTCCTCCAATTCATCAATGCCATCCTTCATATTGGATTTAATGTCGGTTACTTTTTCGGTAACGAAAGATTCAATTTGGAAAACACGTTTGCTTAAAGCATGCAGACTATCTTCAATGAGCTTGAAATCATCTTTTAGTTTGTATTGACCTTGTACTAAACCGACATAGAATGGTGTGTTGATATTAGCGGTGCTAATACTCCCCATCAATTCCTCCTGTTCGAAAGACAAGCCCAATAGATTTTCCAGCAACTGTCGAAGCGCTTCCATGTCTTCTTCCATTTGTTCCATTTGTTGGGAAGCCATTTGTTGTTGCATAGCACTGGCCATGTCTTTCATTTTTTGCGCTGCTTTCTTTTGCTCCTTGGAAGCTTTTTTCTTTTGATCCTGACTCAAAGATTCTTTACTCTCTTCCATATCCTGATCAATGTCCTCCATCTTTTCTTCATTATCTCCGAGGTCTTGTGGCCTTTCCAATTCCTCATTTTTCTTTTCCAATTCCTTCATATCCTCCTGAAGCTTTTCAAATTCCTCATTTAGTTTTTCTTGTTCTTTTTCCAATTCTTCTGCACTCTTCTCCCCTTTTTCAGATTCTTCACTGAGCTCTTCTTGTTTCTCGGCGAGTTCTTCCAATTTTTCAATGGCCTTTTCCATTTCTGCTTCTACTTCCAATTGCTTGAGTAATTCCAGCATCCGATCAAGTTCCATTTCCATCTCTTCGTCGCTCATTTCCATTTCTTCCATCTTCTCTAATGCTTCGTCCTTATCCATCTCCTGCATGAGTTCTTCGATCTGCTTCATGAGTTCTTTCATCTCTTCACTCATCACTTCTTCAAAAAGCTCTTGTATTTTTTCCTGCTTTTCCATCAGTTCTTCTTTCGGCTTTTCGAACTCTTCCTGATTCTTAATATTCTCTTCGAAGTTTTCCTTGGCTTCGTTGATTTTCTTTTCGAGATCTTTTTGTCGTTCCAATAATTTTTCCAATTCCTTTCGTGTCTGCCAATCCATCTCTTTTTCCTGCAGCATTTTTTCTCTAAGCTTCTTCATATCTTCCTTGATCTGCTTAGACTCTTTCAAAGATTCTTTTAGATCCTTTTTGATTTCTTCCATGTTCTTTTCGGCCATCTCCTCATATTCCTCAACAGAAGGTTTGGCAAAGAGCATCAGATTGGTACGAGCAGATTTACTTCCGTTAACACCATCATTATCAAAAACTTCAAAGTAGTAACTTACTTCATCACCTGGCTCTAATTCCAGATTGGCGACATCCCAGGTGTAGTCGTATTGGGTTTGTTTGGCAGAAGGTTTTGCCATTTTTATGGTGTTCAATTCACCTTGTACTCTGGTTTCTTTTTTTATTTGATAATTGAAAGAGAGACTTCGTAAACCATAATCATCAGAAGCATCACCAACAAAGAATAATAAAGTTTGATCGGTACTGTCTTCAAATTTTTCTACTCGAATGGTCGGATGTAAATCAGGAATAACGGTTATAGCGTAGGCAATAGAATCCGCATTCGGAAGCTCATTGTTAGAAATAAAAATTTTGTAGCTCTCATCTCGAAGTGCCTTCTTTTTAAAAGTGAAAAGGTCGTCAGAAAAACGATTGGTATTGATTGCTTCTGCTTTTCCAGAAAACTGTACCTGAATCAAATCAGTATTAGAAGAATTGAAAACCCAATCAAGGTTGGTACCCTTAGGAACAACCATATCTCCGATGTTTGCGACAGTTTCATCCTTACGTTGCGTATAAGCGGGATAATCCATCTTCACATCAAAACCTAAAATATTCGGCTTTTTCAAAACGTGCAGGTTGTATGGCTGAGATTCTACCCCACTGGAAAAAACATAAAAGTCCGTATCCTTCTGCACATTACTAAAACGGTAAGAAAAACTACCACCCCCTTCTTTATTTAATCGATATTGGTAATTGTCGATGTCAATGAAAACTTCATTTGGTAGCACAGGCCCATCTATGTTTACTTTCAATAAATAATCCTCAAACTGAACAACCGTCAAGTTTTCTTTCTCAATTTCAAAAGCAAAAGGCGCTTCTTTTTCAAATTCTTGACTGTTGTTGATCAGTCGGTTGGTACTGTCTTTTATAATACTTGGCGCTGCAAATAAAACAATCAGTAAAAGCAGTAATGGTGGCAAAGCGTAACGTAGATATTTCTTGTTTTGAGAAAGGTTGATTGCGGTTGGAAATGGAACAGGTTTGATTTCTTCTGTTTTCTGATTGATACCTGCCATGATCAAAGCAGCGTCTGGCGAAGAGCCCGCCTGCTTTTTCAGTTGAAGAATATTCAGCAATTTATCTTTTACATTAGTAAAATGCTCTCCGATAATTTCAGCCGCTTGTTCATGCGAAATAACCTTCCCCAAACGGAAATAATGAAGCAAAGGCATGAATACCCAGCCAATCAATGCAATAGCACTAATTCCTACAAACGAAAAGAAAAGGACTTTTCTACCTGAAGTACCAAAAAAGAACTGGTGTTCCAAGAGGTTCATCAATAGAAAAAGACCCAAAATAAGTCCTACACTATACAAAGCACCTCGGATAAGTTGATTGATATAGAACTTTCTGGTAAACTGATCCAGCTTTTTTATGAGTATTTGATAGTTGTCTTTTGCCGCCATGTCTATATATTCTTTATTAAGTTAATGTCTTGGTTGATAGAGGTTTACCTGCATTTATGTTATTCAATTCTCTGTTAAGAAAGAAGTAGCATAAGTCTATACGCGAGTTAAAGCAGGTAGTTGCCTTAAATAAAACCCGGAAACAAGATATATGTTGTTATTAAAACAGCTGTAAATTAAAGATTAAGTTATATATAATCAAGCAATTAGATGTGATAGGGAAGACATTAGATGGGGGATTAAAATAAAAAAGCGCTCAACCGTATATCTCTTACGATTGAGCGCCATTCCTCTCATTAAAAATGAGGTAGGTTATCGTTACTTGAAATTAGTGTAAATCATCTTCAACTGGTCATTCGTCTCCTGGCTGCTAATTTCATCGATTACAGTTCCTAAAGTTGTGGCTCTTGTTTTCAAAACTTCCACATCTGGGTTACCACTCGCAGCCTTTTCTAAATAGTGTTCCTTTAAATCAAAAATGCTCTTGGTGGCAGAGAAACGTTTCCATTGAGAGATATCTTGATTAGTAGCAACCACTCGCAATTTATCTACGGCAGCATTGGCCGCATCAAAATCTACAGCTTTTACCACCTTAGCATAATTCTCAAAGAAAGAAAATGCAGCAAAGGCATCCAGTTTATCCCAGTTGTTTTCAAAGAAAGCCAATCGGGTTTTATTTGGAATGATTCCATAAATATCTCCAATAGCCTGAATGATATTGACATTCTTATCATACTCCATTTTTTTTGCATAATTAAGAGCCGATAACTCATCTATCTGGGCCAGGGCAGCTAAGGAGGAAGAAACAACAGGATAGGCCTCTTTCTGATTTTCAATCGCTTTTGTCATAATAGTACTACTTGCTTTATCTCCGACTGCACCAAGAAAAGTAATAGCAGCAGCACGCACTTGAGAATGCGAATCATTTTTTGCTAAAGTGGTTACTTTATTTTTTACTGGAGCGGTAGCAGTAGCTGGATCAACGTAACGCATAGCCAGTCGTCTAATTCCCCAAAATTGATCGTCCAAAGCTTCTACCATTACTTGTTGAGCACTAGCGTCTGTACTAGCTTTCAAAGCATCAATGGCTTCAAAACGATCTAAAAATTTTGGTGCGTTATAGAATTGGAAAATATAATCGGCCTCTGTTTTATTATCTCTTTTTTCACAAAGTAGAACTCGGTCTGCATCTACGTTTACCAGCGTTGGTTTTTTACTTACGTTAAAACTAAACACTTGCTTACGTTCTGTCATCATCACAAATTCTCGTCGCGGTTGATTGCTTTCATAAATGTCTATTGAAATTGGCAACTGGAAAATAGCAGGAGAACGATCCGGGTTTTGTGTTTGCTCTAACACTACTTCTACGGTTCCTCTTTCTGTGCTGTAATTATAATCTATAGTTAACTCAGGATGTCCAGAAGCAAAATACCATTGATTGAAAAACCAGTTTAGATCTTCTCCAGCAACTTCTTCCATAGCCAATCGTAAATCGTGCGCTTCTACTGCGGTATAGGCATTATCCACAAGGTATTTTCTCAGACCAGCGAAGAAAGCATCATCGCCCAGGTAGTTGCGCAACATATGAAGAACAAGTCCGCCTTTGTTGTAACTATGTGCATCAAACATTTCTTCTTTGTCATTGTGACCGAAGTGAATTAAAGGGTGTGCACCTCCTTGCTCAACAGAACCAACATAATTATTTAATTCAGTCAGTCGATGGCGATCCGCTTCATCTGCGCCGTATTTGTGCTCGAACCAAAGATACTCACTGTAGTTAGCGAAGCCTTCATTCATTGTTAAGTTAGCCCAACTTTCACAGGTAACATAATCACCAAACCAGTGGTGGAACATCTCATGTGCAATGATCAATTCATTATGGTCATCAATTAATTCTCGATTTGTTTTTTGTATAAACTCTCCGAAAATAACACCGGTTGTATTTTCCATTGCACCAGACACATAATCTCTAACAATAATTTGGGAATACTTCTCCCAAGGGTATGTTACGCCTAGTTTATCAGAGAAAAAGGTGAGCATTTCCTTAGTATTAGAAAAAATACCACGGGCCGAAGTTTCATATTGAGGTTCTACAAAATACTCAACAGGTTTACCATTCCAGGTTTCTTTGATGACTGCGAACTCTCCCACTGCCAACATAAAAAGATAAGGCGCGTGTGGTAAACTCATTTTATAATAATCAGTACGTGTACCATCTGAATTTTTCTTACTGTCAACTAACTTTCCGTTAGATAAGGTCTTGTACTTATCTTGAACCGTCAGCGCCATTTCTTGTGTACATCGTTCATTTGGTTTGTCAATTGTTGGAAACCAACGGGAGTTCCATTCTGTTTCTCCCTGTGTCCAAATCTGTTGTGGTTTCTCAGCTTCTTCTCCTCTTGGGTTAATGAAAAACAAACCCTGGTCAGAAGTAATGGCCGCAGAACCTCCTCCTGGAATAACCTCCGCAGGCTTGGCAGTATAATCTATAAAAATCTGATATTCCTGATTTGAAGGCATCATTTCCCCTAAGTCAATTAGGATTTGCTGATTGTCATACTCATATTTTAGCGGAGTACTTTGATTTGCAAAAGTAATGTTGTGAATATCAAAACCTTTAGCATCAAGTACCAACTGGTCTACTGGGTAGAAGTAAGGTTTTAACGTTAGTGTTGCTTTGCCTAATACATGTTCTTTTTCCCAATCGAATCGGAGATCCAACTTCGTGTGGATAATGTTATTTCTTAAAGTAAAACTGGGTGTATACTTAGGTAAAGAAAATTCTTCTATTGTTTTGAGTTCGTTTGGCTTGTCGGCAGTGACAAACATTGTATCTAAAATTCGTTCTTCAATCTCCACAGTAGGAACGGTGATGGTTGGTGTTTTACATGCCATTGCAAAGAGGCAAAGGAGTAAAAAAAGCGAGAGGTAATTTTTCATAAAAAAAATGATTACTAAAGATAGTTTATTAAAATGTTTGGTGTTATTTTCTTATTTCGAGGAATAATTAACTCCTGCTCCCTTTCCATATTTCTCAACAAGACTTTTAGAAAGCAAGTCAACAATTATTCGTTTCAAAGTTGGTTTACTGATATTTAACTTAGCGGAAATTTCTCCGGACTTACAGCCCGGATGAGTGCTGATATAGATATAAACGGCTTTTCCTTTTGGTGATAAACTATTCTCGACATTAGAAGCTGCTAATTTCTTTTCTAGTTTTTCCTGAACGTTTACCAGCGCCTTTAAAAAGAAATGAATCCATTCTGTTATATCCTCATTAGGTCGTTGGGCCTGACAACTTCTTAAGCTTCGATAATAATCCTTTTTGTTGTTTTCAATTTCATGTTCGAAGCTGATATACTGAACCCAATTGTAGCCGGATTGTAGTAAAAGTAATGTTGTTAGTAAGCGACTCATCCGCCCGTTGCCATCCTGAAAGGGATGTATGCTAACAAAGTCGTAAGCAAAAGCAGCAGATTTTATCAGCGGATGAACCTCTTTTTCATTATCAAACCATTGGATTAATTGTCGCATGGCATCCTCTGTTTCATAGCCGGGTTCACTTGTTTTAAAAATGATCTGCCGGCTTCCGTCCGGAAAATTAGCTTCTACAGCGTTGATATGCTGCTTGTAATTTCCCCGGTGCCACTCGTCCTTTTTGCTATAACGCAAAAGTTGATTGTGAAGGTTCTTGATGTTATTCTCTGTAGCTTCTATTTTAGAAGCTGATTCGGCGATTAAATCAAGTACATTGAAATAACCAACAATCTCCTGACTATCTCTATCTTCAATCTGATTGATGTCGATATTGTTCAACAGATTCTCTACTTCCTCGTCATTCTTTTTCGAACCTTCTATTCGGGTAGAGGCACCAACACTCATAATGGTGGCAATGGACTTCAACTGCTTCAAGCTTTGACCTTCCCTTTTCTCTATAAGGGACCAGGAGGCGTCAAAGCGGTCTATCTGGCTCATAATCCCCAGCATTTGCCAATCCAGCTTTAAATCAAAGTTGTAAACCCTTTCTTTCATAGAACAAAGATACACTTAAAATAGAAAATGAGCCAATTTGAGCCAAAATAATACAATTTTGAGCAAGTATACCGTTATTGAGTATTGAGCCGATTTGAGCCAATATTGTAATGTTTTGAGCCAATTAAACTATAGTGATTAAAC
>JBLHRR010000003.1:0-109731 GCA_047626155.1 Saprospiraceae bacterium | reverse complement strand
CTTTAACTGAAGTACTGAAAAAATGGAACAGAAAAACATCAAAGATCTTTAAGGTCAGAAGTGATCTTAAAACGGAGTAAGCGGAACCATTTTATTGGGGGGTAAATTTGGTTCCTGCTTACTTTTTTAAAAAATAATAATGCTATTTATAGGTCGAAGATCTATAGACGAGTGCATATAAGAATAGGTCTTTGAGAAAAATCCCCCATTGATTCCCCCCGTGCTTTAACTGAAGTACTGAAAAAATGGAACAGAAAAATATCAAAGATCTTTTGAAGCCAGCAATGGTTTTAAAACGGAGTGAGCGGGACCACTTTATTGGGGGGTAAAATTGGTCCATGCTCACTTTTTTTTGTTTCATTGGTTAATGTTAGAAGATGAAATTTGCCAAAGAACTACATTTCCATACCTATCCATTGCAAATTCTTGCAAATCCATTCCAAAGAAGATTAAGTATTCTTTAAAAGTTCAAAATAATTCCAATTCGAATACAGTTGGTATATTTGTCGCATTAGTATAGTGCGCACTTACCCGAAGTAGTAGGATTATTAACTTATTGATGCACATTCCTTATAATTCATTGGTTTGCAATGTAATTGTTCAGCTACAGGAGAGTGTTTTAGTTACTCCTCATTTTTATTCACAAAAAAATAAAACATGATAAAACGATACTGGCTGTTACTCCTTGCTGTTACGGTTTTATATACCACTGGCTTTTCACAAAAGCAATACAGCTACATGACGGATCGAATATTCAAAGATCAACTGGACTTGTATGGATATAACTTCGTACCCAACCGTTTGGAAGTTCCCAATGAAACGGAAAGAGACCTCAAGATGGGCGACTTTTCCTTTGGAGTACTTGGAGCCAATTTGTATGTTGATGGAGGAGAAATCAAAGGGGTGTACAGCATCAACAATATTGACCCGGCACCTTATGGTTATAAACTAAACCTGATGAATGCTCGAGATCCTACGATTCAGGGACACCTTAAAATTATCCAGACGAAATACGGTCACGTGGATGCATTAGTATTTAAGCGTTCGACCAAGGATAAGGAAATGATATTTTTCTTACCAGAAATACCAAAGAGTTTGCGGGTAAAGGAAAAAGCCTATTTCACCGACCGTTGGGAAACGCCGTTGAAGGATATAGATGAGCTATGGGGTGAAAGTTATCGTCCCTTTCTTCGTGTTCACGATGATCAAAATATTCAGGAGCGATTGCAGTTAAGAGATAGTACGACCATCACTTTTGTGGAAAAGATTACAAAGACCGAGAAGAAACAAAGAGGCAAAAAGAAAAAGAAAAAAACAGAGCAAGACAATATTGAATTGGGTGTGCCGGATGAAGAGCCTGTACCTGAAGTCGCTATTGTAGAGCCAGAACCGGAGCCGGAACCAGAGCAAGAGGTTGCTCCAGCTCCAGAGAAAAAGCCTGCGGCTCGATCATCTAGAAAAAGACAAAAATTTGGTGGTTATTCAGGAACATCCTCCTCTAAATCTTATGATAAAGAAGAAGAAAGGGTAGTCGAAAAACCTAAGGTTACTCTAAAGCCTAAGGTAGAAACTGTCGAAAAACCAATAGCTGAACAACCAATAGCAACGGGTGCCTCTCCTGAAGAGGATGGAAAGGAATATAAAATTAAAAAGGAATACTTCGTCAAGGTCCGAAGTATACTTACTTATGAAGATGGCACTTCCGAGGATGTCGTAAAAACTTTTGCAGTGAAGAGAATTGTAGAGCGAGAAGACAGTGCTGCGGGGCCGGAAGACGAAAGGTTCCAGTTAGAAATTTCTTTAAAGAAAGGAGACCCCATTTACTTATATCTTACTTCGGAAAGAACAATTAGTTCCCTAGAGGCGGATGGCAAGACGTATCTGATGAGGGGGCATTAATAAGTATTCAATTTTCTTTTCAGTAAAAAAGGCCTTGGGAATTATATTTCCAAGGCCTTTTTTTATGTAAAAATCATTAATTGCTAAAATGCAAAACCCACTGAAACTTGTACTGCCACATTCCGATCGACATCATCGCGCTCCGCATATTGAGAAGAGTCACCCTCTTTTAAATTCGCATAAGAGCGGTCATAGGCTTTGTTAGTAACATCAACTAAACCATAGCTGATATTGGCGCTGACATAAAGTCCTCTGTTTAAAAAGTACGCTAAACCAGCGTTGAAACCAAAGTCAATGCCTTTGAAAACCCTGCCGTCTTTACTTCTGAAGTCGTCATAAGCGTTAGCAACCTTTGGATAGTAGGCACCTTCATTGCCTCCCAGGGAAAAGATTTCATAATCCTCCTCGTTTATTTCAATATTGGTAGGGTCCGTTAAGTCATCTTTAAAATAATTATAGTTTAGGTCCGAGTCTATCTCTATAGAGCTATTATTTGCTTTGAATTTATATTCACCAATTGCTTTTGAAGAAACTAAGAATGCAATGTAGGGGCCACCATAGAATTCTATTTTATTAAATTTCGCAAACCCAGAAATGGGAATTTCAATATAAGAATTTGTGATTCCTAAAAAACGATCTTGTACCCCCATAAATCCTATTTGCTCAGCAGAGCCTATTTTGGAGAGTAACTGTGCTCCCTGCCCTTCATAGAATTGCTGCGTACCTTTTTGAGAAAACAAAAAATCGCCCTTCACGCCAAAACGTTCTGTAAAGTTGTAACGAACGCTGGCTCCAACATGAAAACCAGTGTTAGTCTTCAGTCGTTCAACCTCTTCACCAGCATCATCTTGTTCCAGTTCGCCGGGCATATTAGCAAAGTTTAATCCGACTCTGAAACCATAAGAAAGTCCCTGAGCAGAGGAAAGAGCAGGGATCAGGCAACAAATGGCAATAGCGAAAATAAGCTGTTGGAATTTCATGTTTCTTAGTTTTTTATAGAATAGTGTCTTTGATTTTGTAGAACCACATTATTATGGATGTTGAAGAGCGTATCTTTTTTAAGAGGTCTCCTCTATCCAAGGTGCAGCGTAAAATAATAAGGTTGTTTCCAACCTAAATATGAAAGCAAATATAACCGCGTTAATTGACAATAGTGAACCATACCGGAAAAAGTCCTTTACTTGTCAAGTTAATTTTTCGTTGTTACTTTGCAGTATGGAATTCAAGAAAGTCTTCTTAGCGATAAAAATAGTGGCCGTGCTTTATGTACTACTCCTGATCATCGTTTATGGTGGACAGCGTTTTATTATCTTTCATCCTGATCGAATGGCTAAAGAAGAGCCTTTTACTTTTGACGCTTCATTTAAGGAACATTTTTTAGAGACTGCACCAGGGATTCAAATCAACTACCTTCATTTCAAACCGACCACTTCCTCCAAAGGACTGATCCTTTATTTTCATGGTAATGCCGATAACCTAAAAAGGTGGGGAAGCTATCACACAGCCTTTACAGACAGAGGTTATGATGTCATCATGCCCGATTATCGGGGCTATGGGAAAAGCGATGGGCAAGTTTCCGAAGAAGAGACTTATCAGGATATGCGCATCTTATACAAACATGTCTATAAGAGGCTGCAACCTAAAGAATTGATTGTTTACGGAAGATCACTGGGAAGTGGGGTAGCTACTACATTGGCAAAAGAAGCACCTGTCAAGTACCTGATACTAGAAACCCCTTTTTACAGCATCCCTTCTGTATTCTCCGATCAGCTCCAGTCCATATGGCTTCCCTTTAGTTTTAGGTACAGGTTTCCTAATTTTGAAAATATTACACAAGTCAAATGCCCCATTGTTATCTTTCATGGAACAAAAGATAGGGTAGTTCCTTACAGAAATGCTATAAAATTAGAGCCTATTTTAAAAAAAGAAGATACTTTTGTGGCTATAACAGATGGAACGCATCACAACTTAAGCACCTACGAAGTTTATCAACATAAAATGAATGAACTACTGGGCTTCACAAACACATCCAATGAGCGGAAAAAATAAAATAAAAAGGTTTTCAGATCTACTACAATTCACTAATGTCTACGAAAGTTTTGATGTAGACTCTGATAATGTCGTGCTTGGCCCTGGGAAAGAACAGCCAATGAAAGGCCGTTGGCACAAAGAGTATTTCAAAAATAACAATCCAATCACATTAGAATTGGCTTGTGGGAAAGGAGAGTATACGGTAGGTTTAGCAAAGCGATACCCAAAGAGGAATTTCATTGGAGTAGATATTAAAGGTGCTCGAATTTGGAAGGGCGCTACAGAAGCGCAGGAAGAAGGATTGGATAATGTAGCATTTCTTAGAACGCGCATCGAACTGATTCATAAGTTTTTCGAAGCTGGTGAAATAGACGAAATCTGGATCATTTTTCCCGATCCTTTTCTGAAAAAGGAAAACCGAAGATTGACAAGTAATCCATTTTTGGAACTGTATAAAAAGATTCTACGTCCCGAAGGTATCGTTCAGCTAAAAACGGACGATCCAACGCTCTATGAATTTACTGTAGAAACCTGGACGGAAAATAAAGACTACGAATTACTTTATCACAAAGATGACATCTACTCGGAGAAATTATTTACAGAAGATCTCACTATTCATACCTACTATGAAGGAAAGCACCTGGCAGCAGGGAAAACGATAAAGTATGTGCGTAGTCAGTGGAAATAAGGAGTCAATAAGCTTAAAATAACTTTCCTTCAAAACCATCTAACACTGTTTTTGCATCAGCATCCAACCAGTTTTCCAGAAGGGAAGCATAGATGCTTCGGAAGTCAATTTCGTATCTCAAGTCTCCCTTGTCCAAGTTTTGTAAATTGGGAGCACCATTAAAAAATCCTTGCTTAGGTAATTGCCCCCCCATCAGGAATACATTATTTGCAGTACCATGATCGGTGCCACCACTGGCATTTTGTTTGACTCTTCTTCCAAATTCGGAGAAGGTCATAATCATGGTGTCCTTAATGAGTTGATGTTGTTTTAAATCTTTAATAAAAGCGGCGATGCCTTCTGCATATTCTTTCAACAACCTATTCTGCTTGTTTTTTTGGTTGGCATGTGTATCAAAACCACTAAGGCTAACATAATACACACGGGTATCGGTGCCAGCAGTCATTAATTTGGAAATGCATTTCAAATCACGGGCAAAAGAACTGTTTGGGTAACTAACTGTTTCTTTGTATTTCTTGGATTGTTGGTAGAGGTAGTTTGCTGAAGACTGTGTGTCAATCATCGTTTTATACAAATAAGCCACATTTTCTTCCTCTTGATAGTTCTGTTCTTTTGCAATTTTTTGCAGAAAAGAATTATCAGTAACTTTTTTCAGTTCTCTCGGGTTGCTTACCGCAAAACCATTTTTAGTTTTTCCTTTCATGGCCAAGCTTAAACTATCATCCACCTCAATAGCTTGATATGGATTTTCACAACCAGAACAGTCGCTATCCAGGTAACGCCCCAGCCAGCCATTCGACCAATATTGATTACTTCCCGATCCGGTTTGCCAAATATCCATAGAGCGGAAATGGGAGCGATCAGGATTCGGGTAACCTACAGAGTTGATGACAGACATTAAGCCATCATCGTAAATACCTTTCAATGCTTTTAGCGCCGGATTAAAACCCAGCTCATCGTCAACTCTAAGTAATTCTTCTCTCTTAAGTCCAAGTGTCGGGCGATTCTTATAATAGAGGTCATTCCGGTAAGGGACAATGGTGTTCAGGCCATCATTCCCACCGGAGAGTTGTACCACCACTACCGTTTTTCCTGCCGTCATTGATGCATCACCAAGATGGGACTTTAGGAAGGAGGGAACCATCAGTGCAGTAGAAGCCAATCCGCTATTCTTTAGAAAATCTCTTCGTCTCATAAGTTTTTATTTAGGAACGTGACTATTAGGAACAATGAAAAATTAACACATTTGATACTCTGGCAAAGTCATCAATCGGAGCGCCAGTGATTTTACATAATCTTCATTATTTGCCTTGACTATAAACGGATCAATTACAGATTTTTCAGGCCTCTTATTGGTTTGTAAAAGGAAAATACTCAAGTCCTCAAATATATCTTCTTGTTTGCCCTTTCCAAATGTTTTTAAAAGGTCTCGGAAATCAATATGGCCATTTATTTTTTTGAAAGCTTGCCCTTTTCTTTGCGTTTCCAATTCGTCTTTCACTTTGAAATTAACGTCCGTCTTTTTATAAAGATAATTGACTAAGTTTAATCTCAACATCAAGGTAGAATTATCTATCCAAGATTTCCCACCTGGCCATCCAGCCACATTAGGTGGGTCAAACAACCGCTGTCCTAATGCCTTTTGGATAAATTTAAAACTTTTCTTTTCGTTCATTTCTGCCTGGAGCTGTCGCAAAACACCAGCAATTAATTCAACGGGAGATTTTATTTTTACGCCCTTGTTTTTAGAGTCGTAAAACCAGTCGCTAGTGAAAATGAATTTCATTATTTTTTTAATATCATAACCACTAGTGTAAAAAAAGTCTGCCAATTGAGCAACTCTTTTTTCATCCACTTTTTCATTTACGAAGTAGCGATAAATTTTAGTAGTAATAAATAGTGCCGTTTGCTTTTGGTCCAACAAGGCGTTTACAATGTCATCGCCGTTCAGATTCCCGCTGGTTTTCATGAAGGACTTTTGCCCATTGTCATGGTACCGTTCTTTGAAAACAAATTCTCCTCTTCCATTGCTTCGCCAACCCGTAAAAGCCCGAGCCGCTTCCTTCACATCTTGTTCGGTATAATGTCCTCGCCCAATGGTGAATAATTCCATAACCTCTCGGGCGAAATTTTCATTAGGGCTGTTCTTTTTATTTTGTTGATTATTAAGGAAGCGAATCATCGAAACATCTTTGGACATAGCCTGAACGAATTCGCGGAAATTGCCAAGGGCATGAGTTCGGATGGTTTCTAATTGCAGTTGTACCAGTTTAGGATTCTTGGTGGTACAGGCGAAATGACCATGCCAAAACAAGCACATCTTTTCGAGCAAGGAAGAACTTTCCGTAGATGCCATTCGATGCACCCAGTCCATATTTTGTTGAAAAACAAGGGCCCTTGCTTTCTTTCTCAATTCGCTTCGCTTTTTTGGGTTTTTTTTCTTGGCTTCTTCTTCACTCATTATGGAGCGCGCAATAGTATCATCTAAAGGTGCTGCTTGTTCCGCCTCTTTGAAAAGGCTGCTAACCGCTTTGTCTATAGACCAGTTTTTTCTTGTTTCCCATTCTTTAGGACTAAGGCCGAAGCCAGCCCGCCAGTAAAGGTGCGTAAGATGAGCTTGTTGTTTCATGAATTGAGTTTGTGAATTTGCTTCTTTGACAACGAAATAGGAGAGAGGTTTAATAGACTTTATGCTGAAATATTTTGTATAGAAATCAAATAGATAATTTTTGTCAGAACGAAGCTCTTTTATGAGTTCGTAGCTTTAGCTACGGGCGAACAAAAAGCTGAAGTGCTGGCGAGAATTAGCATTTGAGGACATACAAACTATTTTGGAATAAAGTCTAATGTAGAATGTAAACAAAAAAAGCGCGGAGATTCTCTTGCATTAAGAGTATCACCACGCTTTTTTCTAAATATTTTTGGTCAAAATTTTACGGCCTAGCCGTAAAATTTAACGATTTAAAATCACCTTTTTCATTTGATGGAATGAACCTCCTTGAACAGAGATGATATATACTCCTGAAGGGTAGTTACTTAAATCAACAGATTGACGATTAGTGGCATCTGCTATCGTCATTAACAATTGACCTGCAGTGTTAGTCACTTGAATAGTTGCAGTCGTATTTGATTCAGAAGTAGTCACCGTAACGATTCCATTTGTTGGATTCGGAGTAACTTTGACTTTAACCTTTTGGCCAAGGTCATTTGTAGCTGAAAGTGTACCTGGGCTTGCACTTGACAGTGTGTTTTCCTCTCTATTGGTATACCAGATGTTTCCATCAGGGCCAATTTTGATACCCGTCAAACCTTCCTCTCCCGTAGGAATTCGACCCATTTCTTCAAAGTTGTTATCCATATCGTATACAACGATGTCTCCGTTTTCATAATCACCAACTAATAACCTGTTTTCGAAAATCTCTATACCACAAGGTTTGTCCAAACCAGCGTCAATAATGGTTTCTGCCGTAAAGCCAGTAATCTCAGAATGCTCAGCTAGTGGTTCATTGATTAAAGCCAAGGCATTTGAACCAGTCCCAGAATTAATGTCCAAACGCATCACTCGGTCGTCTCCATTATCTACAAAATACAACCATCCTGTTACTTTGTCTAGGATCATATGGTTAGGAATATCTCCATTCGCATCAATACCAATGTCACTGAATCGTCTAACAATAGCATCAGAGTGATCATCTGCTCCAGGGCCGTGGTCTTCCACAAAATCATAACGAACGATGTCTTTATTCCAGTCATCATAAACCCAGAATACATTATCTACTTCGTGAGCAATACCCATACTGAACGGGCTTCCATGCAACATATCCATATGGCTACCATTTCCCCCTGAAGGTTGAGCGTATATTTCAGGGTCGCTAGACCATAAAGTAGGGCCCGTAAAAGTACCACCACCATGATTGGCGTCACGTACACCAGGAGAAGTACCAAAGAAGAAATTATCAGAACTAAACGCAATGGCGGTTGGCAAAGACATAAAGTGCCAAGAGTTGCCATCAACTCGTTCTAACATATCCGTTGGGTTTCCAGAACTTGCATCAGCAATAGTTACGGTACTCCCTCCATCATTTTCATTTCTTTGGTTGATGACCCATAGCTCATCTTTTCCAAGGATAGGGAAGAAGTCAAGGTCTGTTGGATTGTCCAAACCATCACCAGCATCTGCTATTTCAGTAAGTAGCGGGATGGTGCTCATTATTTCGTCGATCTTGTTTGGAACAATAACCGGATCGAAAATTTCTGAATCAAAATCAGAAGTGTTATTGCTGTCGTCTTCGTCAGTTGCGTCGTTTACCATATCAATGGTCACCGCAATATTGTAGTCTCCTGGGGCAGCTGGTTCCCAAGGGGTATTCAATTCAAAATTGTAATAAGCAAAAGGGGGAATACTAAGACCCGTTAACTGCTGAGAAACGGGAGTGCCTCCGTTAATAGCATAGCTAATATCTAATGTAGCAATGGTGTTAGCACCTTTGTTCTGAATGATTCCTTTTATCGGGTTACTCGTATTGGTTTCTCCAAAAGGAACTTTAGTTATGCTCGTTAATTCGGCTTCAAGCTCCGGCGGTGTTTTCACTACAACGTTGTCAATTACAAATCCATAAAGCCAGCCTCCACCGTCGTCGTACCCGAATCTAATACTAACAATTTCTTCACCGATGTAATCAGCAAGGTCAACACTGTGGCTAGTCCATCCAGCATTCCCTTCCAGGTCTAGGATGGCAGCCCAGGTAGCTCCTCCATCAATAGATACTTCAATAGTTGCATCTTCTTGATCGCCTTGATAAATGTTATCGAGGTAAACGGCATCGAAACTAAGTATAGCAGCAGTGATCCCGTCAAGGTTAAAGGAAGGGCTCATTAAAGATTCATTTGACTTATCGCAATTACAGGCGTCATCATTGGTTCCTGCCATGCCAGTAGAACCATTTCCTGGTACAGCAAAATTATTACTAGCAAGTGAGCCTGCATTCCCAACATTCCAACCTCCATCGGTCGCATTGCTTTCTACAGTCCATCCAGTCGGAAGAGAACCCGATTCAAAATTTTCTTCAAAAATAATTTGAGCATTAATACTGCCTAAGAAAAAGCAGCAAAGGCAAATAATAGAGGGTAATAATTTTTTCATTTTGTAGGAATAAATGGTTAATAAATGATTTTATTGAGCGGGTTCTAGCTAGTGACTATGCCCTTCGTGATCATGCCCGTCATGACTATGTCCTTCATGTGCTTTGGTTTCATTTTGAATATAGGCCATTTTGCAAACAGGGCAAGTCCCGGCTTTATCACTTCCACTACCTTCGCAGTGCATGGGGCAGATATAAGTCGAAGTGTACTCTTTTCCTTGCTTATCAGCATCGGTTGCCTGACTTTCACAAGAAGAAAGGATTAGGGCTGAAGCTAGAAAAATAAGAGGCAAAAAGATGGTTTTAAAATTCTTCATAACGATTGAGTTTAAATGGATTAATTTTTTCCCCAGCTATCTTCCCTAAAGTTGTAGCGGGAAATAATCTACGTCAGCAAAATACAGGTTTAAAATCTTTTCACCTTACTTATCCATACTTCACGATCGTTTTTGAATGCCATCGGACAGTATTGTGTAAATAAATTTAAAATTTTCGTGGAAAAGGCTTTACAGTGGAAGCTTTTTTTTGTCAAAAGTCACGCTCCAGAGAATATTTTTTGGCATTTAGATGTCATAGAAGATTCGGAGAGATGTTAGGGGCGTTTTCAAAATGTCTCCTTGCCTAGGGAGGAGTAAATTAGAGGTAGTTGAGAAAGTCTTATGGCATAGTTTTTTAATGTATTATTGATTGGAGATACACTTTATATAATTTTTTATACTGTTGTAAATAGTAAATGTACATTATCACCTATTTCCATGCGTCTATGAATTATGTACTTTTGTGATAATATTTTACAGGTTATCAAATCATTAAGAGTCTAAAATGAAAGAAACAATATTTTTTGCTTTCGTCGTATTATTGTTAAATGCATGTGGGGGGAAGCCCAAAGTGGAAACTACAACAATGGGAAAAGAGATACCACAAGGGGCTCCCCCAGTCGTCAGCGCGGAAGCTTTTAAATCAGAGATTGAAGTGCTAAAGGTTTTTTTTGCATCCCAAACCGGAAAGAAAATGGATAAGGTGAAAGCTGCGGAAATGGTGGCGAAGAGCCAGCAGTTTGCTATAGCCTATCCGGAAGATCCGATTGGAGGAGCATATTTATTTACTGCAGGCGAGGTAGCGAGGTCTTTAGGTCGTTATGAAGATGCGATTAATATTTTCACGAAAGTGGAATCTGATTACCCAACGCATGAAAAAGCACCAGTGGCTTTATTCCTCAAGGGTTTCACTTACGAAGAAAACTTAGGTAATACAGCACTTGCTAGAAAGTGCTATCAGGGCTTTTTGGAAAAATATCCAAATCATGAGCGGAAAAAAGAAGTAGAGCAACTTTTAGCTGTGGTAGATATATCACCAGAAGACCTGATCAAGCGCTTTAAAGAGCAGAATAAGCAATAAACTTGTTAGCGAATTGTTAAAAGGAAAGAGAAAAGTCGGAAGGGTTGGCTTGCTTACGTTTGTTTTTGATGGAATTTCGTATATAGTAGTACTAGCGCGATAAATGCGGAGCCCATATTGCAAAGACATTATTAAATGAAATAAAATTACTTATAAATGAATACTTATACTTTATCTAAAGGTCTTACTTTTCTTTTTTGTGCGATGTTCGTTTTTAGCAGCAGCTTTTTGACGGCGCAAACTTCCATTGTTACTGATCCTTATATAACTTTTGAAACGCCGCTTCATGATTTCGGGACCGTAAAAAAGGGAGAAGTAAAAACACACATCTTCAAATTTACCAATACTGGAAAAGAAGACATCAAAATAGACTTCGTGACGGTAGGTTGTGAATGTACAGAGTTAGAGTGGCCGGAAACAAAAACTTTTAAGCCGGGAGAAAGCGGAGAAATCAAAGCAATATATGATAGTGGAAAAGAAGAAGAGTTAGGAGAACATGATAAATATTTTGAAGTGGTACTGGTGAATAAAGACCCGGAAAAAGGGTATCAAATTATCAAAGAGGCCGACTTTAAAGTGGTGGTAGTCGAGTAGGGCTTATCAATTCTTATCCATAATACGTACTTAACGAATCCAAAATAAAAAATTATGAGATCATTATTACTCACTGCGATACTTGCTGTTTTATGTACAGCGTCATTGCAGGCGCAAGGCATTGAGTTTTTTCATGGGAGCTGGGAAGAGGCTTTAGAGGAAGCGAAGAAACAAGAGAAAATTATTTTTGTAGATGCTTATACTACTTGGTGTGGCCCTTGTAAACGGATGGCGAAAAATATTTTTCCATTGACAAAAGTAGGAGAGGTGTATAATGCCAATTGCATCAATGTCAAATTGGATATGGAGACAGAAGAGGGCTTGAAGTTTCAACGCAAATACCCTGTAACGGCCTATCCAACTTTCTACTTTATAGATGATAAAGGAGAGGCAATTTTAAATGTCAAAGGAGGTCGAAAGGTGGACGATTTTATTCAGTTGGCAAAAACAGCAGCAGGCAAGGTAGATCGCAGTGTTGATTTTGTGAAAGCTTATGAAGAAGGAGATCGTGATCCGGAGTTGGTTTATAACTATGTGAAAGCATTGAATAAAGTAGGGAAGCCTAGCTTGAAAATTGCCAACGATTATATTCGCTCTCAAGAGGATTTGACAACGGAGCAAAACTTGAAATTCATTTTTGTCGCGACCACTCAGGCAGACTCCAGAATTTTTGACTTGATGATTAAGAACCGTAGCGCGATTGAAAAAATTGAAGGAAAGGAAAACGTAGCAGTGAAAATAGAAAAGGCATGCCGGGCAACTTTAGCTACCGCGATAGAGTATACTAGTGAAGACTTGCTAAAAGAGGCTAAGCAAAAGATGAAAGACAATCATGATGGTCAGGCAAAGGCTTTTGCATATGAGGCAGACATGAAATACTACCGCGCTATGAATGAGCCTGGGAAATATTTGGATGCTTGCGAGGGGTGTGCGAAAAAAGAAATCAAAAAAGATGCAGCCCGCCTACATGATTTGGCCGCTAGGATGTTGGCCGACTTTCCAAAGGATAAAAAGGTAACTTCTGTTGCAGAAGGTTATGCAAAGAAAGCCGTTAAGAAAAACGCAAATTATAAATACTATACGACCTACGCTCAGCTGCTAAATAAAAATGGAAAGAAAAAGGAAGCATTGGTTGTAGCTAATAAATGCCTAGAAATGGCGAAAGAAAGATCAAGAGAGGAGCATGACGCGAAAAAGCTGATTAAGATTATTGAAAATAGTTAAAAAGGTAGTTAGCGTTTAATAAACGCCAAATGATTAGTTCTTCCTTTTTGAAAATAAAAAAAATAAAAAAAATGAAAAACATATTTGTACTTGTAGTTTGTCTGTTATTAGGTTTTACAACTTTTGCACAAGGCGGACAGGAAGGCATGCAGTTTCATAAGGGCAGCTGGAAAGCGGCACTAGAGCAAGCGACTAAGGAGAATAAATTAATCTTTATGGATGCCTATACCACTTGGTGTGGGCCTTGTAAGAAAATGACTAGAGATATTTTTCCGCAGCAGCCGGTAGCCGATTATTACAATGCACATTTTGTAAATGTAAAAATGGATATGGAAAAGGGCGAAGGAATTGGTTTGGCGGAGAAATACAATGTAGCGGTTTATCCAACCTTGCTTTTCTTTGCTCCTGATGGGAAGGTGGTGCATCGTTCAGCAGGCTTTCATACTGCGGAGCAATTCTTAGCGTTAGGAGCCAAGGCAAATGATCCGTCTAAGCGCTTATCTGCTTTGGATGATCAATATAAAGGGGGTGATCGTACTCCTGATTTTTTGAAAAAATATGCCATGGCGAAATTTGAAGTCATGGACGGCTCTCACGGTGGCTTGGCCGAAGAGTACCTTGCGACACAATCGGATTGGAATACAGAAGACAACATGGATATGGTTTTTGGCTTCGTAACAGATACGGACTCTAAACTGTTTGATTATATTGTTAACAATAAACCTTCATTTTATGAACGTTATGGCGAGCAGGCAGTGATGCAACGTATACAGGCTTTGATTTACAATTCAATTCAGGATGATGCAGGATCTTCCAGCTTGGAGCAAATTGACGCTTTATATCAAAAAGTGTATCTAGAGAAAGCGGATCAATTATCCAGTCAGTTCCGAATGGCCTATTACCGTCAAGCGGGAGATCGGGAAAATTATGCAAAATCAGCAGTAAGCTATTTTAAAAAATATCCGGGTAAAGATTGGGATGAATTAAACGAAGCAGCTTGGACTTTTTACCGAGTAGTGGAAAATAAAAAACAGCTAAAGAGGGCTCTGAAGTGGGTAAAAAAATCGATTAAACTGGAGTCTAATTATTTTAACCATGACACAAAGGCGGCTTTGTATTACAAGTTAGGAAAAAAGAAAAAAGCAATGAAGACCGCTAAAAAGGCAATTGCTTTAGGTAAGGTTGCTGGAGAAGATACCACAGCAACTAGTGAGATGTTGGAGCAAATTATGAAGATGTAAAATCATTGCTTCAACCTTTTCTGAAAATCCCAGCTGGCTTTTGTCGGTTGGGATTTTTTTATTGAATGGCTAGTGCAACGCTCTATTTTCAAGAGGTTTATTTTCACTGAGGATTTAGTGATGAGCCTTGTTTTTTGCTACCTTTATCAATCGAGAGCGCGAAACATTTCTCTATAGAAGTTCCAAAATATATTCAAATGACCGATACCGAAAAACAATTCCGTTCTTTATATGAATAATTAATTGCTAAGGAAAAAATCGAAATCCACGGATCTTTTCATAGGTAGCTTTATCACTGATTGGGTTGTGAAAAGTAAAATTGAGCATTCGGCAAACCTTATTCTAAATCTCACGGATAAAACAAACCGTATTATTTCTATGATCGAAAATGACATAAAGAAAACCAAAGGTTATCTTGCACAAGAGAAAAAAGATCAACGTGTGATTATTGTTGGAATAAAGAAAAAATAAAACAGGCTCTATCTTAAAATCGGAATAGTACTATTGCTTCTTTTCTTCTTCGCCATCAATAAAACATTTGCCCGGGCTTGGAAGAAGCCCATTGGTTTCTTGCCTTCCAAATGGAAAGCCATTCTCAAAAGGGAAGAGTTTTTTGCAGTATTGAGCGAGTACTTCTTTGAGCGTCCTATACTGTTGAAGAAGAAGCATCCGGAACTATATGAGATGTTGGAGGAGGTCTTTGACCAGGATTTAGTGGGGATGCATCAGGGGGTCTTGAAAGGGAAATAAGAATAGAGATTTATAAATCACCAAGAGCAGGTAAATATAAATTAAGAGAGCTAATCGGGGAAAGCGATAAAATTATCTTCCCGAATGCAAATATTACTGTGAAAGCCAGCGACATCATCCCCTCCTAGGCAATCGCCTTAAACACATCTCCAAAACTATCCAAGTCGTCCTCCAGGTTCATCTCAAAACGCTTAGTCCGCGGTTCCGAGTCCGGAAGCGGGATCAAGTCGTTCTCGATGAGCACTTCATTAATCAATGATTTTAATAAGGAAGGCTCTTCTTGTAATACTTCTTTGATAAGTTTTTTAATGGTCCGTTTATCGAAATTTTCTAAACTCAAAATTTTCTCTTTTGATTGTATGTATGTTGTTATTTTCCAAAAGTAACCCATCCCGACGTGAATCAGGTAGGATAATGTCATTGGGATTTTCTCCTAGTTTCTTATGTGTTGTATTTCAAAATAATAATAATTAGACAACTATACACTATTCCGACTTTGGTGGAAATAGTGGTCTGAATTATTTTGTTGTTATTATCTGATGTTTGACTATTTTAGCAAGAGCTTTTATTAAACGCAAGAGGGAGGGCGTCAGGAAAAAGCTGATTGCGAAAGGTGATTGTCAAAAGACTTTTTATAATTCTATATCTATCTCTAAAAAAACAGGACAATGATCTGAATGCACCGCGTCATTAATTTGGTATGCATCTACAATCTGATCCTTCATATTGTCAGGTACTGATTGGTAATCGATTCGCCAGCCCTTGTTGTTTCCTCGGGCACCAGCGCGGTAGGACCACCAACTGTACTGAGTCATATCTGGGTTAACGTGGCGGAAAGCATCTGTAAATCCGCTATCGAACCACTTAGTCAACCACTCTCTCTCCTCAGGTAAAAAACCAGAAGTTTTTTTATTACTCTTAGGATTGTGAATATCGTTTTCCGTGTGCACAATGTTGTAATCACCAACGATGATTAGTTTCTTACGCTCCTTTTTCAATTTTTTAATCCAGATAAAGAAGTCCTCCAGAAAATCAAATTTGAAAGCCTGTCTTACATCACCGCTTGATCCGGAAGGAAAGTAACAGTTAAGGATAGACACGTCACCGAAGTCCACACGAATGATTCTACCTTCTCTATCATACTTTTCAATACCACAACCAATCACCACATTATCTGGCGCTTTTTTAGAAAAAACAGCAACACCGCTATATCCCTTTTTCTCCGCATCGTGCCAATGGCAGTGCGGAAAACCAATTTCTTCGAAAGCTGCGATAGGAGCAACGTCTTTAGTGGCCTTCACTTCTTGTAAGCAAATGACATCAAAGTCGTTAGCGTTGACCCATTCGGTCAAGCCCTTCTTCTCAGCTGCACGAATGCCGTTGACGTTGTAGGAAATAATTTTGGTGGTAGCCATGTAGGTAATAGTGAATCTAGTATGTTTGTCTGCTCTGTGTTTCGTGTGAGGAACATCAATCTTGAAAATGTTAATTCCCAATATTCCAAAGGTAATCTTTGGGAACCATTTGTTGAAATAATTTGGATAGAATCTGTTAAATTTTTTTCAATATGATTCTGGAGTGAATGGTCCCAATAGGGAACTTAACGGTTAAATAGGATTTATAACCTGTAACCTCCTGCTAACTAAAAGACTAGCTGCTTGTCGGTGATGACTTAAGTAAGGAGTATGGTCTGTGAAAATGGCAGGATAAGAGGAAGAATCAGCTTCAAAAACTAGATGTGGCAAATGGAAAAATGAGATATTTTAGACAGTTCTTTTTAAAATTCACTAATATAAAGCGAACTGTCCCAAGGCATGCTAATATCTTTAATTTCAAAAGGCAGCCCTCCTCGGACAGGTTCCATTAGGAATTCGTCCTTCCCAAAACCAACGACCCAATGTTTCCCAACAGGAATCCTGGGGAAGGTCACATCCCCATATTCATCGCTGACAATCATAGTGTCAAATATAGAAATGTCGTCGTAGCCAGGAAAGGTATCAGTGTCGTACTTTAGGTAAACGTCAATAAAGGGAACCGCACGCTCGTGATGTTGTGTTTTGAAAGTGACCCGGGTTGTCGTTTTTGGAAAGGTAGGGTCATCCTTAGTACAGGAAAATATTGATAGCAAGATGAGGGAAAATAGAATAGATCGAATCATAACTTTAGGTTTTGTATTCGATTATGATAACGGTAGGTCCTGAGAAATTGTTTTGATAGGAATGGGACGATTTCATGAAAAGTCGGCTATCCATATACTTATTCGTAATTAATCAAGATTACTGAAAATGGTGGAATCCAGATACGGCGAAAACGTAAGCGTGGAGAATAAAACTTCCTGTCATCCCGAGCGGAGAAGTCTACCTCCATTATCAGAAAAGCTTTCTATTCTACACTATCTGGTTAGCCAAGATTCAGCTATTTTAAAGCTTAAACTTCATTTTACTATACCCATAAGTCAACAAAACAACTACAACCAAGGCAGGTAACAAATTAGCCACTTTAAAATCACCCAAATTCAAAATCTTAATAGCCAGCGCAATTAGAAGGACTCCTCCTACTGCGCTAATCTGAGCAATAACAGGTTTTGTAAAAGTAGATTTAGAACGACTAGCCAACATCGTAATTCCACCCTGAATAAAAAGCATAGGAATAATGGAAACAGTAATACCAAATCCACCATAAGTAGAGGCGAGTGCAATAGCTGTAACCCCGTCAAGTGCTGATTTAATGATGAGCAAGCCCCGTTCTTGCTTCAGTCCTTCTTCAATGGCTCCAACCATGGTAATTGGGCTGGCGCAAAATAAAATGAAAGCAGCAATGAGTCCATCTGTAAAACGCTGTTGTCCAATATGAATGTTTGCAAACGACCAATCTGCGATGGATTCCAGAAGTGCCTTAATGTCCAGCCACTGCCCGATAATAGCACCGATGATGAGACTGAAGATAAAAACGACCATTCGTTCGTCATTCAGCTTGAGCGCCATCTTTATCCCAATGATCAAAATCCCTAAGCCCACAGCTTGAAAGGTAATGGCTTTAATATCTTCAGGAAATACTTCGCGAAGCATCAGACCAATAAGGCTACCAACTAAAATGGAAGCCATATTAATAAAGGTACCGATGGGGATTGGGAGTTTGTTTGTTTTGCTCATTGTTTTCTCATTGAAGGATTGTCGTTCGTCCTGTTCTAAGACCGCAAAGGTAATGCTTCGAGAAGGAAAACCACTAATTTTTCAGCAGCTATCAGACCAGCAACAATTTTTTCGCTAAGCCTTCAGCCTCTTTAAGTGCATTCGTCTTTCCTACATCCAACCAAAAATCTCCATCATGTGGGTAAGCTATGATGTCATGTTGGGCAGAAGCATCGAGATAAGTATCAATGATGGAGAAGGTAGTATCACTTGGCATTAACTTAAAAATTTCAGGATTGATAACATGGAAACCACTGAAAGCCATGAGCTGAAGTTGCTTACTGTTGTGGCGACTGGCAATCATCTTTCCTGTTTTGGTATTGACCCAGCCGTGAAGGTTTTGGCGCTCATTGAAAATGAGGTAGCGGGAAGTATCACGCCGCCGAACAGCCAGAGTCGCCATGGCCTTGGAGTCAATGTGCTGTTGATAAAAAGCACGAAGATCAATGTCGGAAAGAATATCTGTATTGGAAAGCAGGAATGGTTTTCCATCGTCGAAGAAGTGCGCGGCTTTTTTTAAGCCGCCTCCCGTTTCTAAAAGTTGATTGCGCTCATCGGAAATTTCAATGCGAATGTCAAAGTGATTGTTCTTTTCCAGAAACTGGATAATCTGTTCTGCAAAGTGATGTACGTTGATAATGATCTCTTCAAAGCCGAAATACTTGAGTCGTCGTATGGCAATTTCCAGCAGAGGCATTTGGTTGACTTCGACCAAGGCTTTAGGGCGAAAGTTCGTAAGAGGGCGGAGTCGGGTACCGAGGCCTGCGGCGAGAATCATGGCTTTCATGTATTATGTTTATTTTGGAATAAAGTCTAATGTACGGAAGTTTTTTTGTTTGGGGGGAAAGGGAGGGTTCAACTACTATTTCAACCTAAATCGTAACCTCAATACCCCTCTTTCGCGTATTAAGGGAATTGAAGTTGTAGTTGCCTTTGAGGTTGTAGTTCCAGTAGTTTTGACCTCCAATAAAGATACCTTACCTTTGTCCGCTCATGATCCAACACTTTCTTTTCCGCATCCTACTTTCTCCTATATCTTTACTGTATGGTATCGGAGTAGCTTTGCGCAATGCGCTCTACGAATATGGAGCACTCAAAGAAGTATCTTTCGATATTCCAACCATTTCTGTAGGCAACCTTTCTATCGGTGGAGCTGGCAAAACCCCACATGTGGAATACCTCATTCGATTGTTGAGACCTTATATAAAGGTAGCGACACTAAGTCGAGGTTATAATAGAAAGTCAAAGGGCTATATCAATGTCCTTCAAAACCATAGTGTAGAGCAAGTAGGTGATGAGCCGCTTCAGTATCGTCGAAAGTATCCGGATATTATGGTTACGGTCAGCGAGAGTCGAACTTTTGCCATTCCACAGATTATCATGGAGCAACCTCAAACCCAGGTCGTTCTTTTAGATGATGCTTACCAGCACCGGGCTATCAAACCAGGATTTAATCTTCTGCTCACGGATTACCGCAAATTATTTACCCGCGATTATCTCCTCCCCTCAGGCCGCTTGCGCGAATGGCGTTCTGCCTACAAAAGAGCGAATCGCATTGTTATTTCTAAATGCCCGACAGTAGTCACCGAAGCAAAGAGAGAAGAGATTCTTCAGGAGATCAAACCAACTCCAAGGCAAAAAGTCTATTTCTCTTATTATAAATACCTTCCGGCCTATTACATGTTCAATGCCCAGCAATGGTTGCGTTTTGCGGAAGATGTAGATGTATTGTTGATTTGTGCGATCGCAGGCACAGATTATCTATTAGATTATCTGGAACCTAAAGTAAATAATGTACAGGTATTAGAATATGAAGACCACCACTACTTCGATAAGTTTGATGTTTCCAATTTGCATACTAATTTTGAAAATCTAAATTCTTCAAAGAAAGTTATTGTAACTACAGAAAAAGATGCCATGAGATTGGAAGTCCATCGCGATTATCTAATAGAGAAAAAATTACCCATATTTGTGTTGCCAGTAGAAGTGGCCTTTCATTTTGATCAGAAACAAGCTTTTGATCAGGACGTGAAAGAATTTTTGCTGAGTTTTAAAATTTAGGTTCTAAGTGAACTCATTTGGTCTCTGAATTAATTTCACCGCAACGGCGCAAAGAGCGCTAAGTTTTTTTCGACTGAAAGGGGGATTAACGTTGCGCTCGTGGCGCCGCTGCGGTGAAAAAAAAATTGGTGGAACGCCGGTTTGATATATCTAATTCGTAAACCGAAAAAGCAAAACTAACGGTGAAAGTATTCCTCTTCCTTTTTTACAACTTCGTCAAGCTTCTCGTCAAAATCAGTTTTCGAGTATTCTACGAAAAAGTAGTGTTGAAAAACCGACATTATCTTCGGAAGGACAACCCCTGTATTATGGTCTCGAATCATCCAAGCACGATGACTGATCCAATGCAGGTGGCTCACAAAGCAAAACGGATAACTCACTTCTTGGCGAATGCCAGCATGTTTAAACATCCTTTTACAAATTGGTTTTTTAGTACTTTTTATTGCATTCCTATTGAGCGGCCCAAAGATGTAGGTGGCCGGGGAATTAGCAATAACGACAGTTTTAAAAAAGCGGAAGAGTTTTTACAAGCAGGTGGTTTGTTATATGTGGCAGCGGAAGGGTATAGTCAACCAGAACGTCGACTCGGCAGGATCAAAACGGGGACTGCCCGTATCGCTCTTAGTACCGAAAATAAATCCAACTTCGAACTCGGGCTGACCATACAACCAGTAGGGCTCAACTATATGGCGCATCGTTTTTTCCGAACTAAGCTCTTTACTTACGCAGGCGATCCGCTTCCGGTAGCTAACTATAAAAGTCTTTACAAAAAGGATCCAAGAGCTGCGGTGGTGAAGTTGACCGAGGATATTTCAGAAGCCATACGTCCTTTAATCATAGACACGGAAGATGAAGCCGAAGATAAATTGCTTCTACAGTTAGAAGAAATGTTAGGCAATAGCAAACCACTGGATTTAGAAGAGAACTTCTTTAGAAATAAGAAGATTTTGGATCAGCTAAGATTGTACAGAGCCAACTATCCTTCGGATGATAAAGCCTTCCGGGGGAAAGTCCAACAATATTTTTACAAATTAGAGAAAGCAGGGTTGAGAGATCGTTCTCTGGCAGAAATAGAGAGTGGGGACTCCGGTTCACTAATAGGGCAGGGGCTGCTATTACTTTTAGGCTTGCCATTTTTCCTATATGGTTGGCTCAATAATTTTTTGGCAAATTATATTCCTTTGTTTATCACAAAAAGGGTGAACATCTTTCCAGGCTACGATTCTACGATAAAGTTAATGTCAGGCTTAGTTATTTATCCAGTAGTTTATGCCTTGCAGGTATTCGCTGTTCATCAGCTTTTTCAGAATAGTACCATCACCTGGATTTATTTTTTGACATTGGCTCCGCTGGGTTTATTGGCCTGGTCTTATAGAAAATCGTACAAACATTTTTTGGAGAGTAAAAGTTGGAATAAATATAAAGGCCATGTTGTTACTGAATCAGAGCAGTTGTTAAGAGAGAGAGCAGCTATTTTAGGGAATTTAGAAAGGCTGTTGAATGCAAAATAAATGATTGCGTAATTCAGTATTGAGCCTGTTCCAGAAAGTTGGAACAAGGGACGATTTGCAAAATTTTAAAAACCTGCCCGTTGTCGGAGCTAGTCCGAATATCACGGATGGACGGGCTTAGTAAATCTTAAATGATTGATTTTCAATAAACCAAAATTTACTAAATCTCAAAGATTTAGCAAATTGGGTTCACTCTAGATTTTTTAGAGGGAACTCAATATTCTAAACAACCCCCAATGCTTTATCTTGATAATTTCCTTATTACAATCTACTTATTGGCCACGCTTTCACAGCTCATCTTTTGGCTATTCATCTTCTCCCGATTGGCGTTTTATCAACCAAAAAATCAAACTAAAAAGCCGACCAATTCTGGCCATTCCGTCTCCGTAGTCGTTTGCGCGCGCAATGAAGCAGAAAATCTCAAAAAAAATATCCCCCGTATCCTAAATCAAAACTACCACTCCTTTGAGCTCTTGGTAGTAAACGATGGATCAACGGATCAGACCGAAAACATATTATTGGAAAATCATATGGAAAGTTCTAACTTGCGTCGTCTTAACGTAATAGATAAGCCGGAAGGGAGTGGAAAAAAGTATGCTCTTGCAAAAGGGATCGAAGCTTCCAGGTACGAAGTTCTTTTACTGACAGATGCGGATTGTGAACCTGCGAATAATGACTGGATCGATGGTATGCAACAATATATACGCGGCCCGATAGAAATTGTTTTAGGATATGCTCCCTATTTAAAGAAACCGGGCTTTCTGAACCTCTTCATTCGGTACGAAACAGTATATGCTGCCATTCAATACCTCTCTTTTGCGCTAATCGGACAACCCTACATGGGCGTTGGAAGAAATTTAGCATACAAAAAAAAATTATTTTTCGAAGCAGGTGGATTTAGATCACACGAACACCTATTGTCTGGCGATGATGATTTATTCATCAACGCGGCAGCCCACACCCACAACACCGCTATCTGTATTGATAAACAGACCTTTATGTACTCGGAGCCCGAAGAAAACTGGGCCGCTTACTTCCGTCAAAAGTCAAGACATTTGACCACTGGGAAACACTATAAACTCACACATCAAGCTATTTTAGGCACTCTTTCTTTTGGTCATATACTACACGTTTTAGGAGGTTTTTTTATTATATATAAATTTAGCATAATATTTGTTATGTTAGTTTATGTGGCAAGGATGCTAGTAGTGTTGATGATTATGAGACCCATTCTAAAAAAACTCGATGAAGCTTCCCTGTGGAAGTGGATTCCCTTGTTAGATATGGTATTCGTCATTTACCTCCTGGTTTTCGCGCCCATATTATTGTTCCGAAAACATAAACAATGGAAGTAACAGAAAGACCACAAGCCACCAACTTATCCCAACGTGCCCAAGAGGATTACGAATTAGTTTTGAGTGCCATCGATGGCAATCAGAAATCTTACGCCTCTCTTATGGACCGCTATCGCAATTCCATCTTTCACATGATGATGAAAATGGTAAGCAACCGCGAAGACGCTGACGACCTGACACTGGAAGCCTTCGGCAAAGCTTTTAATAAGCTACCCAGTTATGCACCTCGTTATGCTTTTTCTACCTGGTTGTTCAAAATCGCCATCAATAATTGCATAGACCACATCCGTAAGAAGAGATTAAAGATGTTATCCATCGACGATCCCATCGAACCAGAAGGTGATCACAATTACTCTACTAATATCCGTTCTACTGCACTGGATCCGGAAGAACAGTTCATCCGTCAACAACGTTTGAAATTGATGCGTACTGTTCTCAACAAACTCAACTTGAAATATCGCCTCATGATCGAGCTGCGCTTTTTCGAAGAGTTGAGCTACGACGAAATCGCCCAGGAATTAGACATTCCACTGGGTACTGTAAAAGCGCAATTATTCCGCGCTAAGGAAATCTTGTTCAACATCCTCCAACAACCTGGTGCCAGCGCCTACATCGATACTCCTCGTGGAAACGGGAAGGGGTCGAAGGCCAGATCGAAATCTGCTAGAAGCAAGAAGGCAACAGCGAAGGAGGCAACTGTACATTTGGTAAAAGAAGCGGTGTAACAAGAAACTTACATTTATTCTTTTTATCAACACTATGAAACGATGCTTCGGCATCCCACCTGAAAAAAAAGGGGTACGAAAAAAACACGAAAAGAGTGACTGCTGTAATGGCGGTCATTTTTTTTGCCCCTAAGTGAATTTATTTGGTAGAATCAATTAAGCTAACTATAAGGTTGCGCTCGTTGCGCGGTTGCGGTGAAAAAATACAATTGGCGGAACGCCAACTTACCATGACCCAACAAATGAAATATTTTAGCTTGTAGAGAAGAAGTGCAATGAGTGAATTTTGCTACCTTTGCCCAAAATTATACAAGAAAATACCATGCAAGAAATCCTTCGTTACTTTCCAGATCTAACTGAGCAGCAAATCGAACAATTTCAAAAGCTTCCCGCGCTTTATGAAGATTGGAATTCTAAAATAAATGTCATTTCCCGAAAGGATATAGATCAGCTATCCGAACGTCATGTACTCCATTCTTTGGCTATAGCAAAAGTAGTCACTTTTTTACCTGGTGCTAAAATACTCGATCTTGGTACCGGCGGAGGTTTCCCGGGGATTCCTTTGGCTATCCTTTTTCCGGAAACGGAATTCCTACTCGTAGATGGTATCGCTAAAAAAATAAAAGTAGTCAACGCCGTCGTCGAGGAATTAGGGCTCACAAATGTTACGGCTATTCAGGCCCGTGCGGAAGAGTTGAAGAATAAGGAATTTGACTTCATTGTCACCCGAGCTGTTGCCAAAATGGATCAACTTTTCCGATGGACACAAAGACTTTATTCTAAAACCCACACCCACGCGGTACCCAATGGCATGTTTGCACTAAAAGGTGGTAATATAAAAGCAGAAGTAAAGCTCCTGCCTAAAGGAGAATACACAGAGATATACCCACTTCCAAAAATATTTAAGGAAGGGTTTTTTGAAGAAAAGTCTGTCGTATATTTACAGGGCTAAAGACGTACTAATAAAGGATAAATAATAGGCGCCTGATATGGACAAACTACTTCGAAGGTGTTATTGTTAGGTTTAAAAAAAAAAAGTATCCGAATTGCGTTCTTCCCCGACATTCCACCCTTTTTTCCATTCCCCCATTATTTGATATATTTGCTGACAAACAACCCAAATCAAAAAACATTCACATGATAAAAAACAATTACTTTCGAGTGAGCTTTCTATTGTTATTTTTTGTAACAATGGTTTCGCAAATTGCTTATGCTCAAATCACTTTTCCACGAAATGGTGTTTACGATGACAGAGCAGGGCATTACGCCTTTACCAATGCGACCATTCACAAAACTGTAAATCAGAAATTAGAGAAGGCCACGCTTATTATAAAAGAAGGCCGGATAGTAGCAGTAGGTACGGGTATTTCGATTCCGGAAACGGCTATAGTAATCGACTTGGAGGGAAAGCACATTTATCCTTCTTTCATTGACATGTATACCAGTTACGGTTTGCCGAAAAGAAAGCGAAAAGAAAGTGATCGACGAAGGGGGGAGCAGCAAATGGTCTCTGAAAAAGAAGGCGCCTATTCTTGGAATGAAGCGCTCCGACCGGAGTTTCAGGCACACGAACATTTTACCATTGACAAAAAAGAAGCAAAGGCTTTCAGAAAGCTTGGGTTTGGAACGGTGCTGACTCATCAGATGGACGGAATATCCAGAGGTTCTTCTGTAGCTGTTTTGTTAGGAGATGATAATGAACATGAAGTAGTTTTGAAGGATAAGGTCATGCATCATTTATCCTTTAAGAAAGGAGTCTCCAGACAAAATTATCCCGGTTCGCTGATGGGAGGTATTGCTTTATTGAGGCAAACCTATATGGATGGCGATTGGTATAAAAGACAAGGGGATAAAGAAGAGTACAATATCTCTTTGGCTGCCTGGAATGAAATGCGTCAGCTACCACAGGTTTTTGAAGTCAGAGACAAACTGGAAATATTGCGAGCGGAAAAAATTGCTAAAGAGTTTGGCTTGAAATATACCTACATCGGAAGTGGTGATGAATACAAGCGCTTGGAAGATATTAAAAGAACAGGAGCTACGATTATTGTTAATCTAAACTTCCCTAAGGCTTACGATGTAGAAGATCCGATAGATGCCTTGCGAGCTTCGTTGGCTGATTTGAAACATTGGGAACTCGCGCCAACAAACCCTGCACGTTTAGCGAAAGCGGGAATTCCAATTGTATTGACTACGCACAAGTTGAAAAAGAAAACCAGCTTCATGGAGCAATTGCGCAAAGCAATTAAAAATGGTTTGTCCGAAGACGTAGCCTTGAAAGCACTGACAGAAGCACCTGCCCAAATGATTGGCATTTACGACCAAGTTGGAAGTATAGAAAAGGGAAAGCGAGCAAACTTCCTGATTACTTCTGGTAAGATTTTCGATGAAAAAACGAAGATCCATCACAACTGGGTAAATGGAAAAGCACATACTTTCAAAGATCTTGATAAAACGGATTTGACTGGAATTTATGACTTCAAAGTAGGTTCTGAGAAATACATTTTGGAGGTAACGGGCAAAGCAGGAAAGGAATCCATGGCCATTCGGGTAAACGATTCTACTGAAATAAAAGTGAAACACAGTTATAAGGATAAGCTCATTCAATTATCATTTTCTCCAAGTAAAAAGGAGAAGGGAGTCATTACGTTGTCTGGATCTGCATCTGAAAAGAAATGGTCCGGCAAAGCTACGGATCCAAAAGGAGAATGGATGAATTGGATAGCCAGTTATACAGGGGCAGCTCCAGAGAAGAAGAAAAAGGAAGAGGGGAAAGGTGAAAAGAAAGAAGATAAATCAGATAAGGAAAAAACAGCAGATGAAGATGTTGTTGGGACTGTCGTTTACCCCTTTATGGCTTATGGTTGGGAAACAGCACCAAAGGCAGAAAGCTTCTTATTTAAAAATGCAACCGTATGGACAAATGAAAAAGATGGGATTTTGGAGAATACGGATGTACTCATTCAAAACGGGAAAATAACGAGATTGGGAAAAGGCTTAAAAGCAAAAGGAGCAATAGAAGTAGATGCAAGCGGGAAACATTTGACTTGTGGTATTATAGATGAGCATTCTCACATTGCTATTTCCAGAGGAGTAAATGAATGTACTCAGTCAAGTACTGCAGAGGTCAGTATTGCTGATGTGATTAATTCGGAGGATATCAATATCTATCGTCAATTGTCAGGTGGTGTGACTACTTCCCAATTGCTACACGGTTCTTGTAATCCCATCGGTGGGCAGTCAGCTATTATCAAATTGCGTTGGGGATATGCACCAGAGCAAATGAAATTTGATAATGTAGATGGTTTTATTAAATTCGCTTTAGGTGAAAATGTAAAGCGGTCGTCTTCTCCATATAACAATCGTTTCCCGGATTCAAGAATGGGAGTGGAGCAAGTCTATGTCGATGCATTTACCAGAGCTAAAGCTTACGAGGAAGAAAAGAAAATCGGCGGGGCTTCTTTTAGAAAGGATTTAGACATGGAAGCGCTGGTTGAAATTTTAAACAAAGAAAGATTTATTACTTGTCATTCTTACGTGCAATCGGAAATCAACATGTTGATGAAAGTTGCGGACATGATGGGCTTTAGGGTAAACACCTTTACCCATATCCTGGAGGGATATAAATTGGCAGATAAAATGAAAGCTCACGGTGCGGGTGGTTCAACTTTCTCTGATTGGTGGGGGTACAAATTTGAAGTAATTGATGCCATTCCATATAATGCTGCATTGCTAAATGAACAAGGAGTGGTCACCGCTTTGAATTCGGATGATGCTGAAATGGCTCGTCGCCTAAATCAGGAAGCCGCCAAGGCAATGATGTACGGAGATGTCTCCGAAGAAGATGCTTGGAAAATGGTAACGCTGAATCCTGCTAAATTACTTCATATTGATGATAGAGTTGGCTCGATCAAAAAAGGAAAAGACGCAGACGTGGTTCTATGGTCGGATCATCCGATGTCTATTTATGCGAAAGCAGAAATGACTTTGATAGACGGTATCCGGTTCTTTGATAGAACGGAAGACAAAGCGATGCGAAAAACCATTGCGATGGAGAGAAGTCGCCTTATTCAGAAAATGTTGGATGCGAAAAACGGCGGTGAAAAAACAGGCCCAATGCCAGGGAAAAAACCAAAGCATTATCACTGTGATGACGCAGAGGATGAAATGGTGAATTAGGGGGTTAATTAAAATGCCCGCCTACCTTTGGTAGGTAAATTAAAATGTGAAGTGACTGTTCAGATTCCTATCCGGGAAAAATCGTTGGATGAATGATAGTGCCCTTCGTAGGGCAGCTTCGAGATGTCCTGCGAATTGGGAGCTTCCAAGACAATCCGGCCAAAAAAGAATTCGCCCGACGCCGACAAGTCGCCGGACGAACTTTTTCAACCTACATCATGGCCGCTTTCAACATTTTCGACATAGCTGACTTATCATACTGAACAGTTAAAATAAAAATAAAAAAGAATCATGAAAATATATACTCAAATACTATTGTTGCTTTTTTGTATAACAACAATTTTACAAGCTCAACAAACACCCGCTTCCGCTCAATCAGAAAACATTCTGATCACCGGAGCTACTGCTCATCTGGGTAATGGCGAAGTCATTAAGAACAGCGCCATCGCTTTTGAAAAGGGGAAATTGACTATTGTCGCAGATGCTACGACCATTCGTATTGATCCTACGAATTACAAAACGATAGACGCAAGTGGAAAACATATTTATCCTGGTTTTATCGCACCCAATACTCAATTGGGATTGACAGAAGTATCGGCGGTTCGCGCTACTAGAGATGCTTCTGAATTAGGGTCTTTGAATCCCAATTTACGAGCGATCGTCGCTTACAACACTGATTCGGATGTAACACCAACGGTTCGTTCTAATGGCATTTTGATGGCACAAATTGTTCCGGTAGGAGGACGTATCTCCGGACAATCATCGGTGGTGAGTCTTGATGCCTGGAATTGGGAAGATGCAGCTTATACTACAGATGAGGGCATTCATTTAACTTGGCCGAGGATGTTTCGTTATACTGGATGGTGGGCAGAGCCTGGAGAGATAAAGAAAAACGAAAAGTATGACGAGCAGAAAAAAGCATTTGAAGATTTGTTTAAGGATGCACAGGCTTACGCTAAAAAAGGGAAAGCCAAAAAAGTGAATTTGAAGCTCGAAGCGCTGCGTGGATTATTCGATAAAAGCAAAACACTTTACGTTCACACGCAGGAAATGAAGACCATGACAGAAGCGATCTTTTTTGCAGAATCGTTCGGTGTAAAACTAGTGTTAATCGGAGGTAGAGAGGCCTGGATGATGACGGATTTGCTGAAAGAAAAAAACGTTTCTGTTGTCCTAGACCAGGTTCATAGTTTGCCTTCAAGGGGAGATGAAGATATTGACCAGCCGTTTAAAACACCAGCTTTATTGCAAGCGGCCGGTGTTAGTTACTGTTTTAGTGTTGATGGTTTTTGGCAGCAAAGAAACCTTCCTTTCCAGGCAGGACAGGCCATTGGTTTTGGCCTCGACTATGAGGACGCTATTTCAGCTTTGACTTTGCAAACAGCTAAAATCTTAGGTATTGATAAAACAACAGGTTCTCTAGAAATAGGAAAAGACGCTACGCTTTTTATCTCGGAAGGAGATGCGTTGGATATGCGAACTTGCAAAGTGAGCACCGCATTTATTCAAGGGAAAATGATTGATGTGGATAATAAGCAAAAGGCTTTGTATCGGAAGTTTAAGAAGAAGTATCAGTAAGAAAGAGTAGACACGATTCAAAAAGAAAAGGACGCTCAGTTGGTCATGTCTACCAATTGAGCGTCCTTTGTTTTTAGGCAAGCTTTTGCCAAGAGACCCCTTAAAAATCAGTCCCTAAAGACAAGTAGAAAATAGGATCCTGTACTTGTCTTGTTTCAATACCCCAGGCATAATCGAGTTTAATAAAATAACCAAATAAGACCGAGCGAACTCCAGCACCATAGCCCAGAATAAGTGGATCCTTAAAGTAATTTATATTGACAGTGATGATGTCTGTATCCCCAATGGTTTCCTCGCGGCTATTCAGTGGGTTTTTATCACTGTAAGGAGTGAGGCCATGCCAGGCGGTTCCGGCATCGAAGAAGCCAACGACTTGGAAATTTCTTAAGAAAGAAGAGCGTACCCGTTTGGAAAAATATTTAAAAATAGGCACTCGAAGTTCTGCATTAAACACAGCGAAAGAGGTACCGTTTCTGATATTAGGGCGGAAGCCACGCATGTTACTGGCGCTTAGTTTATAAGCAAAATTTTCATTTGGGACCTCTGTATCTGCCTGGCTCCTTGGAAAGAGCCAATTGTCAATTCCTCCCATATAGAATAGCATTTTTTCTGATCCGAAGCTGGTGGCTCCTGCTGCACGAACGGCAAAAATAGAATGTTTATCCAAACGCTGATAATGGCGGGCATCAACGCCGACAACAGTAGTATATCCGTCCGCTAGATCGAACTGCAAATCATCAATCAAGTCAACCTGTACCCCTTTAAATGCTTCTACATAAAACTTATACCGAGTGCCATGCATGATGTTGATGTCGATGTTCATGGTATTGTCAAACACATACTCGGCCCGCAGACTGAAGCGTTGTTTTTTGATGGTGGCCTGGTTGAGGGCAATAGCATCTGTAGCCAATTGAATCCGTCGGTCCATTCGGAAAGAACCTTGTAATCTTAAGCTGGTGAAAATATCTAGCGGGTAGCTCAATTCTGTTTGAGCAATGACTACTTGCTCTCTTCGCTTAGGGGTAACATTGTTGACAAAAGGGGCTCCGTCGTTGAACTTCAAAGCTCTTCTGTAAAAGGAATATCGCTTATCCAACCTTTTCTTTTTATCATTCACGGTAAGGAAGTATTCTGCACCGTTAAAGGTAGTAGGAATCCGGATGCCTCCTTCTACTTCATAATCTTCAAAGAGGTCTTTGAAATTTGCTTTAAGTAAAATCCCTGGCGGTAGATAATTGAAATCTGTAGCGTTTGCATTACTGCTGGGATCGTTTGGATCGTTGAGTACGCCGTCTAAGCCACCAAAGAGGGGCGTGTTGTCCAGTTGTGTGGTAACGTAATCTGTTCTAAATTTAATATTATAAGGTATAATTCGGGCAGTCCTAAAATGATGAACGGGAATTTGATCCGGATTGATTTTCTTTGATTTGACAAAAGGACTTCTGACAGTCGGTTCATCTATTTCTTCGTCAAAAGTTATTTCATTACCCGTTTCCTCGTCTTTATTAATAACAATTTCAGAGGCAGGGTCTTCGAATTGACTTTGGAAAAGATAATTTTTTCGCTTCGGTTTTATTGTGTCAGGCTTTGTCGAAAATTCTGTTTGGTAAATGGAGCCAACGACCTCCTCTTTTTCTTCTGAAATACCTGTTACCTTTTCCTCATTATTGTTGATCTGCTCAATTTTTTTATCGAGTGTTGGCTTTATTTTTAAGTTATTTTTTTCCTCTGCTTCCTCTGCTTCCTTCTTTTTTTTCTCCCTTATCTTCCGTTGATTCTCTTGCGGTCTGGAGGATGTGACAGCTACTTTTACCTCAGGAGTAGAAGTGTAAACAAGAACTTCATTTCGGCCACCTTTAAAGAATAGGTCAATGGCCTGGTCGGTTCTTCTGGAAACATGCTGGGCTGTAATACTTCTGTTGTAATTGGTATTAGTATGCGAGAAAGATTGAATTTCGTATACTGGTTCTATCACGATAGTGTCTATTAGTGTTTGGTCTAGTGATACCAGGCTGCTGTCTTCGTGGAGTGTAATTTCGGTTCCGTCTTTTAACGTAATGATCTGATTGTTGTAAACCAAAATGCTATCGAGGTAAGCTATGTGTCTGTTGAAAAGGCCGCTGGCGTCTGAAAGATAGGACAACCAGGTTGAGTCTATTCCAATAGGCTGTCTTTCATTTGATAAAGGAGTGTTTGTTACGCGAACCAACTCCTTTGGTTTATCTTCAAGATTGTAATAGAAAATGTCAAAATTTTGGATGGGAAGTATGGTGTCAATTCGTGCTTTCCGCGTAAGCAAAGTATTAGGTCTGTTAGAGGCAAAGAGAATCCCCTTTTTTCCGTCAATAATGGTGAAGCTTGCATCGAGGTCGTCATAAAAGTCATGGGTGATTCTTTCTGTTTGTCGGGTCTTCGTTTTATAAACGAAAATATCAGAAAAGCCTCTAACCGTAGCAGAGAAGACGAGGCTGTATGGACTGAGGTAGTCAATGCTGTACACTCGATGGTACTGATCCGTAATTTTTTCTGCTACCCCCTTCTCTTCCTTTATATCGTATAACATCAGTTTTGGAATGTCTCTTTTTTCATGCAAAACGGCGAGTTCCATGTTGTTGGGATTCCAGGCAAGCAGCGGGTAGGCGTAGTCCGTTTGTTGAAAAGGGTTTTTATGACCTTGCTTGAAAATCATTTTCCTTTTTCCGGTTTCGATTTCGTGGATATATATTTTGTATTTCCCAATTTCATTTAAGACATATGCAATGCGTTTTCCGTCAGGGCTAATTTTTGTCTGAGTGATGGGAAGGTTTCTTTTGTTTTTTATAACAATCTTTTTACCAATTGGGTCTGACTTTCCTTTTGATTCCGTTTCGTATCGCTTTTTAAAATAACTAGACCAGGCAAGCGCCGTTTTTTCATAAGGACTACCGAGAACATATAAAAAGCCACTTTCTATGCTTCTGTTAATTCGGGTTAAATAAAGCAGATTGGAAACAGTAGATTTCCCATAATGCTGACTGATGAAATACCACATGGCATGTCCCGCTAATTTGGGATAATCTTCTGCAAGTTTTTCAAAGGACTGATATTTTTCCAGCTGCATCAGATCCCGGAGTTGATTGTCCACCTCTGTACCCCATCCTTCTCCTACAAAAGAAATTAAGCCTTCTTTGAACCAGGCTGGAAGATTAAGTAATACGGCATTCTGAACGATCTCTTGTAAGTTAGAACCAAAGAGCATGGCATTCAAAAAGACCGAAGCAATTCCTTCCCGAAGATCTCTGCGGAGATTGTTGTGATTGCCATCAAAGTAAACGAAGACCTTGTTCTCTACAATTTTGGTTTGCCCCCCGGTATTGACAAAAGTCTCTTCATTACCAATATTGCTTTGCTTCAAATCCGTTACATCAGTATAAACAATGATTTCGATTTTATCATTTATACTGTGCTCCAGAATACTTTGGATGTATTCATAGTCCAACTCTGCTAATTGGACTACAACCTGCCCAATATTTCGCCCCTCTCCATACCAGTAAGTGACAAAATTGGGACTTTCATATTGCATCCATTCTTTGAAGTCGTCGTGGAATTGCACCCGATTTTTACCAAAAGTAGTTTGGAGCCTTTGAGCAAAGGAACTGCTGCTAAATAGCAAGGCGAGTAAAGCGATAAGTGTTAGTTTTCTGCGCATAATATCAGAAATTTGTGGTTATTGGTTAGGCGGTGTTTTGCATTTGTCAGTCAAAGTGTACTTTTGCAAAGAGTTTGCTGAGGCGCTAAGCTTGGCTAAACTATGTTATTATAATTGTTTATTTAAAAATTTAACGGAAAAAATATGACCCTTGTTGCTAAATTCACTTTCAATCCCTTCCAAGAAAACACATATGTCGTCTATGACGACAGTGGCGAATGCGTCATTTTTGATCCGGGCTGTTTCACCGAGGAAGAAAAGAGCCTGCTTAGTACCTTTATTTCAGCCAATAATCTGAAGCCCGTTCGACTTATTAATACCCACTGCCACCTGGATCACGTCTTTGGAAACAAGTACGTTGCTGAAAAGTATAAGCTGGGTTTGGAAATCCATGAGGGCGAATTGCCCGTCCTAGAAGCTGTGCCTCAAATATGTGCTTTATATGGTTTGCCGCAGCCGGAACTTTCTCCAACGCCAGTTTCTTTTTTAAAAGAAGGAAGCAAAATTACCTTTGGAAACACAGAAATGGATATTCTGTTTACACCAGGGCACTCACCAGCTAGTATTTCTTTTTTCTGCGAAGCGGCTAATTTTATAATTGCTGGTGATGTATTGTTCAGAGAGAGTATTGGACGTACCGATTTACCTGGCGGTGATTTTAATACATTAATCAACTCCATCAAAACTCAACTTTTTCCATTAGGAGACGAAGTCCGGGTGTATTCCGGTCATGGAGAGGAAACGACGATAGGCTATGAGAAGGAAAATAATGCTTTTTTGGATGGGAGTTACAGGTAACATGTGTTTCTTTAAAGATTTTGTCTTTCTAATTTAAAATAACAAAGTCCCCACTAATGTTATGTTGTGTTTTATTATTTAGATCGGTGTATTTGACCATTACAAGGTAAACTCCTTTAGCTGCCATTTTATCGTGACTCCTTCCATGTGTGAAAAGAAAAGAGAATGTCTCCATTAGGGGAACAGCTTAATTCAAAACGGTCGCAAGAAAAATGATCAATGCTGAATTCTTTGGCCCAAAGCAAGTCAAGGTTCGAATCAAATTTCATGATAATTCCTGAATGTGGATCAAAAATAGAATTCCCCTTGAGGTTTTTTCTGGCACTAACAATAATATTACCTTCTGAATCAGTCGTTTGTTTTTCTAGTGTTATTGCTCCTGCATTCACCCCCACGCTTGCCGTAGGATTGCCCAAAGAGTCAATCATTAATATGAAGTTGTCAGCATATAGATTGGTTGTTATTCCTAAAATAGAAAAGCCTCCATTTTTCAAAGCTATTACATCTTTAGGTAAGTAACTACTTACCCTGGTGTTACATTTTGATAATAGTAATGAAAATGTGGAAGACCGCTATTTGAAGTAAAAGAGGCCAGACCTAATTTGGGTGGCTGTTCTATACCAAAAGATTCTAAAAAGTAAGGAGTAAGCAAGTATTCTCCATTATCGGAAAACTGGACTATGTTTCTAGGATGAAGGCTAGAGTCATGAGGAAAAAAAATCTTAGTCCAAGTAAAACCGCTATCTAGATTAATTACCATTAATACAGATAGGCTGTCTGGAACCCCTTTACCTCCTATGGCAACTAGACTTTCATGCCTTGTTATTCCATTACTTATGGCCCCAAAGTAAGTCGGAGAACTTAGCCCTAAAGCACTTTCAAACTCACCAGATGCAGACATTTGGATAATAGCAAATGGCCTTACGGGGAAAGAGCCATTAGAGTTGCGTGTTAAAATAGATAAAGAATTATCATCAGTTACCGCTGCATCCACATACCTGACAGGGCTGAAAATCGCTCCCGAAGGGTAATTGAAAACCCTTCCAAAACTATTCTGTCCTAGGCCATAGTTAACTGTTCCCAGAAACACTATAACAATAGTGGTAATGGTTAATCTGATCTTCATAATAACTTTGGTTTTACTTGCAAAGGTGTTCGTTATAGTGAAAACGAAAGATAAGTTCAACAACTCATTTAGGTTCTAAGAGTTGTTGAACTTATTTCATCTATGATCACTAAGGAATTATAGGACTTAAGCCACTATTGTCTAGAACAAGACAAGAAAAGGTTTTCTGAAAAAACCAACCCGTACCAGCACTATTCAAATTACCTTCACTAATATTAAAAGGATGATAAGTCGTTGTAGACAACTGTTGAGAGCTATTTGGCATTTGAATATAACAGTTTACTTCCGCATGTATGGTAAAGTCTGGATAAGTATTGTTAGGATCGATTTCAGAATACGTAACATAAAACGATTGAGTCCCATTGTATACAGGATAAGGAGAGGAAGGTAATGGTGAATATGTGCCGAATGGATTATTAGGTGTCCACGTTTGATCTTCCCCAAATAATAGGTGGTCGGAATTACCAGGAGCGACTATATCGGCTAGATGCCAGGCTTCCATGCCAGGATTTCCTGTTCCGTTTGAAACCTGTGTTACCGATAAATCGCATAAGCAATCGTCTTAAGGGTCTGGGTCTGGCCCTTCCCATGGAGAAGAAGGATTATCTGCTCTAGTTGCAGCGGTTGAATTTGTTATTTGTTCATTAGAGGGGGGCAATATCGTCCTTCACACAAGAAAAAGGTAGCGTAAAGAGGCTTAAAGCCAAGATCATTGAAAGGGGCTTGTGGTTAAAAATCATAACTATAAATTTCAAGGTTAAAAAATCAATTTGGTTTTTAATAGAATTATTGTCAAGAATAAGATTTTGTAAATGTAACTAAATGTAACATAAAGTATTTTAATAATGTATTTGTTAGCACATTTATTTTAAATCCGGAATTTTTATAGTTTCAATTTGTTCATTTCGAGATCCTGGTATTGCAACTATTTTGAATCCATTTTATTGAGAATATGTGATTTGTTAAAGAGGGTATTGCTTTAAATATTTATCCTGCGATCTCCACTGCTTGCATGACAGCGAATTTTTCACTTTCTTTGCACTGTTTTTTGAAATACCTTCTTTACTAAAATAACAATCAATATGTCAGATCATATCGAAAATGCAGGAGGAAAAGGATACTGCCTGATGTACTTTTTCATCGCTTTTTTCCTTTTCATTATTACTTGGGCTTCTGTTTACTGGAGTAATTTCTCCTTTGATTTTGGTGGTTAGTTCTTTTCTGTGTAATACTAACTACCAACACACAAATAAAAAATCCGCTACCGTGAAAACAGTAGCGGATTTTTTTATAAGCTATTATAAAGGTTCCTCGAGTTTTACTTAAACACCGGAAGCCTTTACTTTGTACAAGTTTGTTACATCTGGGATGATAACAAATTCTGTTCTTCTACTTGCAGTACCATCAGCAGCAGGTACGGCAGTACCACGACCTACAGCAGTCAGTTGGGTAGCATTAGCTCCTTCTTTTACCAAAGCGCGAACTACTTTGTTTGCACGAGCCATGCTCAACTCCATGTTATTTGCATAACGAGCACCCGCTTTTACAGGTACACTGTCAGAGTGACCTTCTACTAAAATACCAATCGCAGGATTCGTTTTTAGTACGTTAGCCAAGGCATCAATGGTTGCTTTGTATTCCTTAGTGATACGAGTTGAACCACTACGGTATTCGATAGGTGCAGCCATAGAAAGGTACAATCGGCCATTCTTTTCAGTAATGGTCATACCGTTTCCTTCATAAGGGCTGAATACATTTTTGATAGAAGCCATCATTTTATCTTCTTTTGCCTTAGCAGCAGCTTCAGCTGAAGTCAAATCAGATTTAGCAGAAACGAGGTCCCCTTCTAATTTAGTAATTAGGTTGTCCCATTTTTCTTTGTCTGCATCATAATCAGCAGCCAAAGCTGTTTTGTCTTCTTCTAACGTTTTAATGTCTGTTTCCAACTTAGAAACGTTCTTACGAGCGCTAGCTAAAGATTCTTCGACAGACATTTTGTCGTTCAATAATTGAGTGTACTTCTTTTTGCCGACACAAGAAGAGAAAATAAAGACGAATGCTAAAAGCACTAGCGTCCAATTCATAGTTTTTCTCATAATAAAAATTTAATTAAGGTTTAAATAATTCGGTTACCTCTTGTTTATAATATTAAGATACCGATGGTTCTAGTATTGTTTTTAAGTAAAGGTGTGTTAACACCTCTTTATTGGGGCAAAGGTAATGAGTTATCACTAACTCCTTCCTTACAGGACGCAAAAGTAGAAAAAGCCGTTGCATTTCCCATGAGGAAATGCCTATTTAATGCTCTTTTAACAAGATGAGCGTTAAAAATGATGATATTTTGGCAGATATCGGGGGTTTTGTCAAACTATTTCTTCGAGGATTACTTTCATTTGGCAAATGACCGGTTGTCCAGAGGGTGCTACTAAAGCGACTGAAGCCCATGGTTGGGACTGTTGGAAATCATATTGAAGAACTATAAAAACACGGAATTCGTCAAAGAACCATTATTTATTTTCTAATAGTTAGTATTATTGTGCTCTTTTTAAGGAAGAGCTGGCTATTATATCTAAATATAAATCCGGCAGTTATTTCGCTGAACTTTAAATACGCTGAAAATGATAAGATACAACAACATCCTCCTCAACAACATGGCAATTCACCGGGTAGGGAATAAAAGCCGTGTAGAAAGAAATTTTGCTTCGGAAAGCCTTTTTGTTTTAAATGAAGAGATGACCGCGGCTTTCATGAAATATTTTATCAAGCCTTTGAAAAGAGCGGAAAGTTTTTATCGCTTTACCATGCCGGAAGAGGGAGGCGAAGGCTTAGAGGCTCATCCACTTCATTCTGCAGCTAAGTCTGTTTTTGAGAATCCTGAAAATTTATTGGAAGCCTCTACAGATATTCTAAAGCATCTTTATGAACAATCGACTCACCCTAATATTAAGTCGGGAGAAGTCTTTGTCACTTATTTTAGTGATGTCCTTATTGAAGATGAGTTGGTTAATGCCATTGGTATTTTCAAGTCGGAACAGAAAAGCGCATTCTTTGATATTATAGAAGGGAGCGACCGTTTAGTAGTTAAAAAATTGGATGGCATTCATATTGAAAAATTGGATAAAGGCTGTTTGATCGTAAATGTAGAAGAGGAAGATGGCTATCGCGTAGTTAGTGTAGACAATAATAGCTACGATGCGAATTATTGGTTGTACGACTTTCTAAAAGTATCTTTTGTAAAGGATGAGAACTTCCATACTCGAAGTTTTCTGGAACTCTGTAATAATTTCTCGAATCAAGTTGTTTCCCAAGGCGCCAACAAAGACGAGCAGATTCGTTTTCTAAATGAATCGGTTGATTACTTTAATAAAAACGAAACGTTCAATGCGGATGAATTCATCGAAGCGGTCATGCCTGCAAGAGATGATTTTATGGAGGAGTTCCAATCGTTACGAAAAGATTATGAGTTGGAAGAAACAGATAACTTTCCAATCTCTTCGGCTGCCTTAAAAAGCACAAGCCGGAAGTTCAATAATACCATAAAGTTGGATACCAACATCCAAATCAAATTGGATTTCAGTAATCCGGAAGCCAGCCGATTGTATTTGGAAAAAGGATACGATGAGGATAAAGGTATGCACTTTTATAAAGTCTTCTTTAATGAAGAAATTTAGGGATCTATAATAGAGGTTATTCCAAACAGAATGGTACGGTCGGCCGGAAACCGAAGGCCCGAAACCGAATAACCTTTAACATTGATGAAGGAAGATGGTGAAAAGAATTATTTTTTTCACCATCTTCCTTCATATTGTATTTTTTACTCCACCACCTCCAATTCCATCGTCTCGCTATAAAACTCCGTCAAGACCCTCACCTCCCTTGGCATTCCATCACTTCCCCGCTTGTTTTCAATAGCTCTGCTTTTTCTAACAATATACACTCGATTTCCCCCAAGGCCAATTTTTTGAAGTTTTTCCAAAGGAATCGATAATTCCGATTTTTCACTTGGTCCATTGATGACGGTGCTGGTTGTCCGTTCCTGCTCATTTGTAAATAACAAAACCAGGCTTTCTTTATCTCCAAGTGGCTCCCCTTTCCAGGAAAGCAGCCCGTTCTTAGATCGGGAAAGTTGTTTCCCAAAAGAAATAGATTCCAGTGTTGGAATAGATATAAGGTCTTCTTCTTTTGTTCCCTGCTTTGATATAAATTGAAACTTTCCTTTGTTTGTAGGACTTTCGTTCTGCTCTAGTTTATAATAGGGGCTCGCCTTACTTGTGTTATCTAGGTGCATACCCTTTCCTCCCAAAGAGACTTCGTTGAATGTTTTAGGATTCCTCTTTTGTTTACCTGCTCCGATGAAAAAAGAGGCTTCAGCTTTCATTTTTTTTTCATCGGCCAAGTAGCGAACATAATAATGAGCATATAATTTTTCTCCTGCTGTCATATTAGGAACTTCTTTTGGACTTGTTGAAACGGTTTTTGGATCTGACTGGCAGGCAGAAAAAAGAACCACAGCAATAAAGATAGTATAGCTTAAATAGGAATAAAGAGATGGAAATGTCATGATAAAGGTTGTCTGGTGAGTAATACTAAAATGTAAAGCATACTACTTATTCTTAATTAAACCCTATAAACATACTATTAAAGGGCCTGTTAAGGGCGCAAAGATAGAAGAGGTCTATGATTTTTTATAAAGATTAAAAAATACAAGACTATATTTGCGTGCTTATTTTTTTAGGAGCTCTGAATTTCGTGGATAACGAATGTATCAAGAAAGCCATTTCGAAATAGATAGACTGTTGCGTAGATGAAAAAAGTATTACTTACAGATGATGTACATCCTTTATTAATTAAAGGACTTGAAGACGCAGGTTACTATTGCGATTTTCAGCCTAAGATCAAATTAGTCGAAGTACGAAGAATCGCTGGAGAATACACAGGGATGATTATAAACAGTAAGATCTTGATGGATAAAGCGATGCTAGATCAGGCAGACCAGTTAAAGTTTGTTGGCAGACTAGGCTCGGGTATGGAGATCATAGACCTGGAATATGCCGCCCAAAAAAAGGTAGCAATCTATAATGCACCCGATGGAAATTGCAACGCAGTAGGAGAGCAGGCGCTCGGTATGTTGCTGGCCCTGTCTAATAATTTATTACGAGCTGATGCTGAGGTTCGCAGAAAAGAATGGAGAAGAGAAGCCAATAGAGGGTTTGAGTTGCAGGGAAAAACAGTAGGTATCATTGGCTTCGGGTATACCGGAAGCAGCTTCGCTAAAAAACTGGCAGGAATGGAGGTCGAGGTTTTGGCCTATGATAAATATAGGGAGGATTACACAGAAGATTACCCTTACGTAGAAGAAGTAGATCTGGAAACTGTTCTGGCTAAGAGCGATATAATTAGTTTTCACCTTCCTTTAACTCCCGAAACACACCACTTCGCCAATGCCGATTTCATTAAGAAGTGTCGGAAAGGCGTCATTTTAATTAACACATCCCGGGGACAAGTCATTAAGACGTCCCTATTAGTAAGTGAACTTCAGTCCGGAAAAGTCGGCGGAGCTTGTTTGGATGTGTTTGAAAATGAAAAACCCCAGACATTCTCTACAGAAGAAGAAGATTGCTTTCAACAGCTTTACCAGCTGCCTCAAGTGGTACTGACTCCACATATTGCAGGTTGGACGGTAGAATCTAAAGAGCGATTGGCCAGTATTCTTCTAAGGAAAATTTTGACAGGGAAGTAGAGGCCAGTAATTAGAAACCTGACTTATTAATGAAAAAGGGTAACAGGATGAGCGCAAAATTGTCCTAACTTGCCTTCAAGTTAATGATCAATTCTATTGATGACCCATCTGCTCCTTCAAAAAGAACTGCCATAATTCCGATACTGAAAAGCTATTGAATTCAAACTCATTCCTTCTGCTGTGCAGCCATTTATAGGACGCTATAAATTACGCATAGTAGTGTACAGAAGGAATGGGTTATGAGTTCAACAGCGTAAAAATATACGCAGAGTAATTCTGCATACACTGTTTTTGACTTTACACGAACGCGTACGAACGAAGAAGAAACGACTTGCAAACGACACTGGAATCAGACTAAAGACAGCCGCAAAAATGTATCTGTCTACACAAAGACAAAGGCTCAAGCGTTTTCTTGGTTAACTCTGTTAATTTTCTTAACATTGTGGCCTTAAATTAACTTGAAACTATCGTCAATTTTTTTAAAAAACAATTTTATATGGCACGTTATTTTTTACTCTCACTGGTTTTTGCGCTCATCAGTACAGTAACGTTTGCTCAACAAGCTTCCCTATCCGGAAAAATCACCGATGGTGATAATGGGGAAGAATTGATTGCTGCAAATGTTACATTGTATAAGGGTGGAGTGCTCATTACTGGAGTTACCACAGATTTCGAAGGTAATTACAGCATTAATTTAGATCCTGGTACATACGATGTGGAAACATCTTATGTCGGTTATTCATCAACACGAACAAACGGAGTTATTGTTCGTGCTGGTCAAACAAACAAGCTCGATGTTGCCTTGGGTACAGGGATAAACATAGAAGAGATTGTTGTAATTGATTACAGAGTCCCTCTCATAGAGGTGGACAACACAACTCAAGGAAAGATCGTGACAAGCGAGGACATCCGAAAATTTGCTTCCAAGAATATCAACTCTGTAGCAGCTTCCACGGCAGGTATGTCGCAGGTAGATGAAGGAGACGGATTGACCTCACGTGGGTCCCGTTCTGATGCAACAGATGTTTATGTAGATGGTATGCGCGTACGTGCAAGTTCCGTACAGGAAGCAGATGTTGAACAGCTACAAGTAATCACCGGTGGTATCCCTGCCTTTTATGGTGATGTGACTGGTGGTATTATTTCCATCACAACAAAAGGACCTTCTGCAAAATTTTCAGGGGGAGTTGAAGTGGAAACTTCCGAATTTCTTGATGATTACGGATACAACCAAGTACGTGCAAACGTAAGTGGTCCTATCCTGAAAAAGAAAGACACAGGAGAATCCATTATCGGTTTCCGATTCTCGGGTGCCTATACCTCTCGTTTGGATGATGATCCTACAGCTATTGGTGTTTATGTGGTGAACGATGAAAAGAAAAGAGAATTGGAAGCAACTCCAGCTATCGGTATTAAACCAACCGCAGAGTTTTTAACAAACGATGATGTTGAGGTTTTAAATTACAGACCTGATGAAGAGTCGTCTAACTTAAACATTACTGGAAAAATTGATGCTCGATTATCTAAAAATATAGACATTAGTTTGACTGGAGCTTATGTAGATGATAAAGATAAGTTTACACCGGGAGGAGGTCGAGATACCTGGCGACTATTGAATTCTCACAACAATCCAACGGATTACACAAAGCGTTACCGAGGTAACTTCCGTTTCCGTCACAAGTTGGGAGGTAACAATGCAGTAGATGCAGGTGGAGAGAAAAAGAGTTCCTTGATTCAAAATGCACAGTATACTTTGCAATTCGGTTATGAAAAAGAACAGGGAACGGATTACGATCCTCGTCATAAAGACAACTTCTTTGATTATGGTCACTATGGCACCTATAACTTTGAAGGTGGACCGGAATTCGATTTCACTCCAATCATTGATGTTTCAAGCCCACCTGAAATCATACTTGTTGATTCATTTACCCATACTAGTTATGAGACAACGAACAATACAAGTTTCAGTAGCGAAGGATCTAAGAACCCTGTCTTAGCGAATTATAATGGAGCAGCAGACCAAACTGGTTCGGGGTTGCCACTTATTGCCAACGGAATTATGAATGAACAGCTAGAGGATGTTTGGGCAGGACTACATACGAATATTGGACAAGTATACAATAGGTACAATGTAAACGAATCAGAGATCATTACAGCCAACGCAAACTTCTCGTTTGATTTATTGCCAGGTGGTTCTGAAGAAGGTCGTCACTCTATCCAGGTAGGGTTGTTATTTGAGCAGCGTTTTTCTCGCAATTACACACTTAATCCTGAAAGATTATGGGAGATTGGACAACAATCGGTTAACTCACATATTCTCGGTTTGAATACTGATGACATTTTAAGATATGAAGGAGTAACTGGGATTTTCGATACGGATTCTATTAGAGAGTACGCTGTTTATAATACACTGCTTTCTGAAGAAGAAGATTTAGTTGGATCTCGTTTTTACAGAGAAGTAAGAAATAATACAGGTATTGAATCGATCAATGCAGATTTGAGTGGTTTACACGCTTATGTTAATATCAATAGCTTAGATCCATCGCAATTGTCTTTGGATATGTTTGCGCCAAAGGAGATAGCTGATTTCTCTGGAATTACAGAATACTACGGTTATGATTACTTAGGGAATAAGCTGGATAACAGTATAACTTTTGAGGACTTCTTTACCGCTAAAGACCCTGATGGTGCTCGTTCCTTTTTAGTACCTTCTTTTCAGCCAAACTATTTTGCCTTTTTCTTAGAGGATAAGTTCAGTTTCAAAGACATCATCTTCCGAATAGGTTTACGAGTAGACCGATACGATGCGAATACTAAGGTATTAAAAGATCCATACTCTTTGTATGAAGTAGCTACGGTTGCTGATATTCCTGATTTGCAGGCACCTGGAAATATAGGAAGTGACTACAACGTATATGTTGAAAGTCAAGGTTCTCCTACGGTTAAAGGCTACCGTGATGGAGACCAATGGTATACGCCGGAAGGTACTGCAGTGAATGATGGTACACTTATCTTTGGTGGTGGTGCTGTTGTTCCAAGATTGAAGAGCCCTGATGAAGCAAATATCAAGGTCGATAATTACAGAATCAGCAACTCTTTTGAAGATTACAAACCACAGATTAACGTGATGCCTCGTTTGGCTTTCTCTTTTCCAATATCAGATGCGGCAAACTTTTTTGCACACTATGATATCTTGGTACAGAGACCACCTAGTAACTCAATAGTAAGTCCTTTACAGTATTATTATTTCTATGACAGAACGCCACCGGAAAACAATGGTAACCTCAAGCCAGAGCGAACCATTGATTATGAAGTTGGATTCCAGCAAAAGTTATCGAATAGTTCTGCTATTAAAATTGCGGCTTATTACAAGGAGATGCGTGATATGATTCAGTTAAGAAACTTTACACAGGTAGCATCTGTAGCTACAGAATACTTAGCATTTGACAACCTTGACTTTGGAACCGTTAAAGGATTTTCCTTCCAATACGATCTCAGAAGAACAGGTAATATTTCTGCTAACATAAATTATACACTACAATTTGCCGATGGTACTGGCTCTGATCCTGAGTCTGCTCGAGATCTAGCACAGAGAGGCCGAATCCGTAATATTTATCCATTGAATTTTGACGAACGTCACCGCATCGTAGGACAAGTTGATTACCGTTACGATTCAGGGAAAGGATATAATGGACCACGTTGGTTTGGTAAAGATGTATTTGCAAGTGCAGGTGTAAACATGCAAGCGATAGCTGTTTCAGGTCGTCCGTACACTGCGAAAATACAAGAACAAAGTTTTGGAGGAGATGGAACTTTGGGTGCTATCAATGGTGCTAGACAGCCATGGACTTTTACTGTGAATATGAGAGCGGATAAAAACTTTACCCTTTCTAAGCCAGGAGCAAAAAGACCATTGAGTCTTAACGTTTACATCAGAATTCAGAACCTGTTAGATGCTCGAAACATTGTTAATGTTTATTCTGCGAGTGGTTCTCCAAGCGATGATGGCTTCTTGATCTCACAACTAGGCCAAGATCAGCTGAACGAGTTTTCTCCAGATGAAAGAGGCTTGTATGAGCAATCTTACAGCTGGACTGTTCAAAATCCCAATAATTTTACTCAGCCGAGAAGAATATTTATGGGGGCTATTTTTGATTTTTAATTTCTATGAAAAGAAAAAAACAAATTGTCATGCAAAAAATTATAAAATATTTAATGATCACTGCGATGATATGGGGGCTTAGTGTCCCTCTATTAGCGCATATCAACCCCAACCTGGGGGGGGGTAAGACAGCTGGAAACAGTACGTCTGCTACGGTAAGAAACGATTGTGCAGCGGGCCAAGCGGTTACAGAACAGGCGATTAATAATGTAAGAGCCACTTTACTTACCAGTGGAGATGTCTGGTGGAATAGAGCAGACGGGCGATATATTGTGCCTAAAGTGGATCCCGCTTCGGGTTTGGCTGAAGTATCTTCTCTATATGCCGGTGCAGTTTGGTTAGGAGGTTTTGATGGATCGGATTTGAAGATTGCTTGTCAGCAATATGGGTCAAACAACGGAGACGTTGATTTCTGGCCTGGGCCCTTAGATGGTATGGGAACAACTTCTGCCGATGTCTGTGCTAATTGGGATAGACACTTTAGAGTAACTGGAGAGGAAATTACCGAACATATTGCTAATTTGGACCGTGTGGGTTATTCGGATGAGGACATTCCAGAAGGCGTAAAGTTTTATCCTGGTAGAGGAAACGAATACTTCGTGGATCGTTATGGTTTTGAACTCCCTACAGCTGCACAGGGTTTAGGAGCTTTCTTTGATGCGAACGGTAATGGTGAATACGAACCTTTAGAGGGGGACTATCCAAAAATTGATATTCGGGGTTGTCCAGATGATAATCCAATTTATCCGGATGAGCTCATTTCCTGGTTTTATAACGATGCAGGTAATGAACATGGAGAAACTGGTGGATCACAAATTCGTATGGAAGTACAGGTTCAGGCATTTGGTTTTGTAACCAATGACGAATTGAATAACATGACCTTTCAGAGATACAAACTAATTAATAGAGCGATATCTGCAATTGATAGCTGCTACTTTGCGATGTGGGTTGATCCAGATTTGGGATGTTCTACTGATGATTACATTGGTTGTGATACTTCCAGAAGTTTAATGTATGTATACAATGCAGATGCATTTGATGGACAAACTGGTTGCAGTTGTCCAGGGGGGGTAGAAACCTATTGTGACGAAATTCCAATGGTTGGAGTAGATTACTTTAGAGGTCCGACGGCACCTAAAGTATTTGCTTCTGATGGTACTTTAATTACTCCTCCTCCTGGTATAGATGCTGATACAACTATAGAGCTAGGGATGTCTTCCTTCACTTATTATAATAATGGCGGAGAAACGCCTCCACCTCCTCCAGGAACAGATGATCCAGATAACCTGAATGAATATTACAATTATTTGTCAGGAAGATGGAGAGATGGAACGCCTTTTACTGCTGATGGAGACGGATATAACCCAGGCAATACAAACGTTATTAATTATGCTTTTCCTGATGCACCAGATTTAACGAATGGTTTTAGTATGGCACAAGCTGGATTAGCAGAAAGAGACAGACGTACCGTTCAGGCTTCCGGTCCATTCCGCCTGGAATCAGGTTCAGTAAATGAGCTGATTGTCGGAATGCCATGGGTACCAAGTGTAAGCCATCCTGCTCCTGCTATATCTAAACTTATTATTGCGGATGATTTAGCACAAGCTCTTTTTGATAACTGTTTTGAAAAGAACGATGGGCCTGATGCACCAGATGTTGATTGGTTAGAACTAGACCGTAAAGTAGTTGCGATGTTGAGCAACGATACTATTGAGGCTCGTACTAATAATGTGAATGAGCAGTATACTGAAAAAGATTTACGATTACCTGATGATGAGACGATTGAGGACGATTCGTATGTATTCGAAGGTTATTTACTTTACCAAGTTGCTTCTCCTTCAAGTGCAGGTGAATCTGATTTGAATGATCCTGACCATTACAGATTGGCAGCCCAGGTAGATAAGAAAAATGGGGTAGCGGAGCTATATAATTGGATCGCGCAAGAGAGTCCACTAAATTCGCAAGAGAGTTTTTATACACCTGTAGACAGGGTATCTAAACCTGCAGGTAATTCAGGAATCAGACACACGTTTGAAATAACTTTAGATCTGTTTACTCAAGAGCCACTTATTAACCATAAGAAATATTACTATCGTGCGATTGCTTATGGATTCAATAGTTATGAAGAATTCGATCCTTCTTCAGGCTTAGGTCAACCGAGACCTTTCATTGGGAGCCAAAAGAATATTGGAGATGGAGATGGTAATACCTATTATACGGTTATTCCAAGAGCTAATATAGACCGAATACTTAACGCTGGTTATGGTGATCAGCCCCAAGTTACCCGACTAGATGGAGTAGGTGCTGGAGAGTCAGGCCTAAGACTTACAGAAGAGACGACAAGAGAAATAATGGCAGGAACTTCTGATGGTACGCTGGTTTATGAAACAGGAGCAGGACCAATAAATGTCTTTGTTTATAACCCAAGAGAGGTTGTAGAAGCAGACTTTGAATTGAAACTTGTTGATGAGGACCAAGGAAATGGTGAATTGGATGAAGAGGTAAACTGGGTATTGACGGCAACAGATTTATCGGGGAATACTGAAGTTTTTGAATCGAATGAAACCATCGAAAGGATCAATGAACAATTGATCGAAGAGTACGGTATTTCCGTAGCAATCGTTCAAAGCGACGAACCTGGAGATAATGCAGATGACTCGAACGGAACAATTGAAGCCGTTAAGGTTTATAGCAATCCGGATGGTCCTCAATGGTTGGGAGGTATTCCAGATGGAGGTATCAACGATGGTCCATTCCCAGATCCTCCGATTTATGATTACATCAAAACAGAGCCACCAAATGGGACAAGCACAGACTTAGATCGACAAAGTTCTTTTGCCGCTCTTGGCGATGGTACTTGGGTTCCTTATACTTTATGTGACTGGAACCCACAGTCTAATAATCAGCCTTACTTATCTCCTGCCTGGAGAAGTACTTCATCAGGTAGTGTACGATTTAGTAACACCATGGACTTGTTGCCGAACGTTGATATCGTAATGACGGCTGATAAGAGCATGTGGAGTCGCTGTATCGTTGTAGAAACAGCGAGTGAATTCTATGAAGATTTCGGTAGCGGTTATTCGACTGAAGGAGATGTCGTTGAATTTGATCTTCGAGCTGGAGCTTCACGTAACCTAGACGGTTCAACAGATAACAGTACAAATGGATTGAGTTACTTCCCTGGTTATGCAATCAATGTAGAAACAGGCGAACGTTTGAATATCTTCTTTGGGGAGAATTCGATTTATGATTGCTCGTCTGGATCTTTCAACAATATGGGAGAATTTCAATCTATTTGTGATTTGAATGATTTCGAAGGAGGGGAAGACGCAGAACCAAGAGGTCGTGATATGATCTGGAACCCAACCAGTGAGCGATTTATTCAAAGTGGATTTATCAATCCGAATACTTTATTAGAAGTATATGACGGTGGCCACCACATGGTTTATGTAACAGACGAGAAGTACGATGAATGTATGGGTTTAGAAGGTCTCTTTAGAACAAACGACCCTACCAGTAATGTAAATAAGATTAAGGCATTGCGTAAAGTAAGATGGACCAGTTATACACTTGCTAATCAAGGTACTTCTATGTTGTCATGGGATGAAGGTTTAGTGCCTAATGATGTAACAGTACACCTACGAGTTGATAACGCTTATCAGAATTACGAAGGAGTAGGAACCAATAACGGTAATCCTTCTTACCTCTTTAATACTCGTGGCTTAGGACCAACAGAGGTTACAAGCGATGAGGAAAAAGACACGGCTTTAGATGCGATCTCTGTCGTACCGAATCCTTACTACGGTTTCTCTGATTATGAAACAGATCAATTTTCTAACATTGTTAAGATCACAAACTTGCCTGCAAAAGCAACGATAACGATCTATAGTTTGGAAGGTAAATTTATCCGTCAGTATGTGAGAGATGAGCAAGAGATGTCTACTGTTGGAGAAAGTAATCCATCTGTTCGTAATAGACAATACCTACCAGACCTGGAGTGGGACTTGAAGAACAATGCAGGTATTCCTGTAGCAAGTGGTGTTTATTTGATTCACGTTAGTGCAGATGGCTTAGGCGAACGTACACTAAAATGGTTTGGTGTTGCTCGACAATTTGATCCATCTGGTTTATAAAAACTGATTGAAAAGAGATAGACATATTGCCAGCGATTATTTATCCAGGCAATATGTTTATCCCTTTCTCTATCGGATGAAAAAGTATTGTTTTTAAAAATTTTACTTTGCTCGTAAACGGTAGTCATTAGAAAAGACGAGTTAATTCTGATTACCCATTACAGTACAGTTTTTAAATTAAAATAATTATGTTAAAATATATTTTTACACTTCTTGTCCTTCTACTGATGATGCCTGCATCAGATGTCATGGCGGGTAACCCTGATCGACAAGGGGAAGCTGGAGCCGGACAATTACTTATGAACCCATGGGCACGTAGCTCAGGTTTGCATAGTATGGGTACTTCTTTCGTAACGGGGGTAGATGCCATGCGAATTAACGTAGCTGGTCTAGCTCGTATCAATAAAACACAAATCAATATTGGGCATACCCGTTATCTTGACGGAACAGATATTGGATTCAACGCTTTAGGTCTTGCTCAAAGAGTAGGAAAGAGTGGCGCCATTGGAATAAGCATCATGGCGATTGATATGGGAGATATTCCTGTAACAACGGAACAATTGCCAGATCCGGTTAACGGTGGAATTACCTATTCGCCTTCTTATTTCAACATGGGCCTTTCTTATGCACATATGTTTGATAACAAAGTAACCGTAGGAGTTACTTTCCGTTTCGTTTCAGAAAATACGGATAGAATTTCAGGTACTAGTGCTGCATTGGATGCCGGGGTACAATATGTAACCGGTCCTCAGGATAATTTTAAAATCGGAATTGCTTTGAGGAATGTTGGGGCGCCTATGAAGTTTAAAGGAGAAGGTCTGAACGAAACTTCCGGTAATCCTAACAATACCTTTGGTTATGATTTGACTTATGAAGTTCGTTCTCAACAATTTGAATTGCCTTCATTGGTAAACATTGGGATGTCTTATGATTTCATTGTAAACCCAAAAAACCGGATTTCAGTGATCGGTAACTTTACAGCAAACGCTTTCTCTCAGGATCAAATTGGAGGAGGTGTTGAATATGCTTTCAATAAGATGTTTGTATTAAGAGGAGCTTACAAGTATGAATTTGGTTCTACTTCTGAAGGAGGTAACGAATCTCCAATTTATAATGGTATCGCTGCTGGTTTCTCCATTCAGGTGCCAATAAAGAAAAAGTCAGAACAAAGATTCGCAATTGATTATGCGTACAGAGATACAAAATTGTGGAGCGGTTCCCACAGTATTGGAATTCGTTTTGATCTCTAATAAAAGTTATAAAGAATGTTATGCATTCTCTATAGCAAACACTAAAAATGCCATTGACTACGTAAGTGTCAATGGCATTTTGTTTTGAACTGTTGTTTCGGGGTTGTACCGCTCTAAAGTCATCCGACCTGATGGCGTTATTATAAGTTATTATTTTTTTTTACCTTTGGTTATTCAATTTGGAACGTTTCCAACCCGAGTCCGGGTTGGAAACGTTTCTTTTAATCCACAATCAAAGGATATATACTCTATACGAAAAGAATTATTATGTCAAAATACAATTATCTAACACAGGAAGGATTTGATAGGCTTACCACAGAGCTGGATGATATGAAATCTGTTGGTCGACAAAAGGTAGCTGCGGCAATCGCAGAAGCAAGAGAGAAGGGTGACCTTTCGGAAAATGCAGAATATGATGCTGCAAAAGATGCACAGGGAATGTTGGAACTGAAGATCAACGAACTGGAGAAGGTAATGGCTAATGCACGCATCCTTGACGAATCTACTATTGACCTTTCTCAAGTGACCGTTTTAACAAACGTTACTATCAAAAATACAAAATCGAACAAGACACTTAGCTATAAGTTGGTTTCTGAATCTGAAGCTGACTTGAAAGCGAAAAGAATTAGTGTGACCTCTCCAATTGGTCAAGGATTGTTGGGTAAGAAAATAGGGGAGGTCGCGAGTATAAAAACACCGCGTGGAAACATTGAATTCGAAATTATAGATATTTCGATCTAAGAACTAGTAATTCTGTGCTTTTCCAGCGCAACCCCCAACCCCTGAAGGGGAGATCAGCCCGCAGACATATCAGTGAGAAAAAACCTTGGTTTTCAAAAGTGTACTAATGGCTAATTTTTTCCTTTCCTAATAATTGATAAGAGCCAGAGAGCATCCAAAAAATATAACTATGCCTAGCATCTTTACCAGAATCATCAACGGAGAAATTCCTTGTCATAAGATAGCAGAGGATGAAAACTATCTCGCCTTCTTAGATGTCAATCCATTAGTAAAAGGGCATACGTTGGTTATTCCAAAAGTGGAGGTTGATTATATCTTTGACTTGGATGAGGCCACACTATCTGGTCTGATGATTTTTGCGCAAAAAGTAGCCAAAGGAGTCAAGGCAGCAGTTGCTTGCAATCGAATCGGTCTGTCTGTTATCGGCCTCGAAGTACCTCATGCACATGTCCATCTTATTCCTATTAATATAATGGGAGATATGAACTTCTCCAATAAAAAAGGAAATCCTTCCTCAGATGATTTAGCAAAAACAGCTGCACTAATCAGTCGTTTTGTACGGAAATAATCCATGGCCAAAAAAGTAATTTACAGCTTCTTTCTTCTAGCAGCAATTACCTTGGTCTATTGCGGAAGATCTACCAATTCCATTACACAAGTTAGTCAATATGCTAGTCTGCAAGACTCCGTCGCCTACGTAGGGATGGCCACCTGTCGGAGCTGTCACCCGGATGCATATGATCATTTTATGGAAACGGGTATGGGGCAATCCTTCGGTCATGCCACCAAAGAAAAGACGGCTGCATTTTATGGCAATCACGCGGTGGTTTATGATGAAGAATCGGATTACTATTACCAAGCCTCCTTTCAAGACAGCATCTTATATATTACGGAGTACCGCCTTGAAGGAAAAGACACTATTCACAAACGGGTTGAAAAAATAAGTTATATCGTTGGCTCAGGTCACCACACTAATTCTCACATCATAAACGAAAATGGCTACATCTTTCAGGCACCCATTACTTTCTACACACAAGAAGGCCGCTGGGATATGGCTCCCGGCTTTGAAGAAAAAAACTTGCGTTTCAATAGAATACTAACTACGGAGTGTATCACCTGCCACAACGATTATCCGGAAGCAGTAGAAGGATCTCTAAATAAATACCACACGATGCCTACCGGGATTGCTTGTGAGCGGTGTCATGGTCCGGGCGAAGTACATGTGAGAGAGAAGCTAGCAGGAAAGATAGTAGATACCTCCCAACAAATAGATTACAGTATCGTCAATCCTAAAGATTTACCTAAGGATTTACAAATGGATTTATGTCAGCGTTGCCATTTGCAAGGCATTGCTGTTTTGGAAGAAGGCAAAACCTTTTTTGATTTCAAACCAGGAATGCCGCTTTCAGATGTAGCAAATGTCTTTCTACCGAGATACACGAATTCCCATGAAAAATTCATCATGGCTTCTCAAGCAGATCGTTTGCGACTCAGTAAATGTTATACACTTTCAGACGAGATGACTTGTCTTACCTGTCACCATCCACATCATAGTGTCCGGAAAGCAGATAAAGAAATTTTTAACAAACCCTGTCTCAGTTGTCATCAGAAAAAGGAAGTTGCGGAATGTTCAATTCCATTGGTTACTCGAAATATCCAACAAAACAATTGCGTAACCTGTCATATGCCACCTTCAGGAAGTACAGATATTCCTCATGTTAACATTACAGATCATTACATTAGTAAAAGAACGGCAAGAATAGCTGGAGAGACGACGACGATTAAGTCAGAAAAGAAAGAGGCAATTGCTCGGTTTTTAGGTTTGAAAATTTTGACTAAAGAAAAAGGAACTGCCCTGGAAATGGCAAGAGGTTACATCGCCATGTTTGATAAGTACGCGGAAGCAGACCTTGTTTTAGATTCTGCAAATTATTATCTTAATAAAGTAGATACTGCTGATCCCTTATTATTTAAAACAAAGGTGCATTATTTCTTTGCTAGAAAGGATTATCTAGCAATAGTGAAACTGTCGATCAATCAAGAGGCTGCGCTGCAAACCGACGCATGGACCGCTTATAGAATTGGCGAAGCTTATATGGAAAGAACGGATGCTGCAAAAGCATTGTTGTATTATAAAAAGGCGACACAGCTGATGCCTTTTAATTTAGAATTTCAGGAAAAGCAGGGGAGTGCTTATATCGCACTTGAGTACTTTCCGCAAGCTAAAAAGGTATTTGAATTTGTATTGAAAGAAAATACTAAAAGGGAATTGGCCTTAAATAACCTTGGTTACATTGCGGCCTTGCAAGGTGATTTCGAGGAGGCAGAGAAAAAGTACAATAGTGCCTTAGCGCTAAACCCAGATTTTGAACAAGCCCTGATGAATAAAGTAGCTTTGTATCTGTTTCTGAAAAAGAAGAAAGAAGCAAAGGCCTTGTTAATAAGAGTAAGGAAAGTAAATCCAGAAAACGAAGAAGCCAGGGACTTGTTAATGTCTCTCTAGGGCTATAGCGAAAGAATCAACATTTGATGAAAAAATACCAACTCAAAGCAGGAAATCTCAAAGCCATGAAATTGGTAGAAACCACACTACCTCCTGCAGCTCCCGAAGAAGTCAGTATTGCCTTAAAATACATAGGTTTAAATTTTGCAGATGTATTTGCGATCTGGGGATTGTATAGCGCTACACCCAAAGGGATTTTCACTCCTGGTTTAGAATATTCAGGGGTAGTAACAGCAGTAGGAAATCAGGTTGAGAATCTAAAGGTAGGAGATGAAGTAATGGGCGTAACCCGTTTCGGAGGATACGCTACTCACTTGAATATAAACCAGAGCTATGTGGTCCCAATACCGGAAAAGTGGAGCATGGAAGAAGGTGCGGGATTCTTAGTGCAAGTGTTGACGGCCTATTATGGTTTATTGGAGTTAGGAAATTTAAAAAGCGGAAACACAGTGTTAGTACATAGCGCAGCTGGCGGAGTAGGGATATTAGCTAATCGAATTGCAAAGCGATTTGGAGTTTATACGATTGGTTCCGTAGGTAGTCCAGCTAAAGTCGATTTTTTGAAAAAGGAAGGCTATGATAAAGTGATTGTTCGCTCAAAGAATTTTGATAAAGATTTAAAAACAGCTTTGGGAGACAGAGACTTGAATGTGATAATGGAATGTATTGGAGGAAAGATTTTAAAACAAGGCTTTGAGCAGTTAGCGCCTCAAGGCAGAATGGTGATCTACGGTTCCGCCCGTTATGCTTCTCCTGGCAACCGTCCTAATTATCTAAAGGTACTCTATCAGCATTTTACCCGGCCAAAGTTTGACCCACAGGAAATGATCCACACCAATAAAGCAATGCTGGGATTTAATCTCATCTGGTTGTATGAACGAGTGGAAATTATGCACGACATCATTACTAAGGTACAGGCATTAGAATTACCGCCACCACATATAGGACATGTTTTTAACTTTGAAGAGTTGCCAGACGCAATTCGTATGTTTCAAAAAGGGAAGACGATAGGAAAAGTAGTGGTGAAAGTTAATTGACCAAATGAATTCACTGAAAACGTATAAACTACGATACATTTTTCAGAAACGATCTCTCATTCCACTGATAAGTCTGCGGAAGGACCTCCCCTTCATGGGTTGGGGGCTGCGCTAGCAAAAGTGTATAGTATCTTAGAAAAACGATCAAATTATCAAAATGTCAAAACCACAACTTATTATTTTCGACTGCGACGGTGTTCTTGTAGATAGCGAAAAAATTTCCAGTCAGGTTATTGCGGAAGAAATAAGTAAGCTCGGAATTCCTATGGAAACTATGGAAGCCCAGAATCTATTCACGGGAGGTTCTTTAGCCGACGTGGGGAAATATATTGAAGCAAAACTGGGGGAGCCCATTCTCTATGATTTTGAAGCGGTGTATAGAAAACGCAGCTTTGAGTTATTTGAAGAATTTCTTGAACCGATTTCTGGAATCGAAGAAGTGCTAAAAGCTATTTCAGAGAAACCATTGAAGAGATGTGTTGCTTCAAATGGTCCCCTTCAAAAAATGTTGTTTAATTTAAAATTGACCAAGTTACTTCCTTATTTCGAAGGGCATCTTTTTAGCGCTTACGAAGTAAACCGATGGAAGCCAGATCCTTTTCTTTTTCTCCATGCCGCCAAGGAAATGAAAGTTTTACCAGAGCACTGTCTGGTCATCGAAGATAGTACACACGGGGTGGAAGCAGCGGTGGCGGCTGGAATTCCTGTATTGGGTTTCGCACCAGATCATGATGGCGCAGATTTGAAAGCAGCAGGAGCTAGGGTGTTTTCAGATATGAATGAGTTGCCGAATTTGATTTTTAATTAAGGATAGTTTAGAGGTGAAGGAAAAAAAGAGACTTACCAAATCTTGGAGGTTTTGCAAATCCGGTATGAAATCGAACACCGGATACGGAATAAACTCTAATATTCATCCCCTTATTTATTCTATTTCTCCAATAGAATAAATAATTTTGGAAACATCCACTTTTCCACACCCATTCATTTGAACAAGTTGTAGTATAACTTGTCTGAGTTTTAGTCTAGTTTATTTATCTGGAAACTGAATGAATATGTTCCGTATACTTAATTTACTTATTGCTGTTTTGTTATTGATGTCTTCTGCTCTGAAAGCACAAGAGCTATTAGATATTGATATTAAAAATCGCTGTGTTTATAGCGGCACGCAGATGGATGATGAGCTATATGCTTTTACGCCGGAGAGTCGCGAGATGGAAAGTCGGGTTCGGAAGATATTGGAGGTAGGTGGAAATTTAAAGATCAATTTTTATTTAGTAGAAACCAATGTACAGAATGTAAGCGCCGTAATAGATGGTGAAAAACGATTTCTATTTTGGAGTCAGGACTTTTTTGAGCGCGCTAGCGATATGGCAAAAATTGGAATGACGGCTCATGAGATGGCTCACCATTTAAATAAACATTCTTTAACCGCTGACCGACATGAGAAAGAAGAAGCGGAAGCTGATTTTTTTATGGGTTTTGTTTTAGCGAAAATAAAATTTAATAAAGAGGATGTTCGCGCCTTCGTGACTAAATGGCCCGCTTCAGACGATATGGGCTTTAATCAAAAAAGATATAAAAATATCATAGCAGGTTTCGACAAAGGTAAAGCAAGCGGCTTGCCTTGGGAAAGTACGGGAAGTGTCTCTATGCAAAATTTCCAAAAAGTCCAATTCCCTTTCCCTCCGCCGGAGTGCCATACCTCTTATGAGATTCCCAATGACGATTTTCGAAACTGTAGCAACTTGGGAGATGTTAGTAAAAAGATAAGCGAAAGCTTAGAAGAAAAACAATACCCTTACAGGAATATGTCCGTGCCGAATGGATTCGCGATTGTCACTCAATTAGAGCAATACAATGGAGACGGAAGCATCATGAATGGTTCGAGCTATCGCTGGGTCGATTATCCACCGCAAGAATCTTTCGCATTGTCTTGGGAATATTTTAAATCATTGATTTATCCAAATAAGGGGCGTCTTCGATTGTTTGTTTTTATTATTACCAATCAGAATTATAGTTCAGATAAAAAAAGGTGACTAAGGACGAAGCTGCTTCCTGGCCCACCCACCTGCACGCGCTCGTGAAGAAGCTATTGCCAATAGTTGGAAAAAAAGTGAAGAAAATGCCAGGAGATTAAATCCGCAACCTGCCCCCATTCCAAAGTCTACACCAAAGGAAAAATTGCCAGATGTAAAACCAACACCACTGGAGCCTGAAGTACTTCCAGAGGAGCCGCTCACTACTGTTTCTGATCAAATGATAATTAATGCACTGATCGGAAGCTGGCAGTTAGATCTGGGCTATAATGCTTATGGTCAATACGTTATTATTCAGAGTGTTTTATATCCAGATGGATCTATGTCGGCACAGACTTTTTTTAAATAGAGTAGTCAGTGCAACTGATATTTCGAATTGGGGTATTTCTAACAATGTATTGGCGGTCCTAGACCGGGTAGGTAATTTTTATTATTATACTCCTGTTTTTAGTGGCAACGATATAGTGGTGATGACTTTTAGTGGGAGTACTGGAATTTCAGGAATAGCCGTTGGTACACAGCTTTACTATACGCAGGTTCGCTAGTGGCTAACTTGAAGCTGGAATTGAAAAAAAAGACTAATTGTATCTTCCAGGAAAAAGTGCTGAAAAATTAAAATTATACAATTATCTAAGCTAAAGACTCAACAACTCTATTATCTTTGTAACTAGTTCATAACCTTATTAATACACAAATAGAGAACCTTCATATGGAAATTCTTCACATTAGTGCAGAATGTTACCCTGCTGCTAAAGCCGGAGGCCTTGGGGATGTAGTTGGGTCCTTACCCAAATACCTCAATAAAGCTGGAGCAGAAGCCACCGTTATCATTCCTAAATATTCGACCAAGTGGTTGAATAACCAATCCTATAAAACTTTATATCAGGGTAGTATAGACCATTTCAACAGGAAGGTGGGCTTTCGCATTCTGGAGGTAGAGAAAGTCGAGCTGGGATTTTCGCTTTATGTTGCGGACTTGCCGGGTCTGTATGATCGGGAAGGGATTTACGTAGGTCCTGGTGGTGCTTATTCGGATGAGTCCGAAAGAGCCATTTATTTTCAGGAGGCTATTTTGCAATGGATTCTTCAAATGGAGAACAGGCCTGACATTCTACACTGCCATGATCACCATTGTGCGCTCATTCCTTTTATCATAAATTATTGTCCAGACTATAGAGCGTTACATAAAGTCCCTACCGTTTTTACAATTCACAACGGAGAATACCAGGGGGCTTTTTCCTGGAATCGACAATATTTGCTTCCACCTTATTATAAGGATGATCGAGGATTATTGGATTGGAAGAGTACGATCAATCCAATGGCTGCTGCCGTGAAATGCTGTTGGCGTTTAACAACAGTCTCTCAGGGTTACATGGACGAATTGCGCCAAGAGTCGAATGGCTTGGGATGGTTATTCAATAGCGAGTCCGGGAAGTCAAAAGGAATCATGAACGGGATTGACACAGAGGTTTGGGATCCGAAAAAGGACAAACTGATTGCACATCCGATGAAGAGGAGCTTGGCTACTTTTAAAAAGAAGAATAAAGAAGCGCTTCGGGAATATTTCCATATTGAGGGAGATTTACCAATTATTACATTTATCGGAAGATTGGTAGGGGAGAAAGGAGCAGACTTGTTGCCAGAATTAATTAGCCGCTTTTTACAGTCAGGAGGACGAGCTACATTTCTATTGTTAGGTACAGGAGAGCCAAAATTGGAAGCAGCCTTTCGGGAAATGAAGCAGCGATATGCACCCTACTTTGATGCTCGTTTGGAATACAATGAAAAAATCGCTCACCAACTCTATGCCGGATCGGATTTCTTACTGATGCCATCGAGAGTGGAGCCTTGTGGCCTGAATCAACTCTATGCCTTGCGGTATGGAACGATTCCAATGGTTAGAAATATAGGCGGTCTTAAAGATTCTATTTCAGATATTGGTTTTGAAAATGGCTATGGCATCACCTTCGATCATTATTCGGTGAGTAGTGCTTTTAGTTCTCTGGCTAGGGCGGCACAGTTATATGCTGACCAAAAGACTTTTGATCTCATTCGCAAACGAACCATCGCTTTGGATTTTTCCTGGGAGAAATCAGCAAAAGAATACATGGAGATTTATGAATCAATGCTTTGAGAAGAGAATACTAAAAGAAACAATAAAATTAAGATGTTATACCTTTTTCAAAAATAGACCTTATTTATAGATACCTCTACAGGAGGACTCTCCTTTAGGGGTGGGGTTAGTGAAAAAAGAGAGTATAGTGAAATAACAACAATATTACAAATAAAAAATAACACCCAACAATGAAGCTCATTAAAATGGTTTCCGTAATTCTTGGAGGCGGCGCAGGTACCCGATTATTTCCATTGACAGACAAACGTTCAAAACCCGCGGTTCCTATCGGTGGAAAATATCGTTTAATTGACATCCCCATATCCAACTGTATCAACTCTGGCGTAAAGCGAATGTTTGTACTCACGCAGTTCAATTCGGCTTCGCTAAATCAGCACATCAAAAATACTTTCCAGTTTGATATGTTCTCTCAAGGCTTTGTGGATATTTTGGCAGCAGAACAGACCCGAGGAAATGAGAAGTGGTTTCAAGGTACTGCGGATGCCGTTCGTCAGTGTATGCACCATTTGAGAAGTCATGATCACGATTACATTTTGATTCTTTCGGGAGATCAATTGTATCAAATGGATTTTGAAAAGCTAGCACGAAGTCACATCGCTCAGGGAGCTGATCTGACGATTGCAACTATTCCGGTAACGGCAAAAGATGCTTCTGGTTTTGGTATTATGAAAGTAAATGGAGACGGATATATCGACAGCTTCATTGAAAAACCAAAGAAGGGCGTTTTAAAGGATTGGAAATCAGAAGTAACTCCTGCGAATAAGAAAAAGAAAAAAGATTATCTCGCTTCGATGGGGATTTATATTTTCAATAAAGAAGCCTTAGCTAAGCTTTTTGCAGAACATGAAGAGTCCATTGACTTTGGAAAAGAAATTATTCCAAGTGCAATTACTTCAGGTTATAAAGTGGCGAGTTATTCTTATGAAGGTTATTGGGAAGACATCGGAACCATCCGATCTTTTTATGAGGCAAACCTTGCCTTGACTGATCATGTACCTGAGTTCAACCTGTTTGATAACGAGCAAAATGTTTTCACCCACCCTCGCCAATTAGGGCCTACGAAAATATTTGGGACAAGACTTGTAAAGTCAGTGTTGTCTGAGGGATGTATTTTGCATGCCAAGAAGATCGAGGGTTCCATTATCGGAATTCGTTCCCGAATAGGAAAACGTACAGTAATAAAAGATACCGTTGTGTTTGGTAATGATACTTATGAAAAATTGGAAGACCTAACCGATAAAAATAGAAAGGATATTCCTATGGGAATAGGAGAAGACTGCATCATTGAGGAGGCGATTATCGACAAAAATGCCCGTATCGGAAAGGGAGTAAAAATAAGAGGAGGTGCCAAGTTGAAAGACAGACAAACGGAAACTTACTGTATCGTTGATGGAATAGTCGTAGTCAGAAAAGGCGCGCAGATCAAAGATGGAACAGTGATCGGTAGACGGAAATAAATGGTTAGTTAATAATGCGGATAAGGTAGGTCAGGGTAAATAAGGCGGATAAAAGGTTCCTCGCGTAGTAATTACGCGAATTTAGGAAGCTCTGACTCACCATATTTACCCTGCTCTGCTTCTATCTAACTACTAAATTTGGCCAAGAGTCGGAAGAGAGTTTGTTTTTCTCCTAATCCTGTCTATTTTTGCTACCAATAAAACAAACATACTATGTGTCCAGATTTATCCTACATTCTTTATTACCTCATCGGTACGCAGCCCGATAACGCATTTTCCATCGTAAAGACCTTTGGGCTTTTTCTGGTTATTGCCATTTTGACTGCTGCCATCATGTTGATGACAGAGATGAGACGGAAGGAGGCAGAAGGTTTGTTGACACCAGTAAAGGTCAAAGCAATAGAAGGAGCACCCGCCAGTATCTTTGAATTGTTGTCTAATGGATTTTTGGGTTTTGCATTGAGTTTTAAACTTCTTTATATCTACTCCAATTTTGCAGAATTTCAATACGACCCAGCTTCAGTGATCCTTTCAGCTAAAGGAAATTGGATCGCGGGGATCATTGGTGCAGCTATTTTCGCAGGCATCAAGTACTGGGAGAAAAAGAAAGTGCAATTACCAGAACCACGAGAAGTAGAAGTAACAATACATCCATATGAAAGAATTGGTGATGTAACCATTATGGCTGCCGTCTTCGGTATCATTGGTGCAAAGATTTTTGCCTTGGCAGAAGGCTTCAGTACTATGACCTTCCAGCAGTTAGTCGATTCCTTTTTCTCTGGTTCAGGTCTGGCCATTTACGGAGGCTTGATTACAGCTTTTACAGTTATCTACTTTTATTTAAAAGCAAAAAAAATTACACCGATTCACATTATGGATGGCGCAGCTCCAGCCCTAATGATTGCTTACGGCATCGGACGTTTGGGCTGTCATTTTTCAGGTGATGGCGACTGGGGTATCCCCAATGAGCTAGTGCAACCAGGTTGGATGGCTTTTTTGCCAGAGTGGATGTGGGCTTATGACTATCCAAATAATGTCATCGATTCCGGAAGTAGTGCGCATGCAAACATCGATGGTTGTACCTGGCGCTACTGTACAAAATTGATCCCTAAAGTATACCCAACTTCGATTTACGAATTCATAATGGCATCTGCCTTAGGCGGCTTTTTATGGTCCATCCGTAAGAAAGTCACGATTCCAGGAATGCTATTCGCCCTCTACCTCTTCTTCAATGGTTTTGAGCGCTTCTGGATTGAAAAAATAAGAATCAATGATGTATATGAAATCTTTGGTTTTCAAACGACACAAGCGGAGTTTATCGCTGTAATTATGATGTTGTTGGGTATTGGTAGCTGTATCTTTTTGTGGATGCGGCATCGAAAAGCAGTGGTTTAATAAAAACAAAAAATTAACTTCAGAATCTGCCTTGTAATTTTATGATCGTAACGACCAAAGGAAGAGCAGGTTGTGGAATTTCAGCGAGTGTATAGGTTCTGAAATTATTTTTTGTGTAATACTTAACAGCCCAAAAGCTATTAGAACAAGCATTTAATTTTGCGGCTCCATGCAGCGTATCCTCCTCTAATATGATTCTATAAGTAGTACCAACTACAATAGAATGAAACCATATTACTTCTTACTGCTCCTATTACTGATTTCCTCCTGTAGAAAGGATAGCGAAAGCTTGATTCCGAGCGATTCTCCTTTCGATCCTGAAATTGAAATCGTAGATGATTTTGATCCAGTTTCTATCCCCGTTACAGCTTCTGTACTCGGAAAAGTCCTTAATAAAAATGGCTATCCCATAGCGGATGCCCTCGTTACGCTAGGCGAAGAAATAATCTCGACCAATGAGCAAGGTGTTTTTTTATTCAAGTCCGTAGCTATGAATGCCGCAGGGACTTTTGTGAAAGCCCAAAAAGAGTTATCGCATTTTGAAGGAGGTAGCCGCTTTTTCCCTAAGGAAAATTCCGAAAATTATGTAACGATCCGGCTATTGCCAAAATTAGAACACAGTCGTTTTAACGTTGCAGAAGGAACCACCATAAATGTAGAAGGTGGTACTCAATTGGCAATAGAACCAAACAGCTTGCTTAGGCAAAATGGAAATTTATATACTGGGGAGGTTTCCGTCTATCCACAGTTACTCGCTCCGAATGAAAAACACTTTCTGGAATTTATGCCAGGTAACCTCCAGGGCATCAACCGACAAAGCAAAGAGGTAGCTTTGATGACTTATGGATTGTTGGCGATTGAATTGCGTTCTTCAAATGGCGAAATTTTAAAACTGGATAGAGAAACGCCGGCCAAACTTAGTTATGCAGTAATTGATGAGCAGCTAGCTCTGGCTCCAGCAGAACTTCCCTTTTGGTCTTTTAATACAGTATATGGCTTGTGGCAAGATCGCGGAGATGCTTTTTTAGTAGGTGATAAATATGTTTCCGAAATTACAAATCTTTCTTTTTGTCACCTCGCAGAAGCTGCTCCAATGATTAATATTCAAGGTCGATTGCAGACTGAAGAGGGACTTCCTATGCCCAACCTCTTAGTTCAAACCAACGATTACTCAACTCTGGAAGGCGCCTATGCTTATACGGACAATGATGGCTTCTTTAGTACCAATATTCCAGCGGATAAAATTACGGACATAATACTTTCCGTAAATGGAGTAGGTTGTATTAACTGGCCCTTGGAGTCAGCGCAATATTTGGAAGATGAAAGTTTAAATAACATTATAATTACAGAAGGTGCTTCGACACAGATTGCTACGCTGGTGGGTACATTGGTTGATTGTACAGACAATGCGATCAATGAATTTTTTATTGATGTAAATGAAGGAGAGAACGCCTATTGTTATTATCAATTGGATGGAAATGAGCTTGGAATAGCACTGCCGGTTTGTATGGCCAATACCACCTTCTCTGTAGCAGTTCGGGATCTAGTAAATTTCCACGAAAGCGGTGCAATGATTTATGACTTAGACGCAGATCTTGGGTTGCTGGAATTGTGTGGAGATGGAGAAGCAGATTTTATCATTATAAAGTTTCCAGGCTCGGATGCAATTGTATTCGATGAGCCAACATTATTAATGGGAAATATCACAAAAATAATAGGCGATGAAGATTCGCTGAATCAAATCGATATCTCCTTTTTTGGATCAACTACTGGCACATACACGGACAATGAGATTAGCTTATTTAAAGGTACCTTCCCTTCCAATGGAACAACAATAGGTATCGATTGTGATGCTAGTTGTGGCTTTGATCAGTTGATCGTTGAAGAATATGGTACGTCTCCAGGAGAAAAGATAAAAGGACGATTTTCAGGAGGAAGTATCTTTTTCATTGTGGCAGGATCGACAGGCTCGGGAGGAGTACAAGTCCCTTTTGAAGGAGCTTTCAGTATTACGATACAATAGTAAGAACATAAAAGGAAACCAAATTTGCGTAGTCAGACACAACAAGAAATCATTGATGGCTGTAAGGGGCTAAATCCTAAATATCAAAAAGCTTTGGTATTAAAGTACTCCGCGTTGTTGATGGCAACCAGTCGAAGATATGTGTCAGATCGAGCTTATGCTAAGGATGTATTGCAAGAGTCTTTCATAAAGATATTGAGAGCCTTTCCTAAATATAGAGACCAAGGCTCTTTGGAAGGTTGGATGAAAAAAATAGTGGTGAATACAGCTCTGAGTTATTTTGATAAAGCTTGTTTTAAAAGAGAGTTTCACGGCTATGAAACGATGCCAGAAGAGTGGAGCGACCCCGCAATTTTTCCGCAGTTGGCAGCAGATGAGTTGGTAGAATTAATCAATCGTTTACCCGATGGTTTTCGAACCATTTTCAATCTGTATGCAGTAGAAGGATACAGTCACAAAGAGATTGGGGCTTTGTTGGGGATAGAAGCAAGTACATCCCGCTCACAACTGACTCGTGCGCGTAAATTGTTGGCAGATTTTTTATCTAAAAGAGAAAAAAATAAAATAAGGATATGAATCCAAACTTCGAGAAGTACATTCATCAAAGCCTGAAAAACCAGGAAGAGTTTGTAGATGCGGAAGCCATCTGGGAAGAGGTGGAGCCGCATGTGCAACCAGAAAAAAGACGACGAAGATTCTTCGGGTGGTTTTTCTTTGGTGCTTCCATAGTTGTAGTGGCGGTGGGCTTATGGAGTCATAGTAAAGAAGACTTATCTCTTTTAGAACAGAGAAGCTCTGTAGCTGAAGTGCAGATTTTACTTGGAGAAAAGCAGTCCGGTTTAGTAGAAAGAAAACGAGTAGAGATGGTAGATATGGATAGCGATGAAAATAAAAATAGCAAAAAGAATACAAATAAGGAAGCACAGGGAGTTACTCAAGACGAGCAAGCCAATCCGGTAAATAAAATGACTGGAAAATCAGATGCCTTGGCTCCAGTAAGGGCATTGAAGAGTAATCTTAAAAATACAATTTCAAATAACAAAAAAATATTAATAATAACAGATTCACAGAGACCTAAAAAACAGATAGAAGAAACATCATTTATTGAGTATTTACAAGATGGCAGCTATATACCATTGAGCGATGAACCCCAAAGCTCAATGGTTATAGCGCCTTTTGACCAAAGAGAGGAGGAGGGAAGAGATGTAAATAGATTGTTAAGTGAAGCCTTGCAGGTTTTGGAGTTGTCTTCACTAGTGGGCGAACTATCATCAGTTAAAGAGGAAGCTTTAATTCCTGAAAATGTCAAGCTAATCGTTCCCGTGCATAAGCAACCCAATTGGAAATTTGCGATTGGTCTACATGCAGGAATTGGAAAAGTGAAGTCAGAGTGGACCTTGATTGAAGAAGGGGGAAATGCCGAGTATGTTGCAAGTAGAAAATCGACAGAAAAGCAACTGGAGTCATCTTCCATTGGTCTGAGTTTTTCTGCTCAAATGAAAAATAATATTTCCTTCCGCAGTGGACTGGAATACCACCGCCTTGCCCGACGACTTAATTACCAGGAAAGCCTCAGTACTTTTGATACCATACCGGACGCTATATTAAAACTATATGTCAATGAAGTTACGGGAGATACGACTTTAGATAGAGGAGAATTTATAAACACGCATATAGAAAGCTATGAAAAAGAGACCTACAACTATTTCCATCGTTTGGATATTCCTTTGTTTGTAGGCTACCGTTTTAAAAAAGGTCGATTGCTGCTGGGCGTCGAGGCAGGTGTTTTCGCCAATGTATTGTTGCGAAAAAAAGGGGAGTTAGTAGAGAACACAGAAGGTCGGTCTTTTTATGATTTGAAAAAAGATGAAGCGCAATGGTATAAAACGAAAGTTGGTGTTACGCCTGCATTGCAAATGAATTTTGGTTATGAATTTGCTCCGGGTGTAGAGGTCTATTTCTCTCCTTATTATCGTTTTAAAACAAAGTATAGCACTTCTGCGAATTTAATGATGGAAGCGTATTCAGATTTTGGAATTCAGCTGGGCTTGAAATATTGGTTGAGGTAATGGGTTGACATATTACTGAAAGGTTTGGTATGTAAAAAGAGGTGGTGTCTTCGTGGCGCCGCTCGGGTTACCCTTCTGCTGGTGTGCCCTATTCCAAATGCCAATACAACCAATATTCATACTCATCAAACAAATGAATTCCATGTAGCTTCGTTTTTTTGCTCTTATGGTTTTTGATCCCTTCTAAAGGAACCACTGTTACATCCAATAAGTCATCATCTCCCAGTTCCTTTTGCAGAAGGACTCTGTCGATTTTGGGGAATTTCATAAAAGAATTGCTCGTGATGACAATGCTATCTAGTTCGTAACTCTTAAGTTTGGTATCTTGTTCCAACAAAGTAATTACAAATTGTGTTTTAGGCCCTGTTTCTTTAATGGAGATGCGTTGTTCAATCTCCTCCGTCATATGATTCTTAGAAAAAATTATGTACTCTTGGTTTATGTTAAAAATGGGCAGCGATTTTTTCCAGATTTTGACCACAAGCAATATCTCATCATCTCCAGAAGAGAACCCTTTCAAATTTTCGCTTAAATCAATACAGACCAAACTATCCAAGATTAGATAATTTGAAAGCGGTCGAGTTGGTATGCCCTGCTTCTTCTTCATTACGCCACAGCAAGTGAAGAGTATTAAAAAGCAGGCAAATCCGAAAATAGCTAAAAAGAAATTTTTCATGTTGTTTTAACCTTGGTTCAGGGTTCTTGTTGGTTCTACGCGGTGTTTTCCCTCTCCTCAAAGTTAATAGAACCTGTTAGTTTTTCCAACTAGGGTGTTAAAGGCTTACACGGGAAAGGCTGGTATGTCTATTGTACGTTTATTGTAATGCTTTGGCTAACCACATCATTTATCAAAGAGAGTAAATTATTATCACCAACCAGCCTTCTGTAAAGACTACATTACATATGAAACACCTTATCGCCGCATTTCTCTGTCTTTTCTTTTTTTATAATGCTACCGGTCAAGATGCCAAGCAAGGTATTGCCATTTTGGATTTATCTGAAAGGAATGGAGAGACCAATGATGCTCGATTGTTCTCCGCAGAGCATATCTGTAAGGTAGTTGGTTTTCCTTTTATAATTACTGCAGATATTGAAGAAGCAGCAACTTATAAAATGGTACTCTGCTCTTCCAAATTAATGGAACAGACTTTTAATGACGAAGAGGAAGAGCGTCTAATTGAGTATGTCGCAAACGGAGGATTGCTGCTGTCGCCAAGAGTAGAAGATGAAGATCTTTATGAATTATTTGGGGTGAGTGGTTATGAAGGGAGCAATGCCAGATACACTTTTGCATGGGATACTGACAATCAATTAAATAACAAAGAACTGCGCTGGATCGATGAGCCAGAGGAAATAACGATGTCGCTGGGGAGGGATTCTTACGATGCAATTTATAAAACCTTAGGTTACATGGAGACGACAGGAAGAGCTGTGGCTCATTTTGCGGATAACACAGCAGCCGTTGTTAGTAACAATTATGGCGAAGGACATGCGGTTGTCATAGGCTTATCTTTAAAGGAAATCGTACTCCGAAATCAAATAAATAGAGATTACGAGGCACAACGACTTACGTCCAATGGTTTTGAACCGACCTCCGATGCGCTCTTTCTTTTTGTTCGGGCTTTGTATGCTGCTCATTACCCATTTGCAACCTGGAAGCACAGTAGTCCAGGGAACTCCTCTGCCACCGTGATGGTCACCCATGATATTGACAGTAAGACAGGAATGGATACCTTGAGATATTTTGTTGATTATGAACAGGCTCATAACATTGAGGCTACGTATAATGTTACGGTACGTTATTTCGATGATGATTTGATGTCGCCCTTTTACTTGAATCAGGGTGCCACAATGGCTTATATCCGAGATCATGGACAAGCTTTTGGCTCGCATTCTATCGGTCATTTTTTCGATTTTGCGGATCAGGATATTTTTCCAATTGGACAGGTAGGCAGCACACCAGACATGTATAGCCCTTATAACGATGGCGATATAACTGTTGGAGGAACCGTCTATGGGGAATGTGAAGTTTCCAAAAACGTTTTAGAAGAGGATATTGGTATTAATATTCGAACGTTCCGTGCAGGGCATTTGGCTTACCCAAAATACTTGGTTAATGTACTGGATTCTTTAGGCTACGAATATAATACTACTCATTCAGCAGCTGATGTACTGACTAATTTTCCATATCAAAATAAAATGGGACGTAGTTTCAGCGGACTTCGGTCTTCGGTTTATGAAATACCAGTAACTATCTCAGACGTCTTTCATGCTAATCCCATTTCCAATGAAAACTATCTGGATAAAGCCGCTACCTGGTTGGACGTTACGCTGAAGAATAGAGCAAACGGAGCTCCTTCTGTATTGTTGATCCACCCGAACCGACAATACAAATTGGTTGGTATGGATCATTATTTGGAGAGCTTACCTGATGATGTTTATATCGGGGAGATGAATCGTTTTGGTGATTTTTGGAAAGTGAGGGAAGAGATGGGTTTTGTGTCTCATGTGTTTAACAATGAAATGACGATTCTTATTCCCAGTGATGTCAACCTCGAAGATAATGTCAGTTTTGTCATAAATGATGGTCAATCCTTAGATGCTGTTTTTGTAAAAGATGAGCAGAATAATGTCCTTGACTTTAGTGTCAAAAACTGGGATGGAAACGACCTTCTTGTTTTTCATGAATATATAACGACTACTCCAGTTACTATCTCTAATAATGTGATTTCAGAGAAAAATATGAACCTGAATGTTTTTCCAAATCCAGCTAATTTCAAATTGAATATCGAACTTGAATTAGAAAAATTAGAGCATATAAAGATAGATTTATTTGATGTGGATGGTAAAAAAGTGAAGTCTATTATGGATGGGAAATTAGGGGCGGGAACACATCGTTGGATCGAGAAAGTGAATAAGACCGCAGCAGGTATTTATTTTCTGATTGGAGAAACACAATCAGGAAGCTTGTTTAAGAAAAAGGTAGTGCTTCATTAAGAAGAGGGGCTAGATATTTAAGAGTTGATATACTTGCTCCGCAGCACCAGCCCAGCTAAACCGCTCGCGCTCTATTTTTCCGTTCTCCACGAGATCGGCATATCTTTTTTTATTGTTGTAAATGTCTAACAATGCATTTGTAATATTGTCTAATTCATATGGATCTACTAAGATGCCAGCCTTTCCAGCGACTTCAGGCATTGAAGAACAATTGGATGTAATGAAAGGTACTTCACAATTCATGGCCTCTACGAGGGGCAATCCAAAACCTTCAAAAAGCGAAACATAAGTCAGAGCGTACGCGGCTCCCATTAATTTAGGAACTTCCTCATTGGAAAGGTAGCCAAGGAAATGTACATCTGACTTGTGAATAGCGTTGTTATACGCATCGCTTACATCGCCCGTCTGCCAGGCAAAGCGGCCTCCGATGAGTAGCTTGATCGGTGCCTTGGTTTTTTCTTTAAATAGGTCGAAAGCAGAAATCAGTCGATGTACATTCTTACGCGGTTGAACAGCTCCAACATAAAAAAAGTACTCTTGTCCATTCGCGTGTTTTTCTCTAACCGCCTTTTTCTCCTTTTCCGAAAGGGGAATAAACTCCGCTCTGCATCCATTATAAATCGCATGTATTTTATTAGAAGCGACCTGAGGGTAATGCTTTAGGATATCCTGTTTTGTATATTCTGAAACCGTAACGACGGCATCTGCTTTTATCAAAAATTTAGGAACAAAGTACTGGTAATATTTTCGGGCAGAGTAATAAATCTGTTCTGGAAAATAAATATGCGCAATATCGTGGGTGACCATCACGGTCTTAATATCGCTTCGCAAAGGCAAATATCCATCTGGAGATAAGAGCACATCTGCCTTATATCTTTTCATTGCTTTTACCAAAGACCACTCAAACCAGGCCAGCCAAAGGAGCGGATGCCGGGCCGGAGGCATCAATTGAATCATCTCAACATTTGGCCCCAGGCTAAACCTTTTGGAAAAAGGACGGTCAAAGAAGAACAGAAAGCGATCTTCAGGATGCTGAGCGACCATTGCTTTCAATAATTCATAAGTATACCAGCCGATGCCTTCCATTTGGTCGGAGAGTAAAAAGCGGGTGTTGACGGCGATGATCATAGGGATAAAGGTAGCGGAATATTGCCATGAATTAGGAGAACTTAGCCGAATTAAAGGCGTGATGAGAGATAAATTAGAAGCCAAATTCGTGGCATTTTAAGGGCTTAATAAGCGATTAGCGAAAACTTTATCTCGAAATCGACAATATTATATCAATAGTTAGGCGTTTAGTCCAACATTATTCTGATTTTATCAGGAGAACCAAAATTTTTATATTATGACTAATAACACCATTTCAATCAACGAAAAAAAGAATAAGCGTAAAGGGATGCGAATCTCTGTATTTCTGAATGGCGCTTTGATTTTGTTGGCCCTATTTCCTTTTATGACAATGGATGACCAGCCAGATATAGAACCTAATAAGCATTTTGTAGAAATACAATTCACGGACTTCAAAAGTTCTTCCTCAAAATCTGCGGAAGGAGATAAAAAGGAGAAGTTAGAAGCGGAGAAAAAAGTAGAAAAAGCGACGAAAGAAGAAGTGGTGGAAGAGGTAGTCCCGGAACCAGTAAAAGAGGAGGTAAAGCCTAAACCTGAAGTAGAACCAGCACCTGCGCCTAAACCAGAACGTAAGCTTGTATTGACCACTCCAGACAAAAACCCACCGATCAAAACAAGCCCGCCAAGGCCTAAGGTAGAGACTCCTGCAAGGAAGCCTACGAAGCCTAACCCTCCAAAGGCTAACCCAAAACCGCGAACGCCGACGAAGTCTAAGCCGACTAAGAAGAAACCCACAACTACTGCAAACTCAGGAAAAGAAACGGGTAAAACCAGCAACAAAAGGCAGGATGGTTCTGACAAGTCAACCAACAGTGGTGGTGGCGAAGCGCCTGAAAATGGAAAAGACGCAACGAAAGGAAAGAAAGACACGGGAACTTCCGTTGGTGATTTTCCAGGCGATGGATTGTTTAATAGAAGAGTGACCTACAGAGGTGATGTGAAAAGTGTAACCAAGGAGGAGGGTAAAATTGTAATAGACCTTTGCGTTAATAAAGCCGGTCGGGTAGTTTATTCTAAATTCAATAAAGCGGCCTCCAGTATCAAGACAACCTCCGTTATCCGAAAAGCATTGGATGTAGCACAGCAGTACCGATTTGAGAAAGACTATTCAGCTCCAGAGAAGCAGTGTGGAAAGTTGACCTTTATATTTGAAATTGAAGAGGAGTAGAATAGCTAAAGAATAATGCAAAAAAAAGAGAGCCTTCCTGATTCACATCTGAAAGGCTCTTCTTTTATCTTGGGGTTATATTTATAATCAAACCTAAAATGGGCAATTCCAACAGTTTAACGCAGAATTGCCTCACTATTCAGGTTTTAGAATCCGCTCGTATTTAGTTGTTGAAGTCAATTGAATAACTTCTAACAAAATCTGTATTCTGTGTAGGTGTACGTCAAAAATAGCATCAAAGTTTAGTAATGACAACACCTCTGGCACGAAACGCTCCATTCGTGGCATGAATGACCTGAAAATTGTAGTGGAATGATTTAGAGCTTAGGGGAGGGTTTGCTTCAGGAGGCTATATTATTCGCAAATGCTGTAATACTTGCTCTTTAAATGTTTTACTGACAGGGATTTCCTTTTCTTTAATGATGATCGTATTCTCACTGAGATTGAGGGAGCTAATGTGAGCGGTATTGATGATGTAGCTTCGATGCACTTGTATTAAGGTTTTATAACTTAATTTATTCATCAATTCTGCAAAAGGCATCCGTACTATAATTGTTTTGCTTAGTGTGTGAATGTTGCAGTCCCTATTGGTTACTTCAATCCAAAGAACATCAGGCAGTGTGATTTTTTCTAGTGTGTTTTTTGACTTTATGAAAAAAGTATCCGGTGCGGTTAATTGAACTTCATCTTTAGGTATATTTGTATTGTTAGGGGTTTCTTCTGGTATTCTATTGATGATGAGTTCAATATTTCGTTGCAGCCTCTTAGCACTGAATGGTTTTGTAATGAAAGCATGAGGAAGCGTAGATTTTGCTCTTTCGAAGGTAGCGTCATCTTGCATAGAGGTTATGAAAATAACAGGAATATAATTGTTAGTCGCGATCATGGTAGCGGTTTCAATTCCATCAATCCCCCCATTTAAATTGACATCCATCAAAATTAATTCGGGTTCTTTTTCACGCACGAGTTCTAAGGCAAGTGAAGCATTATCCGCCTTGCCTATCGGAATGTGCCCCAACTCGGTAATAATCATTTCCAGCTGTCCAGCATACAGCGGTTCATCTTCAACAATGAGTATTTTAATTTTTGACATTAGGGTTTTGTTTTTTTGGTAACCGGAACGGCGCAACGAAGGCGCTACGTTTTGCTTCTCGCCCTGCTCGAAGTTTTTTTAAACACAAAGAGCGCAAGGGGTTTCAACGTGAGTGTATCACTTTACTGTTTAATTAAATATGCACCAAGAGACTAATCAACCATTAACTAATTCACTACTCAACCAACCACCAATTCAGGCCCTTGGTATCGAGAATTTGAAAACACTTCCTTTCGTTTCTTCACTCTGTACTTCTATCGTTCCTTTATTTACTTCTAGTAATTCCTTGCAGAGTAGCAAGCCTAACCCGGTACCTTTATCTCCTCGTGCACCAGGAGAACTCAATCGTTCTTCTGAAAACAATTTATCCATTTGAGTGAGCGGGATGCCAAGGCCATTATCTTTGACAGCTACGAAAACATGGCTGCCTTCCTCGAAAGTCTCTAAGATAATAGTCCCGGAAGCAGGAGTGAATTTAATGGCATTACTGACTAGGTTTCTAAGAATTGTGTTCAAGGCGCGCTCATCAGCGAATACTTGTGTGTTGGCGCTTATCTTGTTGTAAACGGTCAATTTGTTTATTCGTATGAGGTTGTCAAATAATAGGATGACCTCTTCACTGATTTCGAGCAAATTAATAATCGCGGGTTGGTAAGGAATATTGCCAGTTTGAACAGAGGACCAACTCAGCAGGTTATCCAAAAGGTCATTAAGTTTTGTGGTGGTTTGGTCAACTTGTTGTCCGATTTTATTGAGTTGTTGTCGGTCGTTACGTTGCAATAAAAAGTCGATTCGGTTGCCCAACCCTTGTAACGCAATTAATGGGCTTTTTAGATCGTGGGCTATGATGCCGAAAAAACGATTTTTAGTTTCATTAAGTTTTGTGAGAGCAATGTTTTGTTTTTCTATAGTTTGGTTTTGAAGTTCTAGTTGTTGCTTGGCACTTCTTAGTTTTAGGTAAAATAAAATGGCCGAAATTAATAATAGTAATAATGCAATGGCAACAAAGAGATAAGTCTGATTTCTACTTTTTACCAGTAGGTTATTTTCTCTTAAAAATGCATTTTCCTTTATTTTGCTTTCAGTGTCAAGGCGTGTTTGTATTTCAGTAATGGCGGCCATTTTCTCTATGGAATAAACACTGTCTTTTGCAGCCATATATTTACCCTGATAGAGTAGCGCCTCTGCCGGTCTGTTTTGGTTTTTGTAGAATTCGACGAGGGTATAATAAGTGTTAATCAGGAAGTCAAAATCCTGGGAGCTTTCCGTAAGATCTTTTGCTCGCAATAACATACTCTCAATTTCGGCAGTACTCTTTTTACTATATTTATTTATCTGGATAGCATCAGGTATTTTTTGTAATTTCAGATAGGTCTTAGCTAAGGTTTCTAGGGTGTATGACAATCCGCTTTTACTGTTGATCTCCTGATAAATGGCGAGAGCATTATAACCATATTCTAATGCCGAATCATATTGTTCCATGATGGTATAAGTTTCGGCAATATTTGCTAAAGTTAAAGCCTGGCTTCGTCGGCTTCCTGATTTGAGATGCAGGTCATGAGCTTTTTTGTAATAACTAAGTCCCTCTTCGTATTTTTTTTCACCGACTAGAATATTGGCCATGTTATTATAAGTCCTTCCTGCTCCTTCTATATTATTGGTGTATAGTTTTAATGCAAGAGACTTTTCATAGTAAGTCATAGCCAAGTCCGTATCACCCTGTTTTTTATGAATTTTTCCAATATTATGATAGACACTACTTAGTCCAAGGGAGTCTTTTTGCAGGCTCATCAAGTTAACGCAATCGTTATAAACCTCCAGCGCTTTGGGATTGTTTCCCAAGCGGTTGTAAGCCACTCCCTGATTGATTAAAGCCCTTGCCATGGAAGAGCTATCTGCATTTTCTTTACTGAGTAAATATAATTTGTGGAGATAAACTAAAGCGGTATCAAACTGGCTTAGCCTGCTGAACGTAATGCCCAATTGATTGTAAGCCCTTCGAAGTTGTTGATCATCTTCAGGAGGAAGCTGGATTACTTGTTTTAGAATGGGAACAGATTGCTCGTAAAGGCCACTATGATTATAAGCTTTGGAAAGTTCAATCCAGTTGCTGACCATCCATTTTTTATCGTTCAAAGCCTGGGCAAGGGCAGATGCTTTTTCCAGTTGATCTATGGCCTCCTTGTTTTGTCCTAGTATACGATGAGCCTGCCCCCAGTAAAATGTACTTTTTACGATTGCTAAACTGTCCTGTTGTTCCTTTGCCAGTTGGTAAGCAATTTGTGCAAATTTGAAAACATCTTGCTTGCTTTTCGCTTGTGCCGCAATTTTGAGCGAAAGGTCTAGCTGCGCTGATTTGTCTATACTAGATTTGAACACAACTTTTAGACTGTCTATATTGTTATGCTGGGCAAATAGATGGAATGGAATAAAGAGACAGTAAAGATATGGCACTAAGAATATTCGTTTCATTAAAGCACTGGTGATCATGTTATCAGATATTTCTGCCCCAGCGGCTACGCCTTCAGGAGTTTAGAATGTTGAAATGGGTGTAAATATCTGTTTGTATAATTGGTGATGTATTTAAGCAAAGATAATAAATTGACGTATCTTTATACTATGGAAAATAAACGCCCTGTAACAGATTGGCTCCCCATTACCCGTAAGGAGGTAGAAACGCGTGGTTGGGATGAATTGGATGTGGTCATCATCTCCGGAGATGCCTATGTAGATCATCCGGCTTTCGGTAATGCCGTCATCGGTCGAATTCTGGAAGATGAAGGATTGCGAGTGGCTATTGTGGCGCAACCCAATTGGCAAGATGACCTTCGGGATTTCAAAAAAATGGGAAAGCCTCGTTTGTTTTTTGGCGTTACCTCTGGCTGTATGGATACCATGGTCAATCATTACACTGCTTCTCGTCGAAAGCGTTCTACGGATGCCTACACTCCGGGAGGAAGTAGCGGTCATCGTCCTGATTATGCCGTTCGGGTGTATACCAGAATTTTGAAAGAACTGTATCCGGACGTACCTGTACTGATTGGAGGCATCGAAGCTTCTTTACGTCGAGTAACCCATTACGACTATTGGGCGGATGAATTATTTCCAAATATCATCGAGCAAAGTGGAGCCGATATGTTGGTATATGGAATGGGAGAAATGCCCTTACGAGAAATCATACGTTTGCTTAATAAAGGTGTTCCTTTTAGCTCTCTAACAACAATACCTCAAACTGCCTTTCATGTTGCAAAGGATGGAAAGTTACCAATCAATAAAAGTTGGGAAGACGTCACCTTGCACTCACACGAACGTTGCCTTCGTGATAAAATGTCCTACGCTGCTAATTTTAAAATTGTAGAACAAGAATCTAACAGAGTGACGGCAAGGCGTATTCTTCAAGATGTTGGCGAAAAAAGATTAGTGGTCAATCCACCTTATCCGCCAATGTTGGAGGATGAAATTGATCGTACTTTTGATTTGCCTTACACGCGCGAGCCGCATCCAAAATATGCAAAGCGAGGATCGATACCTGCTTATGAAATGATTCGCTTTTCCATCAATATGCACCGAGGTTGTTTTGGAGGCTGTAGCTTCTGTACGATCTCTGCGCACCAAGGGAAATTCATTGCGAGTCGTTCAGAGGAATCGATTATGAAAGAAGTGGAGGTGGTTACGAAAATGCCTGATTTTAAAGGCTACATCTCTGACCTCGGAGGGCCATCTGCCAATATGTACAAGATGAAAGGCAAGGTGCAATCCATCTGTGATCGTTGCGTCAGTCCTTCTTGTATACACCCTGTTATATGCTCCAACTTAGATACCAGTCATAAACCAATGACAGAGCTTTACCAAAAGGTAGGTAAGCATCCTGAGGTGAAAAAAGCATTTGTTGGTTCAGGAATTCGCTACGATTTATTAACAGAAGGGTACAATAAAAACCACGATGATTCTTTGGATGAATACATGGAGCAAATAGTGTGTAATAATGTGAGTGGCCGACTCAAGGTTGCTCCGGAACACACTTCCGATGCTACTTTGAAAATTATGCGAAAGCCTTCTTTCAAGCACTTTCATGAGTTCAAAAAGAAGTTCGAAAAGATCAATAAAAAGAACGGATTGAATCAGCCATTAATTCCTTATTTTATTTCCAGCCATCCTGGATCTACCGAAGAGGAAATGGCAAACCTTGCTGCAGAGACCAAAGACATGGGGTTTAAACTGGAGCAGGTCCAAGACTTTACTCCGACTCCGATGACGGTAGCGACAGTCATTTATTATTCAGGTGTACATCCTTATACGTTGAAGCCAGTATACACGGCTAAGACAAAATCGGAAAAGCGGAATCAGCACTTATTTTTCTTTTGGCATAAAAGAGAGAATCACCAGATCATTCGTGATAAGTTAAAGAACCTTGGTCGGGAAGATTTATTGGAAAAACTAATCTACGATAAAAAGAAATTTAATAAAAGGGAGATGATAAAATCCAAGGCCAAACAGGAACGCTCACCGCAGAGTGGAAGTGGGAAGAAGCGAATGAAGCCAACTTCGAAGAAATGGAGGGGGTAATAAAATAAAGATTAAAAAAAAAGAGTCTGTCGATTTTCGACAGACTCTTTTTTTATGACTCATAAGGAATTTTAAATTATTTGAGTCCCTAAGGTTTGTTCACCTTCAATCTATAAGCTGCAATCAACTGTCGATCTCCAAAAAGCATGACCTTACCCGTTTTCATATTCTTAGTATGAATTACAATGGTGTATTCATCTCCTTTTTTCATGCGCTTTACTATTTCATATTCATCCTGCTTATCCTTGTAAACAGTGAACTGTCCAATCTTCTTCGGTGAGGTAAATGTAACAATCACCTCTTCTCCTTTCACTACTTCTTGCATTACCTGCAAAGGCTGATAATTACTAATGTCAAAGGCAAAAAATCCACGTCCGATAATAGGGAAGTTTTTGAATTGTCTACGAGTCATGATTGTGTCTGTTAACATGAGGGCAGTATCTCTTGGAAGATGATTTAAACTAAAAGGTTCTTTGCTCGATAGGAAATAGTTTGGATCATAATCAAAAACGAAATCGTTATATTGATCCAAGTAGCCAGCGCCATAGGTTGCATCAATGGCTTTCCATTCGCCATCAATTTTCACGAGGTTCCAAACATGTTTTTCGCCAGTGCTTCGCAATTTCGAAGGATCGATCCTAATATATCCTTTTACCACTTTAGTTTCCAGACCAGCTTCTTGACAAAGGCTGTTAACAATCAAGGCATAATCTTCACAGATGCCAGCTCGGTTCCGTATGGCTTTTTTTACTTTGCCAGCGTTGTGTTCTTCCATCGCTGATTTACGGATGCGCTTTCCTTTTTTCTTATCTCGTTCGCCTAAGCGAAAATCTTCATAGAGTTTTATGTTGTACGCAATGTTATGTGTAACCCAGTGATAAATGGCTTCGGCTTTTTGCTGATCGGTCTCCGCAGATTCGGTCAGGATTTCTGCGAGCTCGTCAACGTCGATGGATCCACTGCCAATTTGAGAAGCGTCATAAAGTTCATCGTTATCAACTTCGACAATAGCGGAAACCGTTGATTCCGTTTCCTGGGCAGTGATACTAAAAGAAAAGAGTAAGGCCAGTAGTAAGGAAAAGTACTTAGTCATAGTTTTGAGTTTAATTGTAAGAAGCTGTTAGGTGGGTGGTTCTGTTGTTGTAATGCGAAGATAATGCTTTTATAAAAGAAAACACTACTTCTTCAAAGAATGCAAAGCTTCGATTTTTCTTATTCTCAAATCAATTATTTCTAAAATATAAATACCTGTCTCAAATTTAGATAGATCAATTTTTAACTCCTTTGCTTGAAACATTGACTTGCCAATTGGTGCGTTGGCTAATTGGTGCGCTCTAAATACTCTGGAGGAGTCAGGCTCAAATTTGCCAGGAGTCGCAACCTCTGGCAAACCTTCGTTGCGGTGTGGCGGTTTTTTTGTAGGCTTCTGCCGGTTCATCTCGAAAAAAGAACAACTCATACCCAAAATATATTTATAGTTAAACAGATGACCTAATATTGCATTGTATTCGCGATTGATTGTTGAACGAACTCCTTAAAAATAAAAAATGCATTACTCTTACAAATCTCTTCTGATTGCCCTGTTCAGTCTATTTAGTATCTTACTTTCTGCTCAGCAAGGTCAGCAAACCGTTCGCGGAACCGTTATTGACCAACAGGCCGATATGCCATTAATCGGTGCGACGATAGAATTTCTTAGTGGCGTAGAAGTCAAAGGCGCCTCTACCGACGTTGATGGGCGTTTCGAAATGCAAAATATACCGCTGGGACGCCACCAATTTCGGATCAGCTACATCGGATACAACACCATTACTTTACCCAATGTATTGGTTACCGCTGGAAAAGAAGTAATCCTTGATTTGGCTATGGAAGAATCGACCATGAATATGGCGGAGGTAGTCGTTACCGCAAAAGTAGAAAAAGATAAAACCATAAATAAAATGGCGGGGATTAGCGCCCGTACTTTTTCACTGGAAGAGGTAACCCGTTATGCTGGTGGCGCTAACGATGTCTCTCGGATGGCGAGTAATTTTGCTGGAGTGAGCGCTATGAACGATGGCCGTAATGATATTGTTATCAGAGGCAACTCGCCAACCGGTGTCCTTTGGCGTTTGGAAGGCATTCCCATTCCGAACCCTAATCACTTTTCTACCTTAGGTTCTACTGGAGGCCCCATTTCTGCTCTGAATACCAACATGCTGAAAAACTCTGATTTTATGACCTCTGCTTTCCCTGCCGAATATGGAAATGCCAATGCAGGTGTTTTTGATATTGGTTTTAGAAACGGGAATAAAAACAAACATGAGTTTACCGGGCAAATTACGGTTTTCAATGGATTAGAGTTTATGGCGGAGGGGCCTTTGAATAAGAAGAAAACCAGTTCCTATATGGTCAGCTATCGTCACTCCTTTATAGAATTGGCTCAGCGTGCAGGTATAGATGTAGGAACAGCTGCAGTACCGAATTATAATGATCTAGCTTTTAAATTGGATTTTGGAACCGGGAAGTTCGGGAAGTTTTCCTTCTTCGGTTTGGGTGGTTTGAGTGATATAGATTTTCTGGCGGAAGACCTGGCAGAGGGTGATCTCTTCGCAGATCGAGATGATATCAATTCTTATGCAACCAGCCAACTGGGGATATTGGGAATGAACCATCGGATAATTCTTAATGAGAACACTTATTGGAGGACAACACTAATGGCTTCCAATTCACAAAACATCTACAACGAACATCAAGTACAGTCAGATGATTCAGAATTCAAATGGTTTGACCTGGAGGACACCAATAATCGATATTCCTTGTCCAGTTATGTCAATAAGAAATTCAACGCGCGTTATACTTTGCGGGTTGGCTTGGTGGGAGAGTATTATGATATGAATGCTTTCAGCCGTACTCGTGCACTGGAACCAGAATGGAGAACATTACGAAACTTTAATGACGGAATCACATTGTTACAAGCTTATGCTCAAATGCGATACAAGCCTGCAGAGAAGGTGACGATTAATGGTGGTTTGCATAGTCAGTACTTGGCTCTGAATGATGAAGCTGTAGTGGAGCCAAGATTGGCCATTAATTACGATTTGACCAAGTCGTCTAAGTTGAGTTTAGGTTATGGTATGCACAGTCAAATGCAGCCTTTACCGATTTACTTTTTTGAAATAGAAAATTCAGATGGAACTTTGAATCAAGAAAATCAAGAATTGGGTTTTACCAGAAGTCATCATTTGGTTGTAGGTTACGACCAAAAATTAGGAACCAACTGGAGAATAAAAACAGAAGCTTATTATCAGTGGTTATTTGAAGTGCCTGTGAATCGAGACCCCAGTACCTTCTCTGTTTTGAATACGGGCGATGATTTTGGTTTTGAGGAAATGCCCGATTTAATAAATGATGGAACTGGAAATAACTACGGTCTGGAATTAACCGTAGAGAAGTTTTTTAGCGAAGGTTATTATGGTCTGGTCACTGCTTCTGTATTCGATTCCAATTACACGCCCAGTGATGGTATAGAACGTAACACTTCTTTTAACAATAAATACACGTTTAACTTCTTAGCAGGAAAGGAATGGTATTTCGGCAAGGCAAAACAAAATGCACTGACCTTTGACATGAATGTAACTACTGCTGGCGGACGTTATTATACGCCAATTGACTTGGAGGCCTCCCGTGCTTCGGGTTTCGCTGTTCGTGATGAAAGCATAGCTTATATTGAGCGTTACGACCCGTACTTCCGGCTGGATGCAAAAATTGGCTATAGAAAGAATAGTCAAAAAAAGAAAATTTCTCAAACCTGGTACTTAGATTTTCGTAACTTAACGAATCATAAGAATATTTTTTCTACGAGATACAACGAAAGCACTGGAGAGTTATTCAATGTTTATCAGATTGGCTTCTTTCCAGATTTCAAATATCAGATACAGTTTTAGTATTATACAAAAAAAATGCGTTCAACAAAAACACTTCTTGGGATAAATGATCGATGGCTTATGCTCATAGGGATTCCTATGGTAGCTATGCTGATTGAGTTGATGATGTTTCACGAACGTATCGTAGATAGCCCTGTAACCTTATTTTATTGTTTTCCTGTTTCGCTGATCTATACCACCGCATTTTGGTTGTGCTTGCGCGGGGTCGCTATGTTTTGTAGGGATCGTTACTTTGAAGCGAGTCAGATAAAGAAGCGATTAATTGTTCAGGTCATTTTAGTGATGCTAACTTATTCTGTGGTAAAAGTTATCTTAGGATATTTTTTGGATGACTTGACTTTTTCTATGACTGGTGTCGAGGGAAAGCCAGAAGGTATAGGTATGACACTCAGTTCTTTGACCGTTGCTTTTTTGGTTTTAGCCATTTATGAAAGCATTTTTTATTTCAGCCAATTTAAGGAATCTCTATTAGAACAAGAGCGTTTGAAAAAGCAACAAATTGCCTCTCAACTGGAAAGCTTGAAGAATCAGGTGAATCCACATTTTCTGTTCAATAGTATGAATACGCTTGCACAGTTAATTCCCGAGGATTCGGATCGGGCAGTAAAATTTGTAGAAAAGCTATCTAAAGTATATCGTTATATCTTGGAGATAAAAGATAAAGAATTGGTAACGCTAGCTGAAGAAATGACTTTTTTAAATGCTTATTTATTTTTATTAAAAGAACGCTTTGAAGAGAATCTCCAAGTAGATATTTCTATTCCAGAAGAATATATGAATAAAAAGGTGTTGCCATTATCATTACAGTTACTGATTGAAAATGCGATTAAGCATAACATTACTTCTACTGAGCAGCCGTTATTTATAAAAGTGATGATAAAAGACGGGAAGTTATTTGTTGAGAATAAGTTGCAGCGAAAAAATCAGGTCATGCATTCCACGAAGACCGGTTTAGAGAATATTAAAAGCCGTTATTCTTTTTTCACGAAGGTTCGGGTGTTGATTGATGAAACGGCGGAGCAGTTTTCGGTAGCTTTGCCTTTGATAGATTGATTAATGATTTTCCTTAGAATACATGCAAAAAATACTACTTATAGAAGATGAAAAGCCTGCGGCTCGAAGACTTACTAGTCTTATTCAACAATGTGTACCCGGTTGCGAAGTTCTAGCTGTTCTCGACAGCGTGAAGTCGGCTACTCAATGGCTTGAAGCAAACGTTCCTCCGGATGTCATCTTTATGGATATCCAATTGGCGGACGGTATCAGTTTCGATATTTTCTCCAAAGTAAAAATAGAAGTCCCAGTTATTTTCACTACCGCCTATGATGAATACGCCCTCAAAGCCTTCAAAGTAAATAGCATTGACTATCTCTTAAAACCTATTGAAAAAGAAGAACTGGAGCAGGCCATCCAAAAATACAAGCGCCTCAAAAAACCGTTGATTTCTTATGACCAGCAAACGTTCAATAAAATGCTCCAGGCCATTGCTGGCAAAAAATATAAGGAGCGTTTCCTTGTGAAAATCGGCCAGCAATTGATACAAGTTCCCGTCACCGAAATCGCTTACTTCTACGCGGCTGACCGTATGGTCTTTGCTCACTGCCATGATAAGAAGCGGCATGCTATTGATTTTACTTTGGACCAATTAGAAGAGATGGTAAGTCCTGACAATTTTTTTAGAATTAGTCGAAAGGCCCTTTTGCATCATGAGGCGATAAGAAAGATTCACAGTTATGAAAATCGGAGATTGATTTTAGAGTTGGAGCCAAAAATAAATGGGGAGACATTGGTGAGTCGAGAAAGGGTAGGGGCTTTTAAAGAGTGGCTGGATCGGTAGGTGAAAAATTAAAATGCCAATTAAAATCAAAATTAAAACCCACTATTGTGATTCCCGCAATTCGGATTTTGATTTTTATTGAAGTTTTGATTACATCTTTTTCTTTTTTCCGGGGTTGTCCTTCAAGAAACCTTCCCATCCGCTATATTTTTTTCCAGTACTTCCTCCTCGACCAGATTGATAAAAATGACAAACGGCAGTAGCGAGGGCATCCGTAGCGTCAAAGTAATCCTTCTGTAGTTTCTGTTTTAAAATGGTATCCAGCATTGCGGAAACCTGTTCCTTGGAAGCATTTCCACTTCCGGTTACGGCCAATTTTATTTTCTTAGGTGCGTATTCCTGGATCTCTACATTCAAGGTCATAGCAGCAGCGATGGCAACTCCCTGCGCACGGCCCAGCTTCAACATGGATTGCACGTTCTTCCCAAAGAAAGGAGCTTCAATCGCCATTTGTTTTGGATTGTGCCTTTTAATAATGGCCTGCAATCGTTCAAAAATCTTTTGCAACTTATCCTGTGCATTGTCAAATTTACTCATCTTGACCACTCCCATTTCGACTAGAAAAATTTCTTTCTTCCTGATCTCAATGATGGCGTAGCCCATGATATTTGTTCCCGGATCGACGCCGAGTATGCGATATGTATCTGTAGTGGCCAAAGGCAGTGTGGATATTAAAATGTGAATAAGGTTAAGGGGTTGTTTAGTCTTGGGAGTCAATTAGTGGTCTTTCACTTTTTGTACGTTATTTATTCTTTAAATATTCAGCAATTTTAGGAGTGAATTTTCCACTTATCGATTTCTTGATTGATAAAAACTTCAAGATCTTAATGATTCTTTTTCTAAAGTTTCTAGGTTGGACATACAAATTTTCCCAGTATAATTCTCTAGGATAAACTACTTTGTCTGTTGTATAATTTTCATGCTCTTCCCAAGAAAGTTTTTCCCATTCAGTATTACGAATACTATTTAAGTTCAATTTTCTTTCAAACTTTTTTATTGATTCTTTATCAAATTCGAAGCAACTAAACTGGTGAAAATTTTGCTCTATATTAATTAGCGTAACTATAAGCATCTCATTATCTAAAGCTAATCTTGGCGAAATTGCAACCAATTTTATTTCTTCAAAATTTATACTAAAGCTCTCTGTGATGCATGGGAACCAAATTTCTCCTATGGATCTTTTTTTAAATTCGATTTCTTCTCCATTTACAATCAAGCCTTTCCTCATCGCTTTTATGATTTTCTTCCTTTTGTAGCTATACTTCTGAATAAGTATTTGATTCCACAAAGATAGCCTTTCTTGAGGACAGGAAAAAAAACTAATTGACTGACCTAAGCATTAGTCAATCAGTCGTACAACAAAAACTCAGAAAACCCGTATCTTTCGGAATCGAAATACATAACAAACAGAAAGAAATCACCACTACGTCACCTGTCCCTAATCGGATGTGGCGGGTAAATCCTATAGTTGAAAAACTACTCAAACTTGTTATTGTTCTGGCTCTGTCTTGGGTAATTTACAAGCAAATTTGGGCTAGAGAAAACGCCACGGAACTGTGGGCCACCTTCCTGGAAAGTCTGACTAGGGATAGGGCCGGTTGGCTGATAGCAGCTTTTATTTTGATCCCCATAAATTGGGCTTTTGAAACCTTAAAATGGAAGGAACTCATCAAAGAAATCGAGACGCTTTCCTTTTGGAAAATGTATTCGGCAATTTTATCGGGCGTAACGTTCTCTGTTTTTACACCAAATCGAATAGGAGAGTATGCCGGACGAATTTTATTTGTGAAAGCAGAAAACAACTGGAAGACGGTAGTAGCCACTTTGGTGGGGAGTTTTAGTCAGTTATTAGTGTTGCTTTCTATAGGTATTTTGGGGCTTTCCTTTTTCATATGGCGATATTTAGAATTAGAGGTATATGTTTTGCGAGGTATATTGTTTTTAGGGATAGCAGGAATGGGCTTAATGCTGTTTTGCTTTTACAATGTAGACCTGATGGTGCCGATAGTAAAACGGCTGCCGCTAAAAAAATATCTGATACCTTATGTAAAGCATTTAAACGTTTTGCGAAATTATCGATCGAAGGAGTTGAGTCGTGTGCTGTTATTTTCTTTTTTACGCTATGCTACATACACGACGCAGTACTATTTGATGTTGATGTATTTTGGCGTCGAAGTTCCGTTACTAACAGGGATCGCTTGTATCGCAACCATTTTTTTATTGCAAACGAGTATCCCACTGCCTCCTATTATGGGGCTGCTGATGCGAGGCGAAGTAGCGCTGTTTGTCTGGGGAAACTTTTGTGATAACGAACTGAGTATACTAGCCTCTACTTTCAGCCTTTGGGTAATAAACATGATTTTGCCCGCGTTGATTGGAATAATATTTATCGTGAACATAAACGTATTAAAATCTTTAGGCTATGCAAGCAAAGGTGATTAAAATAAGCTGCGCCATTACCTTCCTGGTTTTGTTGACCATGGCTTTTACAACCAAGGGGGTTGCTGAGAAAAATGTCAGAGATGCCTATCCTGTCATCCCGAGCGACCGCAGGGAGTCGAGGGATAACAATACTATTTCAATGTTGGAAATGAACCCTTGTTCCATGGAGAATACGGTTTTCCAATCAGAGGAAGTTCTGGTTTACAAAATTTATTATAACTGGAATTTTATCTGGATTCCTGCCGGAGAAATCTTGTTTAAAGTAACGGATGAAGGGGGTCAATATCACCTTTCTGCAAAGGGAAAAACCTATTCTTCTTACGAATGGTTTTTTAAAGTACGTGACAACTACGATACTTATATCAACAAAGAAACGCTACTCCCCACTACTGGTATCCGCGATGTTAATGAAGGGAATTATACACTCTATGATAAGGTAACCTTCGATCAAGAACGCAGAAAAACTATTTCCGTTCGTGGCGATCATAAAGATAAAACCATCCTACGCGAATTTGATGTGGATGCCTGTATGCATGATGTTTTGTCTATCATCTACTATACTCGGAATCTTGATTTTGAGCAGGTGGAAGAAGGGGAGGAGTTTCCGGTCCAAATCTTTATGGATAAGAAAAGCTGGCCACTAAAAGTGAAATACAAAGGAAAGCAAGAAAAGACCAAAGTAAAAGGGAATGGGCATTTTAGAACCATCAAGTTCAGCCCGGAAGTGATCACGGGGGAAGTTTTTGAGAAAGGAACGGAGATGAACATTTGGGCTACAGATGATAAAAATAAAATTCCGGTATTGATAGAATCACCAGTTTCTGTTGGGGCTGTAAAAGTAGTGTTACAAGGATACTCAGGGTTGCGGTATCCGATGGAAGTAAAATATTAAATCGAGAACTTATAAGTAGGTTGACTGGATACCCCTAACAGCTTGCGACGGAGTATCCAGTTGAGCTAAATTTATTTAAGGCCATGCACATCCAACTGAGGATAGGGAATAGAAATTCCTTCAGCATCAAAAGCCTTCTTCACATGTTCCAGCATATAGAAATTGACATCCCAATAATGTTCGATTTTGCAGAACGGGCGGGTGTTTAAATTCACAGAGCTATCGGCTAGTTCACCAACAACGACGCCTTGTGTTGGATCATCCAAAATCCAAGGACACTCCTTTCCTGCTCGTAGAATAATTTCTCTTGCCTTATCAATACTATCGTTATAGCCAATACCAAAAGTCAGTTCGACTCCGATGGTTCCCTGTCCAGAAATATTAGTAATGACATTAGAAGTGACTACTGCGTTTGGAACAATGATTCGTTTGTTGTCTAGCGTTGCCAAAACGGTATTGAAAATTTGGATTTCTTTAACCTCTCCTACTTTTCCGCCTCCAATTTCAACTAGGTCTCTTACTCGATAGGGTTTAAAAATAAGTAGTAATACGCCACTGGCAAAATGTCCAAGACTACCTTGCAGAGCCATCCCAATGGCAAAAGCCATCGCACCGAATATAGCGACAAAGGAAGTTGTTTCACGACCGAACATTCCGGCAACACTAAGGGGTAACATAATTTTTAATCCTAGGCTAGCGAGCCGAGGAAGGGACGGATGGTCTCGTCAAGGTCTTGTTTTTTCATGGCCTTCTTTACCATATTGGTAACCCAACCAATAATCCAAAATCCAATAATTAGTGTAAGTATGGCACCAACTACTCTTGGAGCATAGTTGGTAAGAAGGGTAGTTAATTGTTCGATACGGCCTTCCATAGTATGTTTATATTTTTTTGATCAAAAAAAATATCGGATTAAAGGTAACGAAAAAGGCAACCCATGAAATGGATTGCCTTTTTTAGAAAAATATTTTAGTCCTGATATTTCGTACTAAAACGGAAGGTCGTCATCCGTTGCAGCAGGTGCATCAGTAGCCGGTGGGAAAGTTCCGGCAGCTGCAGTCGTAGCGGCAGGTGAAGAAGGAGGAGGAGTTACTGCGCCTGCGGCAGCTTCCAAACGCCAAGCATCCAAGTTAGTGAAGTAAGAAGTTTTACCTTCTTTAGTGTATTCACGGCCTCGTAAAGAGAAAGTTACTTTTACCTGATCTCCTTCATTGAAAGGATCGAGTTTGTCACAGTTACCTTGTACCAATTGGAACTTGATGATTTGTGAGTATGCACCATCTTCTATTTCAACAACAAATTCTCTTTTTTTGAAAGAATCAGTTACCTGCTGAGTGTCCATTTTTTTGTATAATTTTCCTTCTGCTTCGTAAGACATAATTTTGAGTTTACATGTTTTAAAAAAGTGGGTCTTTGAAATATTTAGTGTTCTATCTATAAAAGGAATCACAGAATAAGTCAAAGAAGACAAAAGCCCCACAAAAATACAAAATGTTTTATGAAAGGGGGCATACCTTAGGGCAAAAAAAGAAGGAATACCAAAATCATTTTGGTATTCCTTCTTGACTGCGATTAGCAAGGCGCTAATCTTGTTTGATGCGAGGCCGGGAGTCTCAGTTAAGTAACTACCGGAGCTGGTTCAACGAGCTTATAAATATCTGTGGGGTTCTCGCATAGTATAGCTCGTGTTCCTCTAATGGCAATTGGTGCCTTTAGAATCTCAGGGTTAAAGCGCAATACCTTAATCCAGTTTTCTCGGCTAAACTCCCGTCCGCGAATATGGCTTTGATAATAAGGATGTGCTTTATTAAGTAAATCTTTTGGATGACGTCCGATGGACTTTAAAATCGATTGCCAACTGGCTGCTGTTGATGGGGTCTGTCCAAAAGGAAAAGTGCGTACATGAGGAACCACACTTTGAGCATGAGCCACCGTTTTCCGATCGCTACTAGACTCTGGGCTGTAGTAAATTAAAATTTCGCGTTGATGGGTCTTCATGAAGCATATTTTTGGTTAGGAATGAGTCAATTACTACAATATGCTGAATTATATTTTAATATCAAAATATAATTCTATTTAAATATCAATACTCCGTGTAAAAAATGGCTAATGCCTTAATTTGACTTATTTTATTTTAAAATTGAAATATTTAACAGAACTATTAACTTTCATCTAGAAGGTTTTGTCCTGTCATCTCGAGGGATTACACCATGTCATCTTCATCAAGAGGTCGTTCTTTTACTGGTGAAGTCACTGCAGTTTTTCCTTTGTCCCGGGCAAAGAAACCGGCAACGATTCCAAAGACAAACCCGCCGATATGTGCCCACCAAGCTACACCACCACTGGCTCCGGCTTCTGCACCTAAAGAACTAAGGCCTGGAATGATTTGCATAATGAACCAAACACTAATACAGAAAATTGCAGGGATGTGAAAAGAGCGAAAAATGTAAACCACGAAAATTTTTACTTTCGATTTTGGAAACATGACGAGGTAAGCACCCAGTGCTGCCGAGATGGCTCCACTAGCTCCTACTGATGGTACGGAACCGCTACATATCGGAACGCCATCAACGCATCTTATGCCTCCGTTGCCACAAACGTTACAGCATTCTGCTAGCGCAGCGGAAGCATCGTAGCTGAGGTAGATATGAGCGAAAGAGGCTGCTAGTCCCCCAAGGATATAAAAGGCTAGGAAAGGAATACTTCCAACGGTTGCTTCAATGTTGTCGGCAAAAACCCAAAGGAAAAGCATGTTTCCAATCAGGTGCATCCAGTCTCCGTGCATGAACATACTTGTAAATAAAGTAATGTAATCCTGGCCACTGGCAATTTGATTTGGAATACATCCAAATTCGCAAACCAATGCATTTGGAAAGCTCAATTGAAAAAGAAAGGCAATAATATTAAGTGCAATAAAGGTGTAGCTGACAATAGGGAAGTAGCCTCCTTTCACCTGTTCATCACCGATTGGGAAAATCATAGTTGTTTGTTTTGTGAGCCTTTGGCCATGTGCTTAAGAGGTCAAAGGAGCTGATGTTTTAAGTCATTGAATCTGCAAAATAGCAAAATTGAACTAACTTTTTTACGAATTAATCTTTGCGCTGTGTTTCGTAGTGACAACGAAAAATTAAATCCCGATTTGGAAACGATTATGTAAATCAAAACGACCAAAGGGAGAGTGATTTATATAATCGTTTCCACGAAAGGAATCGGGAAATTATTTTTAGTGTAATACGTATAATACTAATGACCCAGGTTTAAATAAAAATACCGTGACCCAAAGGCCACGGTATCAAACGTCAAAAAATAAAATGCCATGTATATTTTAGGTGTGAAATTTATTACTACGCCGCGACAGCTTTCACCAAAGTCAATTTTTCAATTCGGATATTGATGGCTCCTGGATTACGTTCGAGGCTTTCTCCAATTTCTGTCATTGTTTTCCCCTGGCTGTAGAGCAGGGCGAGTTCCGCATCTTCTTTCTTTGACCAAGGTTCGTATGCCCGGCTGTATTTTGTTTTGGTTTCTTTTATGCGGGTTACCCGGGCTTCGTTAGGTGCTTCTGCACTTTCTTTTACCTTGAAATGTAACAAACTGCGCACGAGTGCTGCTGCAAAGCGATCAATCTCGTTTTCGAAGACCATAATTTGTCTGCGTTGCGGGTCTTCGTCTGCCTTTACAGTGATCTCATTGATCTTTAAATAATTGGAACCCTTTTCTGTTTCGTTGATGTCAAAGTAAAAACGACGGTTACCTTTTTCGAGTCTTTCTGAGTACAAGGATTGCTTTTTCATGTTGTTAGTTTTTTAATGATTGAAAAATAAGTGTTCACTAATAGGTTGCAGAAAGGGCGAAATTCCATAAAAGGAAAGGAGGTTTTTGTTGTATTTTTTTATTTTTAAAGTTTAAGTAATTGATTTACAGAAGACTTAGGAGGTGTTTATTTTTTCATTATTTTATTATTTGAAAATGGTTTTTCAGCGCGGAGGAGGGGAAGACGGGATGTTTTTCTAATTTTAGTATCTTGTTTGCTAGAATCGAATATTTAAAGAAACAGCGAACGCCACCTGATGTAGGCGAAGATACAATAGAAGCAAAACTGCATATTGGATTTTCACTTGCAAAATGGTTGATATTCTATGGAGGGAATGGACACGGATATGAAGCGGATTTTTAAATTGAATCACAACTTGAAATAGTCCCATTCCTCAAACGAAAATAAAAAACAATAATATGAACAACAAATTTAAAGTAATAATTTTAGCTTTTACACTGTCCTCAATCTTCAGCTGTAAAAAAGAAGGAACTGAAAACGAAAGCAATTTAGAAGTGGAGCTTTTATAATCAAACCTCATTTCATTTGATTGATGAATCACTTGGGCCTGCGGCTTCTATTCTGCATCTTGATAATAATGAATATGTATTGTTAAGTTCGGGACAAGAAGTGGATATTTTTCATAACCTGCAACTGACCAAAATAGATGATGACCTTAACAAAATTTGGACTAAATCATATCCTAGACCTCTTCAGAATTTTAGCAAACAAGTACTTAAAACCGAAGATGGATTTATTCTGCTAGGTTCTGGTACTGAATCTGACCTTGGATCAAGTGATTTAGATATTTTCATCATCAAAACGGATGAGCAAGGAGAAGAAATATGGTCAAAATATTATGGAGGAGAAGCTACTGATCGTGGAGAAGCAATAATTAAATTGGAAGATGGGGGCTTTATTATTTTAGGTTTTTCATTTGCTAATAACTTAGCTAGAAATAGGCTTATAATTAAAATTGATGCAAATGGAGAGGAATTATGGTCAAAGGAAAATGAGTCTAACTTTAATAATGAAGGATGGTCGATAGCAGCGGCAGGGAATAATGAATACGTATTGATGGGAACGAATATTAGCGCAGACAGTACGAAAACAGAAATTGAAATAGAGAGAATTGACGTTGAAGGAAATTCTATTTGGATAAAGGAGTACGAATCAGTAGACCCTTTTTCTTTTGATGCAAGAATCATCAAGTCTAATGAAGGCGGATTTATGTTGATCGCCACCCAAGCAAGTGGTTTGAATAATAACGACTCCGATATGCTTATCCTTAAAATAGATGAGTTTGGAGATAAGGAATGGTCGAAAGCATATGGTGGTGATAAGGGAGAGGATGGAAAAGCTGTTCTTCAAACTTCTGATAATAACTACGTATTGTTAGGTTTTACAGGTAGTTTTGGAAATGGATCACTTGATATTCTTGTGGTGAAGGTAGATCAGTTGGGAGAACAACTATGGGCCAGGTCATTTGGAGGGCCTAGCTTTGAATATGGACTTGACTTAATTGAAAATGATAATGGAGAAATATTGATCTGTGGAGGTATAGAAGGAAATTCTAGTAATACGGACTATGATCTTTTGTTATTAAAACTGGATTCAAATGGGAACCCGATATAGTCGACAGAGAAAAATTTATCTGGTTTTTTGGATGTTGATCCCGGTTACGACATACGACATACTATACGTTTCGTAAGGCAAACCCTTGTTTGTATTCGGCTTGGCACATTGAACTTTTGGGTACAGAATATTCTTCCCAAATAATAATGATGGACTTTAAATTAATTGGGGCTTTGGTGTCGCTTTTCCTACTTGGTACTGGGTTTCTTTATTTTGTCCTTAGAGGTTATAACCTTTCCAGTAAATTAACAATACTTCATATTGCTGTATCGGTAGGGATAATAATATTATTTACTAGTCATACTTAATGCAATATGCTTAATTGATCCCTGGAAAACTGATACGATACACACATTAGATCTTAATAAAGTAAAAATGAGTGCTTGCGAATTATATAAAAATGATTTCAGAAATATAATCCGTAGTCTGTTTGCATTAATTATGAGCAACGCTGTTTTGTATTTACAATATAAATATTGTTTAGCTAATAGTAAAAAAGATTAATAGTATTACTCCCTAGGAAGAGAACGAATATTCAAAAGGTTTACCACACAGCTTTCCATATTTCCAACCGTCAATACAAACTCCTGTTTTACTTTAAGCCCGTTCGCATATTCCGCTGGTTTCCAGCAAGGCATGTTTTGAATAGTCTCTAGTAACAATTCATTTACATTTTCGTCTATTGAGCTATTATAGATAGAAACATCGAATAGATGAACATCAGTTATTTCCCCTTCTTCACTAACGGTAAATTGCACAGCAGCTAAATCATAATCTTTAAAACTGCCACCAGGAATTTTATCAATGGCTTTCTCTTTTAGGTATTCTTTCAATTGTTCCGCCCCGCCGATATAGGTCGCTTCATTTTCAGGATCAACTGCAACAGTAAAAGTAATCTCCTTAGGATCGTTATTCTTTAACGTATTCTCAGGGATATATTGAACCTTAACTGAAATGTCAGTCCCCGCATCGGCCATAGTCAGGAGGTCTTTTTGTTGCTGGTTGAGCGTATCACTTTTATTCTGCACTTTCCTAATTTGTCCTTCATGGTTTGCTAAAATTTCAACTGAAATATATTCCCTCACCCATGATGGTTTATACCTCGAATTAAGATCAGTCAAGGTTTGGATCTCTTTTAGTTTTTGTTCTGTTATTGAAATATACGGATAGGTTTTATTCATTTCATAACTTACTTCTTCGGTGAAAGAGGACTGTGAAGAACCAATTTGAGAAAAGGAAAGGGTAATGAAAAGAAGTACGATTAGCTTATTTATGATATTTTTCATAAAACTAAGTTAAACAAAGATTAGATAAATGTGCTATTCTTAAATGTGTTTAACAGCTTACTAACAAGTCGTTTTTGAATTATCAATGATAAATCCTTCGGGAGGAAAAGTAACTTAAGTCTAAGCTAACATTTAATGGGCCTACTAAATGGGCGGATGCTCTCCTTTATGTACTAGCTAGCCAGATAGAGAGCTGGAGGCCGTGCGGCAAAAACGTAGCGCCTTCGTAGCGTCGTTGCTGTTACCAAAAAAAAGCCCCCAAGGAACAATCCCTGAAGGCTTTTTAAGTATATTTTTACTGATGTAATTAAATTGTTATTTGTCTAGTGCCTCCTTACTGGAAGGTGACAATAAACCTACTTGATATTCGCCAAAGCCATTTCCAAATCTTCAATTAAATCATCTGCATCCTCAATCCCCACGCTCAATCTGATCAAAGAATCCGTTAAGCCTACCTTCAATCTTTCCTTCTTAGGAATGGAGCCGTGCGTCATGCTCGCAGGATGTCCAATCAAAGATTCTACACCACCAAGAGACTCCGCCAAAGCAAATAACTTTGTCGTACTCAACACCTTTTTAGCAACAGTGATACTATCTTTTACAAAATCAAAAGAAACCATTGCTCCGAAATCGCGCATCTGCTTTTTCGCAATAGCATGATTTGGATGTGACTTGAAACCAGGATAATATACCTTCCCAATTTTCGGATGGCTATCTAAGTATTTAGCAATTTTCCTCGCATTCTTACAAGCACGTTCCACACGGACATGTAAAGTCTTGATTCCTCTCAATACAAGGAAACAATCCTGCGGTCCAGGAATAGCACCAGAAGCATTCTGAATGAAGTAAAAACGATCAGCTAATTTTTTATCTTTTACGATGATGGCACCAAGAATAACATCAGAGTGACCGCCCAAATATTTTGTAGCAGAATGCAAAACGATATCTGCACCCAAATCCAAAGGAGTTTGCAAATAAGGAGAAGCAAAAGTGTTGTCTACGCAAGACAGGACCTTATGCTTTTTACCTATTGCGCAAAGTTTCTTTATGTCTACGATAGACAGCATCGGGTTGGTTGGTGTTTCTATCCAAATCAAAGCCGTTTTATCGGTAAAGCTACTTTCGACCTCTTTCAAGTTGGTCATATCAATGAATTTGGCTTTGATCCCAAAGTCGGCATAGATTGTTGTAATCAAACGGTAAGAGCCGCCATACAAATCATTAGAAGCAATGATCTCGTCACCGGGCTTCAATAATTTTAAGACTGCATCCAGCGCTGCCAAACCACTGGCAAAACAAATCCCGTGGGTTCCGTTCTCTAATGCCGCAAGGTTGTCCTGAAGCGCAGTTCTGGTCGGGTTCTGTGTACGTGCGTACTCAAATCCTTTGTGCTTACCCGGTGCATCTTGTACGTAAGTAGAGGTCTGAAAAATGGGAGTCATAATGGCTCCGCTAGAAGAGTCTGGTTCTACACCGGCGTGGATGGCCTTTGTACCGAACTTGAAGTTGTGCTTTATTTTTTTATTCATTTTCTTTTTATGGCATTTTTTACGGCATGATTAACATCGATTATTCCAAGTCCGTATTTGTCTAATAAATCGGTTGGTGATCCACTCTCTCCGAAGGAGTCATTTACAGCCACGAATTCTATAGGCGTGGGCAATTTACGTGCTAGGAGCTGAGCGATGCTGTCGCCCAAGCCACCATTACGTTGGTGCTCCTCCGCAGTAACAACACACCTCGTTTTGGCCGCTGAAGCTAAAACAGCTTCTTCATCCAACGGCTTAATGGTGTGGATATTTATTACTTCACAACTTATACCCTCTGTCGCTAATTGCTTAGCGGCCTCTATACTGTTCCAAACTAAGTGGCCAGTAGCAAAGATTGTAACATCGGTTCCTTCACTTAATAACAAAGCTTTTCCAATTTCGAAAGGCATGTTGTCTGTGAACATCGGCCAACTCGGTCGACCGAAACGAAGATAAACCGGACCATGATGATCCGCTATTGCCATAGTAGCCGCTTTGGTCTGTGCATAATCACAAGGATTGATGACGGTCATACCCGGAAGCATTTTCATCATACCTATGTCTTCTAATATTTGGTGCGTCGCACCATCTTCTCCTAGAGAAAGCCCGGCATGCGAAGCACAGATTTTTACGTTCTTATCGGAATAGGCTATGGACTGTCTAATTTGGTCATAAACCCTTCCGGTAGAGAAGTTGGCGAAAGTACCAGTATAAGGAATCTTACCACCGAGCGCGAGTCCCGCTGCAATCCCCATCATATTTGCTTCTGCAATTCCGATTTGGAAAAAACGCTCTGGAAATTCTTTGATGAAGTTCTGCATTTTCAGAGAACCAATAAGGTCCGCACAAAGCGCTACAACCTTATCATTTTTTTGCCCCACTTCATGCAATCCAGCTCCAAAACCATCACGGGTCGCTTTTTTTCCAGTGCTTACTATTTTATCTAACATTGTAGTTGTATTTAGAATGTTTGTATCGTTAGTCATGATTAGATGAATTTGTAGTGGTGTTGTTATCGCTTGTAAGGGTAAGGGTAGTCTCCAATGGTTTCTTCCAGCTGAGCCAATGCAATTTCGGTTTGTTCTGCATTAGGTGCTTTACCATGCCATTCGTGAGTTCCCGTCATAAAATCAACACCGTGTCCCATGTCAGTTTTCATCAAGATCACAATAGGTTTGCCATTTCCGGTTTTGGTTTTTGCTTCTCGCAAAACAGAAATGGTATCCGCCATGTCATTGCCATTCATGTGCATTACCTCCCATCCGAAAGCTGCCCATTTAGCAGGCAGATCACCAAGAGACAAAACATCTTCGTTAGATCCATCTATTTGCTGTCCATTCCAATCAACGGTTACAATTAAGTTGTCTATTTTGTTATGAGCTGCGTACATTGCCGCCTCCCAAATTTGTCCTTCCTGCAATTCTCCGTCACCTGTCAAGACATAAACAGTCTTATCATCCCCATTCAATCGTTTGGCCTGAGCGGTTCCAATAGCTACGGAGATTCCTTGCCCTAAAGAGCCAGAAGCTACGCGGATACCAGGCAAGCCTTCATGGGTAGCCGGGTGTCCTTGCAATCGGGAACCAATTTTCCGAAAGGTAGCCAACTCCTCCACAGGGAAATAGCCACTGTGTGCCAGTATGCTATACCAAACCGGAGAGATGTGTCCGTTGGATAAGAAAAATAAATCTTCGCCCTTACCTTCCATATTGAAAGTAGGATCATGATCCATAATCTCGAAGTATAAAGCGGTGAAGAATTCAGTACAACCCAGAGAAGCTCCCGGGTGGCCGCAGGTAGCGTAATGCACCTGTCGGATAATGTCTCTACGAACCTGAGAAGTGATCCGTTCGAGTTTTTGCAAATCTGCCATTTTGATACAGTTTGGTGTAGTTGAAAAATTAGGGATAGGTCTTATTAGTAGAATTAAAACCAGAACGGCAGCAAAAGTAGAAAAAAATGGAGGGAGTAACAACAAAAAATTGACTAATAAAACTGTAAGCTTTTAGCTAAAGCTTAAGGAGCAGAGGGAGAGAGTTTTAACTAATTTCGAAAGCAACTTCAAATGCCTTACTTCGCGAAGTACGGCGTTTGAAGTTGAAATTGAGTTTGAAAGAGTCTATATAAATGCAAAAGGGCAACCCATCATCTGATAAGTCGCCCCTTTTTGCTTTTCTAAGCGAAGCGGTACTAGTTTACAGTTTCGTTCAAATCTTTACCAGGCTTGAACTTTACAACGTTCTTGCTAGGGATTTTGATTTCTGCACCAGTCTGTGGGTTTCTTCCAAGACGAGCCTTACGGTTTGTCATTGTGAAAGTACCGAAACCAGTTAAAGAGACTTTGCTGCCATCTTTAAGGGTTTCACCAATGCATCCGATTACGGAGTTGATAGCTTCAGCAGCCATGGTCTTAGACAGGTTAGTGTCTTCTGCAACTCGGCTGATTAGATCTGCTTTGTTCATCTTATAAAATTTTATAAGTTAATAAATAAGAAATTAGGGTATGGACAATGGTCCTCAAATCATTTCTGAAATGTTCTTTTTAGTTAGGGGAATATTTTTGGTTCTTTGAGGAATCACGTCATTTGTCAAAGAAGATATTTTCGTAGTAAAACCTATGGTTCAGGCCACGGTACTATTTTTGTATCTTTGATCGTTCCTTCTACAATCAAGTATTTTTATATCACAGACATCTAATATGAAAAAGACTATTCAACTTTGCCTCTTCTGCACACTTTTACTATTCATCGGTACGGCTACTTCCTCATGTAGTAAAAAGACAGGATGTCCGATGAATGAGTCCGTTCACGCTAAATCAGGAAAGAATGGACAAATGAAATCGAAAAAGGGGAAATCCAGCCTCTTCCCTAAAAACATGCGTAAAAAGGGAAAGAAGTAATAAATCATTTGATATTCAGCGACTTAGGTATATCTCTTATCACTGCTTTCTTGTCTGATCCACGGTTTTACTACGTCTAGTAATCTTTTTCCTGCGTATATCTAAAATCCATATACGAGGTGTAAATCATAAAGTTCCAGCAGAAAGCCAGTAAATAGGGGAATTTTGAAGAGTTTTTACGAATACTCTTATTTGAGTGCCTCACTCAAACCATCTCCAATCAAGTTGAAAAAGGTAACGGTAAGGAAGATCGCTAGTCCGGGGAGGACGGTTAGCCACCAGTAAGAGAGGTAATTTCTTCCTTTGGAAAGTAGCGTGCCCCAGGTGACATCACCACTGCCTAAGCCAAGAAAAGACAAAGTCGATTCAGCCAGAATCGCGCCCGCCATTCCAAAAGCAATCACAATTAAAATAGGAGTCAAAGCATTCGGGAGCGCATGCTTTCGGATGATCCGCCAGGAGGAGTAGCCGAGCGCCTGAGCAGCCTCGACGTATTGTAAGTTGCGTACCCGGAGCATTTCGCCTCGGGCAAATTGGGCGATCCCTGTCCATAAAATCAAACCAAGAATCAGCATGATATTGAAAATGGACCTGTTGCTAAAAAGAGGTAATAAGGCAAGTATTAAAAACAAACCAGGGATGGTACTGATGCTTTCAATAAATCGCATAATGATCAAGTCAATGCCTACGGTAACCGGTTTTTTCAAAAAGCTAATTTTTTCTAATAGCCAAGCTATTCCATTTGATAACAATATAATTGCAGCGAAGAGCAAAAGACGCTTAGACCATTCTAGTAAAAGGCTATTACTTTCTATAAGCAAATAGATGCGCAAACCAAAAGCATAATAAAGCGCCAATAATAGACCTATAATGTTTAGGAGCAGCCGAATCCGGGAAAGCTTTAGTTTCTCATCCCCGAAGTATCCTGCCACTGCCCCGAAGAATAATCCAATAATGGAGGCAATGGTCATTGTTACGATTCCAACCATTAAAGAAATCCTCGTGCCTTGAACCATCCCCGCAGACATATCTCGGCCAAGGTCATCAGTCCCCAGCCAATGCCGGAACCTAAGAGAAGGAAGGTCTTGCTTTTCAAAAGGACTTTTACCTGGATTTCTTTTGTCAATATAATTGGCGTTGTAAGGGACGATTGCGCGAAGCACCGATTCGTATTTAATTTTCACCCAATCAGCATTGACCAGTTCTTTGTCCCATTTGCTCCAACCCATGTCAACGGCCATACTTTTAAAAACGGGAAAGTGATGTTGGCCATTTAACTTTGCGTAAATCGGTTTGTCATTAGCTATGAAAGGATTTAAAATGGCAATGACTAAGAGCACCATTACTCCTCTGAAAGCCCACAAGGCGGACTTATTTTTTCGAAAGCGCCGCCAGACCATCTGCCAATAGCGAGGCCGATCAGAACGCTGTTCTAGTGCCGTTAATACCTCGCCTTGTTGTTTCTTTCCGAAAAACATTGTACAAATTATTTTGCCGCAAGGGCGCAAAGGGCGCTATGGTTTTTTCGAGCTAAAGGACCTTAACGTTGCGCTCGTTGCGCCGTTGCGGTGAAAAAAAATAATTGGCGGAACGCTAATTTAATACGCTCCATCAAATGAAGTCAGTCAGTTAATAACTAACAATAACTCTCTAAAACCTCACCCTCGGGTCTGCCAAAGCATAACATATATCCCCCAGCAAATTGGCCACCATCGTCAACAGTGCTGTTAATAACAATACCGTATAAACAAAAGGCCAATCCTGTGCGAATATAGAATTAAACATCAAGCGACCCATTCCGGGAACGGCAAATATAAACTCAACCACAATAGAACCTGCTAAAAGTCCGGGAATGGTCATGGCTATTAAACTAATTAAAGGGAACAGCGCATTGCGGAAAGCATGCTTCCATAAAACAGCTCGTTCTCCCAGTCCTTTAGCTCGGGCAGTACGCACAAAATCCTGACCCAGCACTTCTATCATAGTGCCACGTATTTGTCTTGTTACGTAGGCTGTGCCGGCAAAGGATAAACAGAAAATGGGAAGTATCAAATGACTGCCTCTTTCCCAGAAACGATCCCAGAAGGGCGCGCTTTTTCTAAGCTCACCTAGGCCAGGGCCAGCGAAAATATCCATCCATTGGCCGTACTCCGCAGTGGTAAAGAAAACGAGGAGTAGGGTAGCTACCCAAAATACGGGTAAGGAAAATAGCGCAAATAAAAGGATAGAGACATAGCGATCTACTCGTTTACCATTTTTGCTAGCAAGAAAGATCCCCAAAGGAATACTAATGCCGAAGATGATAAATAAAGAGCAGATGTTCATGATTAAAGTCCAGTAAAGGGCTTCGCTTATTTTGCGAGAAATCGGCCGACCATCATCATAGGAGTAGCCAAAGTTGCCCTGAAAAAACTGACTGATCCAATTGTGGTACTGATTATCTATGCCCCACCATTTGATGTCGGGAACATAGAGTCGCCAAAGACTTTCGTTGTCCAACACATTGCTGTAAGCTGCATCCGCTGACGAAATATGCCTGCTGAGAATGCTATTTGTGTTTGAACTGTCTTCAGAAAGTACATTGAAAAGGCGTTTGATTTCGTCGTCCTTATGCTGAATGAGAAGCTGGGCCGCTATTCTTCGGACTTCAATGTAATCATCATTGCGTAAACTGTCCGGCGTATTTTGGATGGCTTGATCTAAAGAAAGTAACCCGTGAAAGTATTGTTGAATTTCTGGCCAGTTGCCATGTCTGTTGATGAGTTGGTAGAGGTTATTTCTGCTGCTTTTTCTAAGAATGCGTTGAAGGCTGTCCGGAAAAGCCAAAGAAGAAAGACTAAAATAGAAAGCAGGCTTATCGAGCCCCAGCTGCTTCGCTGTTCTTTGATAAGCCTGCTCATTGAAGGTTGTTCCATCCATGCTAAATGCATCTCGTTCTGCAGGGTCGCCAGGAACCGCTTTGCTCAAGGCAAAAACCAGTAGAGAGACCAGCAATAAAGCCGGAACAAAAAGAAGTAGTCGTTTTAGTAAATAGTTGGTCATCTATAAAACGACTAATGAAATAAGCTTTCTGTATACCCTGGGCTTCGTAATGTAGGCTTCGTATTTTTGAATTTATTATTGAGAATCATTCTGTCCAGAGGAGCATATAAGCAAATCCAGGTTTGCTCATCATAGATCATTCGTTGTAATTTTAGGTATAGCTCCTTGCGTCTAACCTCATCCTTGGTTTTTCGTAACTCTTCTATGGCTGCGTCTGACTCTGCATTTCCAAAACCGGTTCGATTACTACCAGAGGGATTGTCGCTGGAGCTATGCCAGAGTTGGAAAGGATCGTATAAGTCTAGATCAAAGGCAGAGCTTAGGGTGAATGCATCGAAATCACGGGCAGCTAACCGTTCGAATAATTGAGTTCGTGTTACTATTTTGGCCTCAACAGAGACGCCCGCCTTGATGGCGTCTCCTTTTAATATAGCGACGTTGTTTTTAGATACTTCACTATTTACAATTATAACAGTAAGAATAAGAGGCGTTTTTTTGCCCTTAATCATTTTATCTACGATACCATCTCCATCGGAATCTTTCCAGCCCGATTCTGCTAACAATACTTTTGCTTTTTCTATATCAAAAGGAATAACAGGAAGTGTTTTGTCGGTATAGTCCACATTGGTAGGGAAAGGAGTGGCGTAACGAACAGCCATACCTTTTTGAACCGTTTTAATTATTTCGTCCACATCCGTTAAGTGAGCTAAGGCTCGGCGTACTCGTTTGTCTGCCAGGTGAGATCGTTTTGAATTTAGGCCCATGTAACTAAAGAATGGAAATTCAGGAGTGAGAAAGTCAAATGCTTTCCCAGATTCACTTTCCTTGAATTCGAGAAACATAGAAGGATTAATTCGGGCAGCCACATCTATTTGACCAGCCTTCATTGCAGTGATAGTAGCCATGTCATCAGGAATATTTTTGAAGACTATTTCCTCAGGATAGGTTTTGAGTAGTGGATACTTGTCCGCTATTTTATCTCCCCACCAATCTTTTTTCTTTTCGAGAATAAGGTGAACACCCGTTTCCCATTCCGCAACTTTATAAGGGCCGCAGGATTCGATGATTGTACCTACAGTGCCTTGGGCATTAAAGAATTCTGCGAATTTTATCAGCTGAGAATCCTCCATCATTTTCTTTGATTGAGCAGGGTCGGTCAGGTTTTTTAATTCAAATTTCTTCATGATTCCCTCCGGATCGTAAATATGTTCCGGATAAAGAAAAAAGCCACTGGTAGATTCAGCGCGGAAAGTCTGGTTAAGAAATACGGTGAATCGTTTGGGGTTAGTAGGATCTATAGTCACCTCTTTGAGTGTATTTAAAGCACCTTGATAAGCATTTGCTTTTACATTTGGATTAAAGAGAGCCTTCATACTAAAAAGGTAATCACTGGCTAACACGGGTTGACCATTATCCCAGACTGCTTCATCTAGCAATTCATAGGTATAAGAAACGCCACCCTTATAAGGGCCTTCACTTAACAATTTCTTTTCAGGACGTGATTTGACTAGAACAGGAGAGAGTTCATAAGTAACCGGATCAAAATTTAAAAGAGTAGGAAATAGATGATTGGCAACCTGCAGCTCATGAGACTTTGTAGTTAAGATGGGGCTAATCCTTTTAGGCTCTGCACGCAAACGGGAACGCACTATCTTTGGCGCCACTTCTTCTTTTACCTCTTTCTCTGCGACCTTGTCATTGGTGCAAGCGGAAAAAGAAAAGAAAAAAAACAAGGTAATTACAAATAAAGAGAGAGAGGGGGCTTTTTTCATGGTACTAATGGTTTGCGGTTGTTTTTTGTACATGGAACTGACGTATAGAAAAGCCAGGCCGCAAGGCGGAAGTACTGGCTTTGAATTTTTTGTTAATTACTATTCGTTCTAGTGGAGCATATAAGAAGACGTAAGGCTGGTCGTCGTAGATGCGCTTCTGTATACGAAGATACAAATCCTTTCGGGTTTCTTCATCTAAAGTAGTTCTAATGGAATCAATCAAAGCGTCGGAGCTACTGTTGCCAAATCCCGTGCGGTTGCCGCCATTGGGAAGATCGCTGCTGGTATGCCATAATTGCTTCATGTCCTCAGGGCCGGGCAAATTTAACCAAAGAGAGTAAGCCAGGTCGTAATCCCGTCCACGATAAGCAGTTACTGCAGCTCTGAATTCCATTCCCTTTATATTGATCCTTATACCGACTCGTTCCGCTGCTTGCTTCAATAATAAACCAACGGCCTCTCCACTCTCATTATCGCTGGTGTAGATGTACTTTAGCGAAAGCTGCTCCTGTTTTCCGCTAATAGTTTTATCTAAAACACCATCCCCATCGCTATCTGTCCAACCGGCTTCGCTCAATAGTTGACGCGCCTTTTCAATGTCAAATTGAATAGGGGGGAGTTCGCGATTATAAAAAGGTTTGGAAGGATGTATTGGCCCCGTAACTCTTTCTGCCAATCCAAAAAAGGAGCTTTTGATGATTTGCTCTACGTCTGTTAAGTGAGCAATTGCACGCCTGACCTTAGGGTCGTTTAGCCAAGGTCTTTTGCCGTTGAGGGCAATGTAGTAGTAGGATAAATATAGTGGAGTGTATAAGTCAAAATTTTCCTTTACGTAAGTATTTTGTTTTAATTCAGAAAAAGCGAGCGGATTTATTTCGGAAACCACATGGAGTTGTCCTCCTTTTAAGGCCGTCAAAGCAGCGGCGTTGTCCGGGATGATTTTGTACAGAATTTCATCAGGTCGGGCGATCAGTGCCGGATGGTCTTTAGCTAGTTTGTCGCCCCACCAGTTTTCTTTTTTTTGTAAAATAATGTACTGGCCACTTTCCCATTCTACCAGTTTGTAAGGCCCGCAGCCAACAATACCTTTGGGATCGGAACTATGTAAGGGGGCCTGGAATTGATTGGCAAACTTCAGTAATACCTTTTTGTTTATTTTTGTAATAGAATCATTTTTTAAATCCCCAATGGAAAAAACATCTAACAATGATTCTGGATCATAAACATGTTTTGGGTAAACCGAAATGCTACTCATTGCCGCTTCCGATAAGAGGTACGTTTTGTTAGTCAGTACACTAAAACGTTTCGGATTTTTTTTATCAATAATAACATCCGCAATGAAATCGAAAAAGGAGCGATAAGCTGCAGCAGCGACCTCCGGGTTGAACATGGCTTTCAAACTGAAAACATAATCACTTGCCAGAACGGGCATTCCGTTGTCCCATATTGCCTCTTCCAATATTTCAAAATCGTAGGCAATACCTCCTTTAAAAGGACCAGTCTCAATCCTTCGATGGGTCGGTGATTGACGAGCCAAAGCTGGCCGCAAAGAATAATCAGAAGGGGCGAATTCTTGCAAGCCCATAAAGATACTCCCCATTACTTGCTCGGCATATCCATTCAGTGAAAGCAAAGGATTCAACTTGCCCGGATCAACAGCTAAGCGTACATTGACAATTAGTTTTTCAGGAGCTTCCTTGGGTGCTTTTCGGCAGGCAAAGCAGGTGAATAGGATTAGAAAAAGAATAGCAGTATTGAGATGAGTGTGATTCTTTGTCATTTTTGCAATTTAGTAAATGTATTGTTATACTCCAAAGATAGTGGATTAGTTCAACGGTAGCAGTCGGATTCACTGTTATAGAATAAGGTAGATAAGGGCTTCCTCCAAATGGATATTAACCAGAATCAAGGGAGCCCTTATCCCAACTCATCCACTAAATTAAATCTAATCCTGTTTCTCAAAATAAATAATATCACATTGATTCAAATCAGCCTCCAGGACAATCTGTTGTTCCTTTCCAATACCATCATTAATGGCAATAGTTGCCGTATTTGGCGGATTTCGTCCAAGATTTTCAGCATAGAAAAGTATATAGTTCTCTTCGAGAAAATGATCAACTGCAATTTTTATTTCATGACGTTTGCCGGAAAGTAAATACTTTTGCTCCAGCCACTTTCCATTGAAATTCAATGACACAATATCACCATCAATCTTTTTATGATCAAAAATATGAATCGTCAAACTGTCGCTTTGTACTTTGATGTGGTGTCCCCGTTTAATAGCGCGGACGGTAATCTCTTCAGGTTTCGCCTTCGGTTGATCAATTACAATTTCTTCCTTCAAAGGCGGAAGGTAGCGAATGAAGCCTCGTTTCTCTCCCTGTCGTACTCGGGCCAATCCTTCGTGGAAATCATAGGCAGAATCAAAGATAGGGTCAATGACTATTTTACCTTTGAGATTGATGTAGCCCCACTGTTTTCCTTTTTTTACACGAGCCAAGTTTTCTGAAAAGTCATAGGCCAAATCAAAATTAGCGGGAATGATGAAGCTTCCTGAAATGTCAATATATCCCCATTTGTCACTCACTCCTTTTTTAGCGACTGCTAGACCGTGAGAGAAGTTGTGCAACATGGTGAAAGAAGGTTTTATAACAAAAATACCACGGTCGTCGATCATGCCGAAGAGCTTATCAATTTCTACCCGTGCGCGACCATTGTTGAAACTGGCAGCTGTTTCATATTTAATAGGAATAACAATTTTTCCCTGCGCATTGATGAAGCCCCATTTGTCTCCCATCATGACTGCGCATAATCCCTCGGAAAAACCAAGAAGATAGTCAAATTTAGGAGGGATGATGAATTCCCCTTTGGTGTTAATGATGCCCCAGAAGCCTTTATGTTTTACAGCCGCCATACCGTTGGAAAAGACATTGGCTTCTTCGAATTTTAATGGAATAACGAATACTCCCTTGTGATTAATGAAGCCCCATTTCCCCTTTTGTTTTACACAAGCCAACCCTTCCTGGAAAGGGCTGGTCACTTCAAATTTATTAGGAATTGTAAATTTTCCCGATCGGTCAATATAGCCGCTCTTGGATTCTGCTGTTTGGTAATTGACAAAACCTGCAGAGGCGATGTTTTCGGAATAGGCATCAATGATATTAAATCGAGGTTTGACAACCACCTCGCCACTTCGGTTAATGAAACCACGCAGCATTTTTTTCTTGACAATAGCATAACCATCGCTAAAATCGTTGGCCTTGTCAAAATGATTAGTGGTAAAGGCCCATTCGTATTGTTGGGCGGTTAATAGCACTGGTAGGCAGCAGCAAAAAAGGAAAAATGTTCGGAGCATAGTTATTGATTTGAGTTCTTTGACGAATTTTTTTGAGGAACCACATCATTGCCAAAGAAGGAGGTTTTGAAAGCCAAAGATAGAAGACTCCTCATTAATAAGGGGCTGATTGGAGAGGATCTCCTTTATTTCTAAAAGAGATCAACGTTCATTAAGGCACAGTTGTTTTAAAACACTATAGTATAGCAATAAACTATATGTATTAAATACCCTCATGATATAGTTATTGGATATTGCCAATCAGAATTCACGAAAAGGTTATACAGTTAGTCTCTTGTCTTCCCCAAATCTAAAATAGGCCATGATGCAAAAGGAATTATAAAACAATAGTTTTACAATTTCTCGCTATGTCAGGTTTAGAAATTCGCTTTTAATTTTAATGAAAATTGAATTTGTCCTTTAGGCTTAAGTAACAACGAAAAATTAACTTAGACCACTGCCAGAATTTCTTTGTTGATATGCTAATTCTATCCGATTACAGCGGATTTCCCATTAGTTGTTCTTCAGGGTACGATGGAGAAATTCAAGTTTATGCTTACAAAGGAACAGGGCCGTATATCTACAATTGGAGCAATGGTTTATAACCCAAGTCAGCAGGATGATGATAATGATGGGCAAGGAAATGCCTGTACATGCGATTCGGGTAATGCACCGCTCGCTAGTAATCAACGTGTTAGGAAAAGCTAAGGGTTATAATTCCTTTGTTGTGATAGTCAAAGAATTTGCGATAGACCAGCCGAGACAGACGATTGATGTAAGCGACTTGATGAGCGGAATTTATTACATTGAATTTGATCAGGGCGAGAATAACAGGACAACGTAACGTTTTCATAAAGCGACGGAATAGGGAGTAACCCTAAGGGAATATCTCTTATTTGTTATAGCTAAAAAGTCCAAATCTGATTCGTCAGGTTTGGGCTTTTTTTGATGGGCTGTCTAAAAGTTATCTCTTCTCGCTTCTGTTTTCTCGAATAAGCGCTTAAATTTGTAGGGATAAAGATAAATTAAATAATGTTTTCTTTAATCCAGCGTTCCCAAAGTACGGAATTCGTCAAAGAAGCACTAAAAAGTAATAATCATGTTGAAACAAATCCTGCTTATAGTCATATTGTCAATAGGCCTATTTTCCTGCAATAGTTCGGTAAAAATATCTGGAACCACTGGCGTGGAATACTTTGGAGCAAAGATCGACGATAAAAATGTAATGCCTTACGCGAAGCTGGTATCCGAAATGGGGACTAATGACTCATTGGCGGTAAAAGTAAAAGGTAGAGTCGCTGAAGTTTGTCAGGCGAAAGGTTGTTGGATGAGTATTGTAGAAGAAGGGAAAGAAGATATGTTTGTAAAGTTTAAAGACTACGGGTTCTTCATGCCTTTAGATATTTCCGGAAAGGAAGTGATCATGGAAGGCTATGCTTTCAGAGAGGTTACCTCTGTGGAGGAATTGCAACACTATGCAGAGGACGAGGGCAAATCGCCGGAAGAGATTGCTGCAATTACGCAACCCGAAGAGGAGCTTAAATTTATGGCCTCTGGGGTCATCTTGCTGAACGATTAAAACGAAATACCCTAAGCTAATTTTTCAAATCACCAACATACCACAATCAATAAAAAGCATAAGTAAGTTCCTTCTTTACTTATGCTTTTTTTCTTGGTCGGCAATTACTGCCGCTCAGGAATTTTCTATTGCCGATAGTCTCCAGCAATTGTTGACTCTAGCTAAAGAAGATAAGAGCAAAGTAGAGCTTCTGAATGATCTCGCCTGGGAGTATAAAATCAATGATCCTGTAAAAGCTAGAAATTTTCTTAACAAGGCTATCACATTAGCGGAAAAATTGAACTATGGAAAAGGAGAAGGCCAGGCTTACAATAATTGGGGTGTCGTAGAAACCATTCACGGAAATACAGCCAAGGCGATTGAATATTATGCGAAAGCATTGGAGATTCGACAATCCTTGGATGACGAAAAAGGAGTGGCTTCGCTCTATAACAACATTGGGAATCTGTATGCAGAATTGGATAGTTTTAGGGTGGCTATTTCAAATTTGCATCAATCTCTTAACATCAGGAAAGAACTTCAGGACACCAACCGCATTGCCAGGGTTTATTATAATTTGGCTAACACTCATGAAATAATGGGTGAATATTCAGAAGCACTTGACTATGCGTTTAATTATCAGGAATGGTCTGCTCTTACCGATGACCCATATGATTTGCTGAATGCCTATACGATAATGGGAAATATTCTAACAGAATTAGAACGTTGGAAAGAGGCAGAGGAAAATAAAAATAAAGCGTTGTCTCTGGCAAAGTCATTAAAAGATGATTGGGAAATAGCTATGGCGTATAATAATTTGGGAAACCATAAAGATGATTTAGCAGAAGAGGATTACAAAAAAGGAAGATTTGAAAAAGCATTTACGGGTTTTTTAAAATCTATTGAATTGCTTGAAAAAGCATTAGCCTTACGGCAAAAAGAAGAAGACCAAAGTAGCATTAGTGATAGTTATAATAACTTAGGGGTGGTATATAAAAACTTTGGTAGTTACTATGCCAAATTAGAAAAAAGAGACTCGGCTACATTTTGTTATGAAAAGGCACTGGATTATTTGGATCAAGCTTTAATCATCCGGATAGGAGAGGAAGATGCGAAAGGTATGATGGAAACTTATAATGGTTTTGGAGATGTAAAAAGAAGACAGAAACAATATAAAGCAGCAGTGTATTACGCTAAAAAGTGTCTGGTGATTGCGAAAGAAATACAGAATGGAAAATATGAACAAGAGGCTTATCAAGACTTATCAAAATCCTACACGGCACTGAAGGATTATAAGAACGCATTAAGATATCAGAAAAAATACGACAAGTTGAGGTATCAAAGATTAAGCGAAGACCGTGTACGGAACAATTCCATGCGGGAAGCTTTGTTCGGTGACTTCAACAAGCAACTCGAAATTGAGAGAAAAGAATATGAAATAGAAAGAAAGGAATCAGAACTACGACAAGCCGCCACCAAACAAAAGGCCTTAATGGGCGGCGGAATAGCATTGTTATTGCTAGCTTTGTTATTGTTCAATCAAAGTAGAATTAAAAGCAAAACGAACAAGGCGCTGGAAGAAAAGAGTACGATCATCGAATCAGAGCGTCAAAAATCAGAAGGGTTGCTGCTGAATATTTTGCCCGAAGCAACCGCACAGGAATTAAAAGCAAAAGGAAAGACCACTGCTCGGAGCTATGAATCCGTTTCTGTCTTATTCACAGACTTCAAATCCTTTACGCAGGCTACTGAGAAAATGACAGCAGATGAACTGGTTGACCTTCTGGACGAGTATTACCGAGCCTTTGATGAAATCATTAGTCAGAATGGTATCGAAAAAATAAAAACGATCGGCGACGCCTATATGTGCGCTGCAGGGCTTCCTGAAACGTCGGAAACGCATGCGCTGGATCTGGTTAGGACTGCCTTAGTGATGCAAGAACAGATGGCTGAGATTAATAAACTTAGGACGAAAAGAGGAAAAGCCATTTTAGAAATGAGGGTGGGAGTCAATAGTGGTCCGGTGATCGCAGGAGTGGTTGGGAGTAAAAAATTTGCCTATGATATCTGGGGAGATACAGTTAATGTAGCAGCCCGTATAGAGGCTGCTGGAGAGGTTGGTCTGGTGAATATTTCCGCAGCGACTTACGCGTTGGTTAAAGACCACTTCAATTGCAAGCATCGGGGGCGTTTGGAGGCAAAAAACAAAGGGGAAATGGACATGTATTATGTCTTTGCAAAGACAGATAAATAGAACCTGAAAAATAATTTGATCTTTTTTTTCGCCAGAAGGCAGCGAATATAGGGGCAAAAACGTATTTGCATTGGTTTAATGACTCAACGCTAATATAAGAAAGCAGCCCCGTTTTACGCTCACTGGAAATGCGAATTAAGATGGGGCTGCTTATTTTACACGTTATTTCTTACAAAACTAAATATCCTCTCTTTTATTCTTTCCATCCTTTGTTTTTCGTCGAATTGCGCTGTTTCTTCCATCAATGGACTTCTCTTTAGTTTTTAATGCTATGAGCTTAGTTTATGTAATGTACTAAAACGTCAAATAGCGCTCCTTTCATCAAAGAAGCGCTATTATCGAATAAGCTGTGAGGGAAGGATTCGAACCTTCAAGGAGCAGTTAGTCGCAGCCCTGGTATCAGAATTTGGAAAACAAAAGTGATCCGTATTCCAATACCAAAACGTGATTTATGCCGGATTCTCCACCCTCGAGACAAGAGGGCATGGCTGCCAGTTTCATCACCTCACAATGTTGTTAATTTTGAAATAAGCAAACCTCTTTCGGATGCTTAGGATTTTCAAGATTAAAATATGCTGTGAGGGAAGGATTCGAACCTTCAAGGAGCAGTTAGTCGCAGCCCTGGTATCAGAATTTGGAAAACAAAAGTGATCCGTATTCCAATACCAAAACGTGATTTATGCCGGATTCTCCACCCTCGA
>JBLHRR010000002.1:0-129925 GCA_047626155.1 Saprospiraceae bacterium | reverse complement strand
GTGATAATAATACAGGAGTCACTAATTTTACAATGGCTGGCCCGATATCAGGAGTTGAATTCAGGCCCAATAATCAGGAGTTGTTTTTGAGTGTTAGTGGTACAGGGATCGTAAGACGTGATCTTATAACAAATGCCAATTCTATTATTTCTAATTCTCTTATTTATGGAAATTCTCAAATTGAGCTGGCTTTTAATAATCGAATGTATTTTGGATCACTTGCAGATCCTACGAATATAGGGCATTTCGACCTAGCAAATAATACATTTCAGGCTAATGCCATTTCAGGGCTAAGTGCAACGGCACCTGTGATTTTTGCTGATCCTGTCACCGGTCAAATAGTAACGTTCCCAGATCAAATTGACGGTTTCGACTATCAGAATTTTTATACCAACGTTTCAGGAGAATGTTGCAGAGCAATAGGTGCATATGAAACAACAGCCCATGATGTAACCAACGGTATATCTACAACATGGGAATCCGGTTCTAATCCCTTCAATGATGCATCGATGATCCGTGTTCAAGATGAAATCCGAGTCTCCAACAATAGCAGCCTAACAATAAGAAACATGACCCTCGAATTTGCAGAAGGTGCCAGAGTGGTCGTCGAAATAGGTTCCCGCCTAACCATAGATGGGACAACATTAACAACTACAAACTGCGAAACCACCTGGGCTGGAATTCAAGTATGGGGAGATTCCGATGACAACCAAACCTCAAGTACGCAAGGGACTTTAATTTTAAGAAATCAAAGTGTCATAGAGCATGCTAGAACTGCCATACGAATGTATTCTACCTTAGGAGGAGGGAGTACTAATACTACTGGCGGTATTCTATATGCCGATGATACCGACTTCATAAATAATCGAGTAGGTATTCAATTCCTTAGGTATCAAAATTTTAATCCTTCAAATAACAACAGCCACTTGCCCAATAGAAGTCGCATAAGGCATTGCGATTTCACGATTAATGATGATTACAGATTCTCCAAACCGATGTATGGTCATATTCGACTATGGGCAGTGGATGGTATTGCTATTGCCAATTGTAATTTCTCAAGCGAACAAACAGGTATTCCATCTCAAGATCGAGGCTATGCGATAAGAAGTAGCAGTGCTTCATTTAGAGTTTCTGCAACCTGTACGGCAATCGTCTCACAAGGAGTTCCTTGTCCTGGCTATTATGAATCCCGCTTCTCCGGATTTGACCGAGCCATATGGGCTTACGGTAACAACCAACATGGAGCTTATTCTGTAAACAGGGCAAGCTTTGACAATAACCTGACCGCCATTTACAGTCGTGGTGTAAATAATCCAACCGTCATCAAATCAACATTCGATATTGGCCCTTGGTTTTCTAATGACGTTGGGGGTATTCGCTACGGCATATATCTGGATACAGGGACAGGATACACAATAGAACAGAATGATTTTGCGGAGCCTTCAGGTAACTTCCCCAGTACCGTCGGTGTATACGCCTTCAATACAGGATCAGATCACAATCAGATATACAACAATAGTTTTACAGGTTTAACGGCCGGGAACTATGCTCATGAACAGAACCGAGAAAATCCTGATATTTCTGATGGTCCTGGCGGACAAGGGCTGAGGTATTTCTGCAATCAAAATAGTTCGAACCGTCTAGACTTTTATGTTCGTGGAGATCAAGACTTTCATGGAATAGCAACAAATCAGGGAGTTATGCCCTTTAATGCGACAGCAAATGCAATTAGAAGTGCGGGAAATACCTTTAGTCATAATGGCTTTCCGATTTTTACAATCTACTTTCAGTAAGCCCAGTCGTTTATTGGTCTCATCCATCCGATTCAGATGTGCCTACCAACAACCTCCTCAATACTGGTGTTAATAATACTGCTCAACAAGCAAACGGATGTGCCGATAACTTTCCCGACGGAGGAAGCGGTCCTATGATTATCCTTACTGATGTAGAATACCAACTCTTATCCGATCAATATGACTCTCACAAAACAGAGGTAGGGATTTTACAAACGCAATGGTCTGCAAGTATCGACAATGGAAGTACCACAAACTTGGTCAGTACCATAGAGGACTGGCAAGGGACAGGTTCCGCTTTAAAGACAGACTTACTTAGCTTTTCTCCACATCTCTCTACTTCTGCATTAATTGCGACTTTGAGTCGTTCCGATATTCTTAACAATGATGATCTATTTGATATTTTAATTCAGAATCCAGATGAATTGAGAAAAGGTTTTGTTGCAGAATATACCGGACCTAACACCTCTACCTCACCAGCAATATTTTTCCCAGCGGGGAGCTTAGCTGCTTTAGAAGTAGCTGCCCAACAAGACTTTACTGTTCGTTCCGAAACGGAAGCTTTGATTAGCGGTAGAAAAGCGGCGATGACTGGTATTGCGGATAAAGTAATTAGAAGCATCATGGCTGATTATGCCAATTTTGATGCTGACCTTTACCGTGATTGGCTGAGCAAAAAACAAAGCTTTGAATCTGAGCTCGCTATAATTGAGTCTGTTGTTGGAGGGACTACACCTTCAAAAGCGATTATATTGTTAGACGACTTAGAACAGAATGAAAATCTGAATAACGTTGATCAACAGGTATTTGACGCTTTCCGCGACATAATAGAAATAGAGCTGTTGCTTATGACAGGAAATAAAACCTGGTACGATCTCGATTCGACAGAGATAAATGAACTGGAATTAATTGCAGATTCAGATAATGGCATAGCTACTGCAAAGGCGAAAGGCATTCTTAGCTTTTTCTATGATTATTATTTTGAATTTTCAGTCGAAGATTTAGAATCATTAATACAACAAGGTGCTTCCGGATATAGCGAGTCACCTCATGAAGATTCGAATTCAGATCAAGTACAATCCATAAGAGTTTACCCAACTCCCGCTAGAGACCAGGTCACTATACAACTTGAATCACCACTCATTCATAACAGTTTACTTACAATTTCAAATTTAAAGGGAGAAGTGATGAAGGTAAGTCCACTTCTTGAAGGCGGTTTACAATTTCAAATCTCTACAAAAGAATTACCTGTTGGTATTTTCTATTACCAGGTCGTTATTGACGGAGAGAATAAGACGGGAAAAATTGTGATTTCGAAATAACAAATCTATAATTCTTATTTAATTGAGAGAGGTGAAGCAGCGTAATTTTCGCCACTTCATCTCGCTCATAAAGTTATGTTTACAAGCGCAATCAAAAAAAGGGGCAGGCCAAACTGGCCTACCCCTTCTACGCTCACTAGTAAATTCTTTACGCTCTGTCCGGCATATACAATACCTTCTTTGAGCTGATTTTATTTCCTTGTTGTACACTAATGATAACGGCACCAGTAGCCGCTCCATTCAAGTTTATTTTGTTGTTGTACAAACCATCAAAGTTGTTCAATTCTTCTCTGAAGATTTCTTTTCCTTTAATGTCTGTCACCGTCACGATGGTTGCTGTTCTTTCTCCTACAAAACGAATATTGACAGAACTGTTTGTTGGGTTAGGGAAAGTAGATAAGTTTATATCTAACAAATTATTTACGTTTTGCTCTTCTGTTCTTTCTTCTATTGCTTCTTCCTCAGTTACAATCTCTTTTTCCTCTTCTTTACATTCCTTAAATTTCGCATCCACCGTTACTTCATCACCATCACGTAGGAAAGTAAGCGTAAACTCATCACCTGCCTCATGCTTATTCCGTTCTGCTAATAAGGACTTGTGATTATCTACAGAAACACCATCCAATGCAAGGATTCGATCTCCCTTCAATAGGCCTGCATCAAAAGCCGGCGTATTTTCAATTACACCATTTATACGAAGACCGTTTGAACTGGAATGAGGGTGATAACGGGAACTGGTGCTTGTGTAAACACCGAGGAAAACTTTACAAGGGTCTACTTTATAATCATTGTTAAAGTTATACCCACGCGCCATCTTTTCTTCAAGGTTTCCTATTCTGAATTCCCTCTGCTTTACCACTTTTCCTTTCAAGGTTGCAGTAGTCTGCATTGCATTTCCATCACGGATATAAGATATGGCAATCGCATCTCCTATCTGCTTAGATTTAATTGCATTGCTAACATGAGAAATACGTTTTGTAGATTGGCCATCAATAGAAGTTATAATGTCACCAGCTTTTAGTCCGGCAGCTTCCGCAGCAGTGCCACCTATAACGTTTTGTACGATTACTCCTTGTTCGTTGACTCCTTCTATCGTTTCTACTCCATTTTCGTTCTCAACAGATTCCTCCATAGAAATACCAAGGAATGGTTTTGTGTTTTTGTCATTGCAAGAACTAAAGAAATTGTTTTCTGAAAGGTTCAAAAACATATCTTCGTTTTCGTTATTCATTCTGAAGTCTAATTCTTTTAATTGCTCCTTCAGCTCTTCCATATTTTCTCCGTTGCTTTCCAAGGAGAACATCTCTTCTCCATTGTCTCCTTTCATTCTAATATGAATCAATTGGTCTCCATCTTCGCCTTTAAGATCGATAGTCGTGTTTTCTCCCTTTTCATTATCCCAAATAAATACATTGTTATCGTCTCCTTCTTTAATCGTTTCTTCAATCGTCTCTACACCGTTCTCATCAATCGTTTTTTTGATGATTACCACACGATGTTGTTCGTTAGTATCTTGTGCAAATACAGGGCTCGACCAACAAGTAAGTAAGATGACCAGTAGGGGGAATAAAATGTGAATCTTTTTCATACCTGGATTATTTTATTTTTAAATGAGTTAATAAGGTTTATACATGTTACTAAGTGCATTGTAATACTAAGTGAACCCTAAGCGCAACCGCGCAAAGAGAACGCTACTTTTTGTTCAAACAAAAAGGAATTTAACGTTGCGCTCGTTGCGGTGGAAAAATACAATTGGCGGAACACCAATTTCCTATGTACAATACTTAATAAAATTCGGCTTGATTTCAATCAGTCTTATCTGAAAGGGAAGTGTTCGCAACCCGTCTATTCGTTTAGGAGTATTGAAATTCATTCTGAATGTTTCTGGTTCTACTAAAAAGAAATAACTGTATCGTTGAAAATCTTCTAGGTTAAAATAACTAGATGAGCGGAAACTGCTTTTAGAAACGCCGTTTTTATTTTTGTGTTTGATTTGACCATTGGAATTCATTTTATGGCCACTTCCCTTTTCATATAATTTCAAATACTTTTTAGCCACTGCTGCTGATTGCTTTTTACCATTCACTTTGAAATAGTTTTTAGCCAATTCAAAAGAGTAATTGTTCTCACTTTCAATCAAGCCATCATTTAGCATTTCTTGCACCAGAGTATTTTTGATTTGATCGTTAAAACGAATGGCCCCCATCTCTTCTATTTCTATTTGATGAAGGTGCTCATTAGCTTCTTCTAATTCCATCATGGAATGCTCCCGCATTACCACAGCCTCTAATTCCATAGAATTACGCTGAGTGGCCATTTGCTCTTTATATTTCGCCATACTTTCTTTGCTCTCATTCATTCTTCTTTTATGTTCCTGAATATTTTCTTCTCTAATTTGCTGAGATTGAAGATGCACTTCCTCCTGTCGAATTTTAAGCTCCTGTAGCCTTTCTTCCATCTCTGCGATCTGTTCTTCAATCACTTCCTCAATTGATATATCTATGGAAACATTTGCTTCTGCAATAGCTTTGTCAATAGCTGCAATGTTCTGTAGCGATAATGATTTATGCAAATTGATAAAGTCTTCCTCCTCTCCGATCATTGAAATTTTACTTTTTTCATCAATGATCACTGCAGTATCACCAGCTTCAAAACGAGTCCCGTCAATAAAGATAAACTCTTGTCCATCGTTTAAAATAATCTCCGTTGGCTCTTCTCCGTTACTTTGAATGACAATTCGAGTTTGCCCATTATCCTCTGTCTCTGTGGTTATCGTCTTTTTATGTCTGTGGTCGAAAACGGAAGTCTGAGTGTTCAGACTATTATTGGTTACAGTACTCTGATTCAAACCAGGAACCGATTCCATTTCATCAATCAGATCATCTATCAAGTCATTGTATTTGCCCAGCTCAGATGCTGGTATTTCCTCTCCATCAATAAGTAATTTAGAAAAACCACCGTCTTCTATTTCCAGCTCTACCTCTCCATCATCAGACTTCTTGATGTAGCGTTGCTTTTTACCTTTTGGTGTAGTATCATTTTTTGCCGTAAAGTCAAAATAGCCTTCTTCTTCTCCTTGCTCCGCTTCCATTAAGGCAGTCATTTCATTTGCAAAATATTGCTGCTGAATTTTCTTATTATAATTATAAGAATTCGCTCCGATGGAAAACAAGACCATTGTAACCATCAACAAACAAGTAGCTGTAAATTTTTCCAGCATATTTGATTTTGTCCGAGGTTGGCTAAGTATCCGTTTAATTCGATGTAGCAATTGATTCTTCGGACCTGCAAAAGCCATTGCATAACCTGGCACCGTCTTACTCAACTCCTGCAAACTCAACAATGCTTTTGCATAAGCAAGTGAGTTACCGCAAAGCTTAATAGCAATATCATCACAGCAATTTTCACGCTCTGTACGAATGTTCGCTGCAATCCACCAAACGGCAGGGTTAAAATAAAAGAGGACTTCAATAATAGAAAGGAAAATATTAAGCAGAAAATCATTTCTATATACGTGCGCCAGTTCATGTGCTAAAATAGCATCCACCTCCGATTCACTCAAATTATTAATCGCGCCAAGAGGCATTAAAATGACCGGCTTCAAATAACCAATAACCATCGGTACCGTAGCCAAAGAGGACTCTACCAGTTTCACCGTTTTTCGCAAACGGAGTCGCTTGCAAAGTTGCGTTACTCTTGCGTTCCACTCTTCAGAAACAGGTTTATTCTTTGTGTATTTTAATCGTTGGATATAAGTTAATCCTCCCACCAGACGCAGTAAAAAGAAACAAACGCCCAGGAACCAAACAGCAACCACCATAGGGATGTGTTGGTTAAAATATTCCAGATAGCCTTCTAAGGTTGAGGTTGCCATCCCAGTAACACCAGCGATGGCTGTAGCGGTTGACATACCCTGTAAATCTACTGTTATGAAGTCAGTAGCAGCTTGTGCGGTTTCGTAATAAACTAAAAAGGTAGTAAGGGAAGAAACAAAAACTAGAAACAGCGAAAATGCCGCCATTTCATATCTTGCCTTTGCTGATTTTTGTTGTAAAAACATCATTCCAACAGCCATCAATAATCCGATGACCATGGCCTGCCAGAAGGAGTGCAGTACGGTCCAGCCGAGTGCATATATCAGGTCTTCCGAGAACATTTTGTAAAGAAAATTCATCAGCTTTATTTTTGGTTTTCAATGGATTGAATAAGGGCTTTGATTTGCTCCAGCTCTTCTGAAGTTGCTTGATGATTGCCTAAGGTTTGCATCACCAATTGCATGGCAGAACCTTTGAAGGTGCGATCCACAAATTTTTGCAACAAGGCATTCTGTGTGTCATTTTCCGTAACGGTTGCTTCGTAAATATGCATCCGACTGTCCGTATTTCTGATAACCAAATTCTTTGGCGAAAACATAAGTTGCATGATCTTCAAAGTCGTGGTATATCCCATCTTTTTACCATCTCGATTCTCATTGAGTTTATCATTTACGAATCTTACCGAAGAAGGACCATTAGACCACAGCACATGTAGAATTTCTAGTTCGCCCTCGGTAGGTTTAGGAATTGATCGATTTAACATAGTTCAATTTTTTTTTAGCGTACGGTTGGAGGCTATTAGTAGCTCCATGGTTTTCCGTAGTAATGAAATGAGTGTAAAATCTAAGTTTAATGTGTTACCCTCAACAACTACGAACAACTTCGTACAATTATATACGAATACTTTCGTAAATGCAAACATTTTAACTTTTCTCCTAATCTCTTAAGAAAATTTTAACGTTCTTTGTTTTTTAGATTCAGGGATGATTTTAGCGTATGAGTATTACATTTAAACATTTCTCTGTATTTCTTAACCCTCTCCCTTCGTTTGCGAAAATCTATGATTATACCTATTTTAAAGTCGTATAAAAACACTTCTTTCTTCTTTGCACTTAAGGCCATAGTCTTCATCTTAATAATGGTACTAATCTCCTCCTGTACCACAAAGACGACTAAGGCCCGTTTTAAGTTACCTCCCGCTCTAAAAGAAGTTTCTGGGCTCTATTTGCAAAACCCACAATCCTTCTGGTGGCTCAATGACGGCGGCCACCCTTCGACTCTTTACAAAACGAATGGTCGTGGACAAGTAACAGACAGCCTCCATTTCCCAAGTATAAGAAACAGAGATTGGGAAGACCTCACTACTGACGACAAAGGCAATATTTATATCGGTGATTTTGGCAACAACAATAATAAGCGACAAGATCTTCGCATATATATATACAATCAAGAAAGTCAACAACTCGATTCTATTCTGTTTAGTTATTCCGACCAAAAGCAATTTCCTCCGAGCCGTGCTCATTGGAATTTTGACATGGAAGCTTTCCTTTGGCACAATGAAAAACTTCATCTCTTTTCAAAAAACAGAGTTGGACAAGGCAATTACTACTGCAAACATTATACGTTGATGGACAAAGCGGGGGAGCAAAATGCGATTCTAAAAGACAGCATTTATTTGAAAGATCGAGTGGTTACCGCTGCTGCGATTAGCCCAGATAAAAAGACGGTGGCATTACTGGCTTATGACTACAAAAGGATTTTCGGTTTCTTTCCTTTTTCTAAAGCCTCTATTTTTTATTTCACGGATTTTGAGGGCGATGATTTTTTCAAAGGGAGTTTGCGAAAACGGCGAGCGCCTTCTTTTATCATTGCTACGCAGTTTGAGTCTTTGGATTTTTTGGATGATGGGAAGTTGTATATTGCTTCGGAGCAGACGGTTTTTATAAAGCCTAAAGCGAAAAGGGTACGGGTGAGAAAATAGATGAAGTTTAGAAAAAAAAGGTATACTCAAAAGACAAATGAAATTTAATTCCACCATATTTATATTGTTGATTGTTTTAATAATATCTTGCTATAGTATTGATTACGACGTTTGTGATTCTGACAGCAAATATAGGATCGTTGATTTTAACGGGCTAAAAGGATTTACAGATATAGATGATGGTATTAAATGCTCTAAAGAAATGAGATTACCAATTCTTTTGCTATTTACAGGGCATGCATGTGTTGCGGATAATTCATATGAAGAAAGACTGTTTTTAAATAGACGGAACAGGAAAATAATTGGGGAAAACTTTATACCTGTTATTTTATATGTTGACGATAAGACAGATCTATTAGAAGAAGACAGAAAAAATATACGTTTTAAAGGAAAAAAAAGGTACCTATCCAACCTCGGACACAAGAATAGTAATTATGAAATGCAAGAATTTAATTCGAATACTCAACCATTATTAACTATTCTAGATCATAATGGAAAACCAATAATTCACCATATTAGCTATAAAAGAAGAGCTTTAGATTATCAAGAATTCATAGAAAGAGGACTTGAAAGATATCGGTTAATAGCTAAGGAAAAATAAGATAAATTCTGTGCCTAACACCTAGCACATCTCCTGGCTACAAAAACGGTCAAGGAATTAATGTACTTTGCCACAGGACATATCCAATTGCTCCGCCACCTCCTTTAATTAGAAAACAATAACAATGAAAAAACATACCTTCCTCCTAACCCTCTCCCTCCTCCTCTGCATCAGCATCAACTCTTGCACAGAAGATGGAAAAAAAAAACCCGACTCCAGTGCAACAACCAGCCCAGGAGAAAACGACAATAATGCAGCAGCACCATCCATCCAAGCACGAAGAACCGCTCCCGAAACCCACCAGTGCCTAATTGCAGGAACAGTGTTAGAAAATAACTCCTACTGGATCAAAACAGCACAAGTCCTAGTAGGTATTTCCGCAGATTCAACAACTAAAGATATTGATTTTGGCGAAAGCCACCGAATCTTTACGGCTATGAATACGACTGATTGCAGCATCCTTTTTAAAGAAGTTTTACCCGTCAACCGCAGCCCGGATTTCCCCTGGTATTTGAATACGAACACTTACGAAAGTCTCAACAAGGTACTTTGCACGCAAGGCACTGAGTATGTTTATTGTTACGATGTAGCTACTAAAAAATTACTTCCGCAAATGAAGCCGAAGTTCTATAACAAAAGAATTGCAATAGATGCTCAATCCGGTCAACCGGCAGGACTGGCCATCTGGGATCGATACCTTGTTGGCCTTTCAATCGATCAGGGCGCCTCTGTTTTTAATTTAATAAACAAAGAAGAACCTACTGCCATTCTCCCCTCCGCAGAGTTCTACTCCGAGAATAATGGAAGCTACCATTCCTTGTTTTTATTGAAAAATGAAAACGGACAAACTCAGGCTTTAATACCAAGGCTGAATGATGATCAAGACGGAATGATCGCTAACCTACTTTTCAAAATACCTCTCGATCTCAACACAACTATTAATGCGTCTGTGAAAGACAACCGCTTCATTATTTTGCTCAACGCCAATGGAACAAGCAAAACGGCGATAGACATGGAGAAACAAATTGAGGTTGAATTACCCGCAGCGGTGATTAACAAAAAGACAAAAGAGATTTTGAAGTGGTTGTCTGCACGTTAGTTATAAGTCATAATTAAGATAACTATTCAGAAATTCGCCCTTAACTTTTGACCTTCCTATTCGTCGTTAGTGGGAAATTAATAGCCAACGGTCGATAGCTGACAGTTTCATGCTGAATAGATACAAATTGAGTACCTTCGCGTTTCATTTTCTACAAGCTCATTACATGCCAGACAGAAGTATTCCGCCTACCATTCACCCTATTCAGAATTTGACTTTAGCGCTTCCGCAAAAGTTTGTTTTGGATTGCGGCATTCCAGTCTATGTCATCAATATGGGTACGCAAGATGTGGTGAAAATTGATTTTATCTGTCAGGCAGGTCGACCATATGAACAGAAGCAGATGGTAGCACGAGCTGCCTTGAGGATGATCAAAGAAGGAACGGCAAGACACAGCGCTGCAGAAATTGCGGAACAGTTGGACTTTTATGGCAGTAGCCTCAGCTTTCCAGTTAATTTGGATACCACCAATATTGCCTTGTTCTCTCTGACTAAATACTTTGATAAAATGGCGGCATTGTTGGCCGAATTAATTTTAGAACCCACCTTTCCAGAAAAGGAATTACAGAGTTACAAAGAAAATAGCCGCCAGCGATTATTGGTCGATTTGGCACAGCCGGATACCATTGCTTATCGTACCATTACGGAAAAACTATTTGGAAGTGCCCACCCATATGGTTATAATAGTTCGCCGGAAGGCTATGCTTCGCTTACGCGAAAAGACCTCGTCGATTATTGGACCAAGCAGATTGTCGCCAATCGCTGTAGCATTATTTTAAGTGGTAAGATCGGCGAAGAACAGGTGGCGATTTTGAATAACTGTTTTCAAAAAATGCCTACCCACGATGCCCCTCCTGCTTTTTTCCCAACGGAAAGCAAAACAGAAACGCCGCAAAAAGTGCATATTTCTTTGGACGGAGCTGTTCAAACCGCTATTCGTATTGGGAAACGACTACACATTAATCGAAAGCACAAAGACTTCAAAGCCCTTTTAGTTTTGAACACCATACTTGGAGGTTACTTTGGTTCTCGACTAATGACAAATATCCGGGAGCAGAAAGGCTATACTTATAACATCTACTCAACGATAGATGCCATGCATGAGGACAGCTATTTCTGCATCGCTACGGAGGTGAGTACAGATAAAGTTGAAGATACAAAGAAAGAGATTTATGTGGAGCTACAAAAGCTGCTCGGCCATGTCGTAAAAGGTGAGGAGCTGGAGATGGTTCGGAGCTATATGCTAGGCAATTTACTGACGCTCCTTGATGGTCCTTTTAATGTAGCTAGCGTCGTCAAAACCGCCGTTTCCGAGGACTTGGGACACGATGATTTTGAGCAATTGACTACGGAGATAAGGACGGTTAGCCCGAAGCGGTTACAAGAGCTGGCCCAGCAATATTTGTCTGCTGATGACCTGTGGGAAGTGACTGTAGGTGCGGTTTAGCGCTCTAGCGCTTTCATAGTACTTGTTTTAGCAGCCATTACGAGCCCGAAAAAAGCTGCTAATTTGTTGAAAATTAGCCTTTTAATTAACTAGCTCCCCTCTAAAGGTAGTAGTGCACTACTTATTTAGATTTTTTAGATTTTTATTCCCTTCTATCCTATTTATTCGTTAGTTTTGCAGGATGTGTGCAGGGTAAATAAACCAAGCAATAAATCGCTTGGTCATTTTAAGAAATTGTATCCACTGCACTTATCTTTTTAGAGAAAACAGGCAATACTAATTAATGAAATTATTCAACTTCTTCACTCGGGAACTAGCTATTGATTTAGGCACTGCTAATACTTTGATTATTCAGGATGGTGAAATTATTGTTGACGAGCCCTCCATTGTTGCGATCAATAGAAAAACAGGAGAGACTATAGCTGTGGGAACAAAGGCGATGCAGATGCACGAAAAAACCCACGATAATATAAAAACAATACGTCCATTGAAAGATGGTGTTATTGCAGATTTCCAGGCTGCAGAAAATTTGATTGAGGGTTTAATCAATATGACTGGAGCTCGTAAGCGGTTTTTCAGCCACATGAAAATGGTTATCTGTATTCCTTCAGGAATTACGGAAGTAGAAAAAAGAGCTGTTTTCGATTCTGCGGATCACGTAGACTCCAAAGAAACGTATTTGATTCATGAACCAATGGCAGCAGCTTTGGGTATAGGTCTGGATGTAGAAGAGCCTATTGGAAATATGATTATTGACATAGGAGGAGGTACGACAGAAATTGCGGTCATTGCTTTATCCGGTATTGTTTGTGATCAATCCATCCGAACGGCAGGTGATGAATTCACTAAGGACATCATGGGATATATGAAACGCCAGCACAACATCCTAATTGGAGAACGTACGGCGGAACAAATCAAAATACACGCTGGCTCTGCCCTACAGGAACTAGAGAATCCACCTCCAGATTTCGCCGTTAATGGCCGTGATCTTTTATCAGGTATTCCAAAACAAATTACGGTCTCTTATCAGGAAATAGCACACTGTCTTGACAAATCTATTTCTAAAGTAGAGGATGCCATCCTTAAAGCACTGGAAACGACACCTCCTGAGCTGGCTTCTGATATTTATAAAACCGGCCTTTACCTTACTGGTGGTGGTGCATTACTCAGAGGCCTCGACAAGCGAATTGCGGCAAAAACAAAGCTTCCTGTTCATGTAGCAGAAGATCCATTACGTGCGGTAGTAAGAGGTACCGCTATTGCATTGAAGAACACGGATAAGTTTTCCTTTTTAATTGACCGCCGGTCTGTGTAAGAAATCGGGAAATTATTTTTTGTGTAATACTAATCATACTGTTAGAGAAAATCATTACAAAACAACAACCTCTCTTCAAAACCTACGCAAGCCCCCGGCCCTCCGGAAAGAGGAAAGCTGCACGCGAGGTATTAGTCGGCTAAACCATCATGCGCAATCTGATTTTTTTACTTATCCAGTTTGGTGGTGTGATTTCTTTCTTGCTGTTAGAAGTCATCTGCTTTTCCTTTGTCCTAAAAAACAATAACGAGCAGAAGGCGATCTACGACAGCAATATGGACAGTTTATCCGGCGCTGTTGACAGCAGAATGAACTGGGCTTTCAGTTTCATGAAAATGGCAGATGTAGCAAGCAGTCTTGCTGCCGAAAACGCAGTCCTTAGAGGCGAGTTAAAAAATGCCCATTTCCTTAATACCATTCTAAAAGACAGTACCTACAATAAAGACTCTCTTCAGCAATACATTTATACCTCGGCCAAGGTGACTAAAAACCAGGTTAAGAATGCCAACAATTATATCCGTATCAATCGTGGATCAAACCATGGCATCCTACCGCACAGAGGCGTTATCGGCTCAGGAGTAGAAGGCGGCATTATTGGCGTCACCATTGCCACTTCACCTTACCACAGCAAAGTATTGTCCTTGCTCAATCGGAATAGCCGGACTAGTGTAGAGATAAAAAGAAATCGAGAGTTTGGTTCTCTCATTTGGAAAGGGTTTGACGCTAGACATTTTAGAATGGAAGATGTGCCGAAATATGTGGAGGTACAAAGAGGCGACACCATTCAAACCAGTGGCTACTCCGATATGTTTCCAAGAGGGATTATAGTCGGTACAATAGACTCTGTTTGGCTGGAACCTGGAAGCAATCTTTTTGGTATCAATGTGAGACTGATCAATGATCTCAGAAAGACCAGTTATGTCTATGTCGTCAATGATTTAATGCAAAAAGACATTAGTGAACTAGAAGCCAATCCTACTCCAGATGAATAATGTAATCGTTACTAATGTCGTTCGTTTTGTCGTACTGATACTATTACAAGTATTGGTTTTACAGCGTATAAATTTAGGTGGAGAATATGCCAATTTATTTCACATCATCATCTATCCTTTATTCATTATTTTATTGCCTTTTCGGATTCCGCATGCGCTGCTCGTTTTGCTCGGTTTTATGGCTGGAATAAGTGTAGACCTCTTTTATGACTCACTAGGAATACATGCGAGTGCGGCAGTTTTTATTGCCTTCATTCGCCCTACTGTCTTAAGCCTCTTAGCTCCTGCTAAAGGATATAATATGAACTTTAGTCCAACAAAAGCACGCTTTGGTGTGGCCTGGTTCCTACCCTATGCCGCAACTATGATGGTGCTTTATCTGTTCTTTTATTTTTCGGTAGAAGTCTTTACCTATTATTATATCGGACAAATTATGCTTCGGACCATTTGTAGTTTTTTCTTGTCTATGCTATTTATTACAGTGGTGCAGTTTTTATTTGATCCATTGGATTGATTTTTTGATCAGGTAAAAAAGGTTGTATCTTTACGTTTCTTTGCAGGTGTTAAGCGATCTCATTTGGTCGGAATGACTGAGGATAAGGTTTGCTAAACTTTTCCCTATCGTACACTGACATTTAGTAAACCTTTCAAAAGTTAGATACATGAATCTCAACAATCAAAATCGGTATGGCGTCATACAAGTAGTCTTTCTACTTGCTGCGATTCTATTGTTGGGAAGGGCTATGCAGGTTCAGTTGTTTGATAACTCTTATAAAAAGAGAGCCAAAGCCATTGCCGTAGGATCCCAAGTGCAATACCCTTCTCGGGGCTTGATGTATGATCGCTATGGAAAACTACTGGTACACAACAACCCAATTTACGATCTTATGGTTACCTACAACCAAATCAATCCGGAGATGGATACCATGGTGCTTTGTAATTTATTAAAAATAGATAAAACTTCATTTAAAAAACGGTTGAATAAAGATTTTCGTAACTACCGCTACTCTAAAAGGAAAGCTTTTTTGTTCATGTCTAAATTGTCGTCAACGGCTTATGCCCGTCTGCAAGAGCACCTCTACCGTTTTCCAGGTTTTGAAGTACAGCTTCGGAATGTCCGAGGTTATCCACACCAAAATGCACCTCATGTTCTGGGCTTCCTTAGCGAGGTAAACCAAGCTCAAATAGATGCTTCCAATGGAAAATATAAGAGTTCAGATTATATCGGGGCTACAGGATTGGAACTAGAATATGAAACTGAGTTACGCGGTAAAAAAGGGGTTCGTCATGTTTTTAAAAATAACTTAGGAAAAACAGTAAGCTCTTATGAGGATGGGGCAAAAGACTCCACTGCTGTTTCCGGAAAAAATTTATTTACCACGATTGATCTGGAATTACAGGCTTATGGCGAACTGCTGATGAAAAACAAATCGGGCAGTATAGTGGCCATCGAACCGGCTACTGGAGAAATACTGACCATGCTTAGCTCTGCGTCCTACGACCCTAATTTACTAACAATCAATCGCTATAGAGGGCAAGCTTTTAATCAATTACTGCAGGACTCTTTACGCCGACCTATGTTTGATCGGTCTCTTAAAGCAAAGTATCCTCCTGGTTCTATTTTCAAAACAGTAGTTGCATTGATTGCCATGCAAGAAGGCGTATTAAATGCAAATCAAGGCTTCACTTGTAATGGAGGCTATTACTATAAAGGAGCTGACAAGCCGAGAGGTTGCCATAACCATCCCTATGCATATAATGTTTCCATTGCATTAAAGCATTCTTGTAACACCTACTTTTTTCAGACCTTAAGAAACATCATAGAAATTAAAAATTATTACCATCCCGAACCAGGGCTTGATATCTTCGATCGCTACCTTTATGAGTTCGGCTTGGGTTCACCTCTTGGTATTGACATCCCTAATGAAGGCTCCGGCAACGTACCCACTGTGGAATACTATGATCATTTGTATCGCAATCAAGGAGGTTGGAAATCTCCCACAATTATGTCTATTGGCATTGGTCAAGGAGAGATTGAAATGACTACGGTACAAATGGCCAACCTCGCTGCTATACTGGCTAACCGGGGTTATTTCTACACCCCTCACTTGGCCAAAGGTTTCAGGAATGGAGTCGCAGCATTGCCCGAAAAATTCTTAAAAAAGCAAAGTGTTTCTATTGATCAAGAGCACTTCCCTCCAGTAATTGATGGAATGGAAATGGCCGTTAGCGGAGGTACAGGGCAATCTGCTGCGATTGATGGAATAGTCGTTTGTGGTAAAACCGGAACCTCTCAAAATCCGCATGGTAAAGATCACTCGGTCTTCTTCGCTTTTGCTCCAAAAGACAATCCCAAGATTGCTATTGCGGTTTATGTAGAGCATGGTATTTGGGGTTCAGATTATGCCGCACCAATTGCAGGATTAATGTTAGAAAAATATTTAAACAGAGAGATTAGCGAACGAAAGAAGAGGATAGAGGAGAAAATGATAAACGCTAACTTGATTGACAACCCCTAGTGGAATATCAATACAAATCAAAATTGAAATCAAATCCGAAATATACTGAAGGCTGTTTTTTTAATAAATAATCTTCTTTGACTAAATGACTATATACTTTTCAAAAAAAATTTCATCAATCGATAAGCCCGCGAGAAGACCCCTCTTCAGGGGTTGGGGCTGCGCTGGCAAAAGGGTATACTAACCTTTTCTTTGATAAACAACTACACGAATGATCGTATCTGCTATAGTAGCCACTGCTAAAAACCACGTCATTGGAATGAACAATGATATTCCCTGGTATCTTCCTGCTGATTTAAAATATTTCAAGAAGAAAACGCTAGAGCACCACATCATCATGGGGCGAAAATCCTACGAATCCATCGGACGACCATTGCCTAAACGGACGAATGTGATTGTAACGCGTGATCCTTTTTATGTAGCCACCAATTGTTTGGTCACACATTCCGTAGAGGAGGCCTTACAACTTGCACTAGATAATAACGAAGACGAAGCTTTCATCATCGGTGGTGGTGAAATTTATAAACTAGCGATGCCTTTTGTAGATCGTTTGTATCTGACAGAGGTTGACCTGGAAGTAGAGGGTGCTGTATTTTTTCCGAAGATTGATTTAGCTGAATGGGAGTTGATTTCTACTGAGGCGCATGAGCCGGATGAAAAAAACAAAATGGGTTATGTCTTTAATATTTTTGAACGAAAGAAGTCGAAGCCTTAGAGCTCAAGTCATTGCCATTCAAACCTTTTATCAATGTGATTGAAAACGCATTTTTTAATCACATAGAGAGCACACAGAGCACAGAGCTCCCCCGCCATTTTTATAGTATCTCGCTCTGTAACCTCCGTACTAGCTGTATGAGCTTTTCTTGCGTTCGTTCAAAACAGATAAAGAACACTTTTTTATTTTTCAAAAAACGCTCTCTTACTTACCTGAATAACAGCACCTTATACTTTAATTAAATAAAAATTTAAAAATACTCGCTTTTCTTTTATGGAATTTAGGCCTTTCTGCAACCTATTAGTAGGAAGTATAATTAAGCATTACGCAAACCTAAACCATATAAAAATGAAAGAGCATTTCCTACACTACCTATGGCGCATGAAGCGCTTTGACCTTAACAACTTACTTAGCACCGAAGGAGAATCCATCGGTATCCTAAACACTGGAGAGCACAACCAGCACGCCGGACCTGATTTTTTGAATGCCCGTATTCGCGTTGGAGACACCTTGTGGGCGGGACATGTGGAGATCCATGTCAACTCATCAGAATGGATGAAACACAAACATCAATTTGATAGAGCTTACGACAACGTCATCCTCCATGTGGTACTCGAAGATGATGAGCCCGTGAAAGGCCAAAATGGGAATCTCATTCCTTGTCTAGAACTACGAAAACGGATTCCAAAACAAATCCATAGTCGCTATCAGAAGCTACTCCATAATGAATATTGGATTCCCTGTCAGCATCAGTTTAGCTCTGTTGGGGAAATCATCAGAGATCTTTGGTTGGATCGGATGTTGGTGGAACGGCTCGAACAGAAGACGGCAGCCATTACTAGTATCCTGGAAAGAAACAAAAACGACTGGGAAGTCACCCTTTATTATTTCCTAGCCAGAAGTTTTGGCACAAAAGTCAATGCGGAGCCATTTGAACTACTCGCCCGACAAACACCTTACTCCATCATTGCCAAACACAAAAACAATCTACTACAAGTAGAAGCATTGTTATTTGGGCAGGCTGGTTTTTTGAATGAGGATTTTAAGGAGGCTTATCCTAACAAATTAAAAAAGGAATATCTCTTTCTTCAAAAGAAGTACAGTCTGATTCCATTAAAAAAAGAAAGTTGGCGTTTCCTACGTATGCGACCTGCAAATTTTCCGAGTATTCGGATTGCACAGTTTGCCGTTTTGCTTTTTCAGAGTGAACACTTTTTCAGCAAACTATTGTCCGTTGAAAATATTCAGCAGATTGAAAATATGTTTGCTTTAAAACTCAGTCCTTATTGGACTACTCATTATCTTTTTGACAAAGTAGCGAGCAAGCGAACAAAGAGCTTGGGAAAAACAAGTATTCATTTATTCATCATCAACACGGTTGCTCCTTTCTTATTCCTTTATGGAAAACATAAGGATGAGCCCAAGCATAAAGAAAAAGCGCTGCAACTGCTGGAAGAGTTACCGCCAGAAAATAACAAGATAATTACGGCTTGGAAAGGTTTAGGGGTGGAGGTGAATTCTGCTTATCAAACACAGGCGTTATTGCAGTTGAAGAATGAATATTGTCAAAAGCAGAATTGTCTGACTTGTGCGATTGGAAATCGAATTTTAACGGAGAAGCGGGCTTGAGTTCTGGAGGATTTGAGCGGGGCGAATGTAGTCGAAAAAATTGTCTCTTTCTGAAGGAGGTAGATTAGTTTAAATAATCCAGAATGGCTATTCTTGAATATGGAGCTTCCCTTTATTGAAGATATTATTCTTTGATCCCCCCTAAACAATCTACGAAATTCATTAAACAGCAGGTCGCCATAAACTCAAGAAGTATGTTTATGGCGACCTATCGAGGCGGCTCCTCAATTCGCTGTCCTTTCGGGAAGTGGCAATACTATTTCTTAGCCGCCCATCAACAACTTTCGTACAATACCTGAGATGGCTTTACCGTCGGCTTTCCCAGCCAATTGTTGGGAAGCCATGCCCATTACTTTGCCCATGTCCCCCATTCCGCTAGCACCAGTTTTCGTGACGATGTCTGCGATGACTTGTTCCAGTTCGGCTGCGTCCATTTGAGCAGGAAGGTATTTTTCGAGGATGGCGATTTCTTCTCTTTCTTTTACTGCTAAATCCTCCCGATTCTGTTTATTATAAATATCTAAAGACTCTTTTCGTTGCTTCGCTAATTTTTGTAGCAACTTGATTTCCGATTCTTCGTTAATTTCGTTGCCACTGCCATCTGTTTTCATTAATGTGATGGCTGTTTTGACAGCCCGGATGGTACGGAGAGCTGGTTGATCTTTAGCTCTCATTGCTGTTTTTAAATCATCGTTTAATCGTGATTCTAAAGACATAATGTTATGATTTGAGTTTGAAAATTTTGTGTAGCGTTTTGATCTATTTTTTGTTCTGACCAAAGAAGCTAATCTTATTGTGCTTGTAACATTTCTGTTGTGGGAAAGTTCCGACAGTGGATAATTGTCGAAATTCAAGAGCTTACTTTTCGTCTGTTCTGAGTTCTTCTATTTTTTGCGTCAGCCAAACAAACTCTTCTACGGATAACTCTTCGGGTCTGCGTTTGAAAAAATCATCTTCTAAAAAAGGATCGCCGTTGATATAAGCCTTCATGGTGTTGCGCAGCATCTTTCGGCGTTGGCCAAAAGATTGTTTGACGATGGCTTTGAATAATTTTGGATTGCAATCCAGGGTCTGATTATCTCTTCGTTCCAAGCGAATAACGGCAGACTGCACTTTTGGTGGAGGGTCAAATTCCATTCTATCTACTTCAAATAAGTAGGTGCATTTGTAGTAAGCCTGCATTAAAACACTGATGACGCCATAAACTTTTGATCCTGGTCCGGAGGCAATCCGCTCGGCTACTTCCTTTTGAAACATACCAACCAGTTCAGGTACCCGTTCCTTCACTTCCAACATTCTAAAAAGAATCTGACTTGAAATATTGTACGGGAAGTTTCCGATAATGGAAAAGTCTTCGCCTTCGAATAATTCGGATAAATCCAATTTCATAAAATCGTAGAAGATGATTTTATCTTGGATCTCTGGATAGTTGGTTTCGAGATGTGCTACCATATCTGGATCTGCTTCTACAGCTTTGAACTGGAAAGGCATTGCCAATAAATACTTGGTCAACATTCCTTTTCCGGGACCAATTTCTAGCACATTACGTTCTGGTCCTTTAAATACCAAGCTATTTGCAATATCCTCCGTAATTTGTTCATTACGTAGAAAATGTTGACCATATGATTTTTTAGCTCTCATTCTGTATCTTAGCGCAAGTTTTAGAAGATCTTTAGTGTAACCTTCTGTAAAAATAAAGGTAAATATCATTCTTTAAGGTCGAAAACACATATAAAATAACAAATGAATAAAATAAAAGTAGGAATTAGTGTCGGAGATATTAATGGTGTTGGCCTGGAGGTCATTCTTAAATCCCTTTCTCAGAATATCACGGATTTTTGTACCCCTGTTATTTATTGTTCTACTAAAATCGTGGCTTACCACAAAAACATAGTTGGGATAGATTCTTTTCAATTCAACAGTACTTCTTCTGCCCATAATATACGTCATGGACGCATCAATGTTGTCAACTGCTGGCAGGATGACGTAAACATCTCTTTAGGAAAAATGACAGAAATCGGTGGGAAATACGCTCGTATTTCTTTGGAACAAGCAACTAACGATTTGCAGGAAGGATTGATTGATGCTTTGGTAACAGCACCCATTAATAAGAAAGCGATGCAACTGGCGGGTTTCAAATATCCTGGGCACACCGAATTTTTGACAGATCGTTTTCAGGCTAATGACAGTTTGATGCTGATGGTTAGTGATGGTTTGAGAGTTGGTTTGGTTACTAACCATTTGCCAATAAAAGATGTAGCAGCCGCAATTACCAAAGAGCGAATTTTGAAAAAATTAACCTTGCTAAACGAAACACTCAAAAGAGATTTCGGTTTGGAAAGGCCAACCATTGCTGTCTTGGGACTCAACCCGCATGCTGGAGATGATGGAGCTATTGGAAGTGAAGAAGAAGAGATCATCCGCCCTGCAGTAGTGGAGGCTAAGAAAAAAGGAATTATGGTTGTTGGGCCTTTTGCCGCTGATGGTTTCTTTGGCTCCCGTCAACATAGAAAATATGACGGCATCCTCGCGATGTATCATGACCAGGGTTTAGTGGCTTTCAAAGCATTAACTTTTGGATCGGGCGTTAACTTCACCGCAGGATTGCCACATGTTCGTACCTCTCCTGACCATGGAACAGGTTATGATATTGCGGGCACCAATTCCGCAGATCATAGTTCTTTCTTGCAAGCGCTTTATCTGGCACTTGATGTAAGCAAAAGTAGAAAAGAGTTCGATGATGCACATAGCAACAGAGTTTCAAAGAGTGTAAAGGCTTCTGAATAGTTTCGAAACAAAGGTATTTGACACCTTGTCTTATAAGAAAATCGCCCTGCTCTAAATTTAAGAGCCGGGCGATTTTTTTTTTACACAAGTACTTCATTGTACTTTTCTAACATTGCACTTACCTTCTCGGCTTACGTGCAACTCGCATCTTACCTCTCATTACTTGCAAGTGATTATCATCGACCTTTATTACTGTTAACTCTTGTTCAGTCTTTGGTAATACTGGCTTTAGATACTCCGTTCTCGGCAAGCTACCAAATTGATAATTAGATGGAGGTAAAATCGTTGTTGCGTTTGTTGTAACGACTTGTTCCCTTACCACTTCCTCTCTAACAATAGGTCCTTCTTCCTGCTCTTCCTCTTCTTCGACAAATGCCGTTGACTCATTGTTAGCAACAACTACCTCTTCTGTTTCTATTTTTTCTACTGTTGTAATTCTATTATCATTCCTATTGTAATTTTCAATACTTACAGCAGCTGGTAGCATTTCTTCTGCTATCACAATTGTTTCATTCGTCTCTGAAGTTGAATTCATCAATTGAGAAACCGTAGTAGAGACCACTAAGTCCGTAGTCGTCTCTTGTGGTATTACTGTTAGAGGCATTGGCTCCGGAGCTGGTAGATGAAAAACCGGGGCGCTAATCACAGGAGGCGTTACCTCATCATACTTTGTCAAATTGTACTTTTCGATGGTACGAATAAGTTTGGTATCATAGCTTGGATCAGTTGCGTAGCCACAAGATTTCAAACCTTTTGACCAATTAATATAATCTGTTCTATCGAAATTGAACAACGTTTCGTATCGCGTTCCCTCTACCAAAAAGTTAGTGTGGTCAATATAGGAATCATCTACACTATTGTATACTCGGAAGCAAGACTTGACCAGAATGCCATTTTCAAAATCATCGTCTTCAATATAGAAGGTTGGTCCTCTCCAGGAAGTTTTGCATTTGATCCCGAAGTGATTATTAGAGTTGGCAGATAATTTTCCTAGACCCCAACTTGATTCATGGATTCCTTGCGCCAAAATAATACTAGCAGGAATTCCACTGCGATGCATTTCGCGAATAGCGATTTCGTTATAATTTTCAATATAACGTGTAACGTGTGGTGGATGATTCGCTGAAGTAGCAGCGAAGGAGTAGGCGGATGTGAGCAATAGCGTGCAAGCCATTGCCGGGAGCAATAGTGTTCTCATCGTAGTGTATGTTTTTGTTTTCTTGTATAATGCTCCGAAGCTTCTGTTCTTCGGAATAGTCTGTGCTTTCCTTATATCAAAAAAATTGCCATATGGTGATATCCTTAATACATTCTTAAAAAAAAATGTGACATCAGAATGAGTGGTTTCATCGCACCAGAAATGAAAAAGGCTATTTCAATTCTCTTTATTCATCACGAAACAAAAACAATTGATGCAAAAAATGGCAAAAAAAAGCAACACATATGTAACAAAAATTAATTTGTTTTGTATCCTTATCTGGGAGCTTAATAGACTTAAAGAGTACCTAACTAGCATACAAAAGTTATTTGACTGCTATCTGTACTCAACAATGAAATCCAAATAGGCTCTTTGTACCAAAAAAGAACACTATGAACCATTTAATTGCAAAACCTCACTTCACTTCTCTATTCATTTGCCTATTTGTCACAGGGAGTATTGCGCAAAGCAGCGTGAATATTTCTATGGACAGCTATTACCAGGAGGCGCTCTCCTTACACGACCAGGGTAATTATGTAGATGCCGAGTCTTATTACAACATTACCATCTCCATGCAGGCAGATTGTGACAAGTGTTTATTCAATAGAGGCCTAGTGCGTACAGAATTAGAAAAATACAATAAAGCACTAGCCGACTTCAATACCGTCATTACCATCAGCCCAACGGATATAGAGGCATACGAACAAAGAGGACATCTGCGCTACCTCACTGGGGATATTGCTGGTGCCATTAGTGATTTATCTGCAGTTATTAGTGGCAGTCCATCATCAGCGGCTTATACGAACCGGGGCGTTGCGTACCTTGACCAGAAACAATATCCAGACGCCATCCGCGATCTTAAAAATGGAGTTCGCCTTGACCCAATGGACGGAGAAGCCCGACGTACCCTTGGCGATGCTTTCTTTGCCATTAATCAACCAACAGATGCCATCGTTCAATTTGATGAAGCCATCCGATTGAACGACAGGGATATTCTTGCTTACAATAACAGAGGCAATGCGTACCAATTATTAGGTAGAGATGAAGAAGCATTGGCAGACTATGATTTTGCAATTAATTTGTTAGAAAATAGCTTCACTTACACCAACCGAGCGAAGTACTGGATTAAAAAAGAGAATTACGAACAAGCGCGAATTGACGGGCGAGCTGCGAGCAAATTGGATTTCAATAACCCTGAGGCCTACTATTGCGTCGGTCTTGTAGAAAATGCAATGGCGAATTATGAGCTGGCTGCAGAAAATTTCAACAAAGCAATTGCGCTTGATGCTAAACGTGCAGATTACTATAACGGACGAGGCCTAGCTCTTTTTCATTTAGATGAATATAGAAATGCGCAATCCGATTTCGAAAAAGCACTAACACTCAACCCAGCCGATGCTGCTGCAAAGGATCGTATTTCTGATTGCTATCAAAGGCAAGGAGGAAACACCGCTGTTGTAGCTGCCATGCAAACGGACGAAGGGATAGATGAAAGTGAAGAGGAAGAGGAAGAAGAGGATGAGTTTACAGAACGAGGCATTAACTTAGTTAGCTATTCTGTTATTGGCGAAAGAACAGCAAAGGTGAATGAGTACAAAGCAGTTACCCCCGAAAAGAAAAAGAGTTGGATGGCTGAAGAGTTAGAAGAGCGCCTTCAAATTCAAGCGTACAATAGATCAATTATTAAAAACAATAATATCACTAATTGCTTTTCAAACGAAATACAACAGCCGGCAGGGGAGATCTTTACAGAACGAGGAATCAATTTGGAGGCTCACCTAAACATGCTACGCCCAGAAAACAGCACTACTTCTTCTACCGATCAGGCCTTACAACATTTGGACATGGCCAACAAACATTTACAAATGAAGTGGTACGAGCAAGCCATCCAACAATATACTGCCGCTTTGAACGCAGATGCTAGTTTGGACGAAGTTTATTACAAAAGGGCCCAATGTTATATGCTGACAAAGGCCAACGATCTGGCAATAGCAGATTTGAATGAGTACCTTCTTGTCGCCCCCAAAGATGCAAATGCTTTTAATGACCGTGGTACCTTACTTTTTCGCACTGGCAATATTTTTGGAGCATTAGAAGATTACAACGCAGGTTTGCTTCTTAATCCTCAACATACCATGTTATATAGCAATCGGGGAAGATGGCATATGTTTATGGGTTATTTTACAAAAGCAGTAGATGATTTTACGAGAGCGATTGAATCTGAAGGAGCACCGGCAGACATTTTCTACCAAAGAGGCTTAGCCTATTTTGAACTTCAGCAATATCCTTCTGTTATTTTAGATATGAAAGAAGCAATTAATAAAAGCAACATCAAGCGTTACGAATATTACTTCCTAAGTGCCAAGGCTCAGCTCATTTCTCTACAATATGAAACTGCCTTAAGCAATTTCAATAAAACCATTGAATTGAGTCCAAGGTTTGCAGAAGGCTACATGTACCGGGCAGTCACGCATCGTCAATTGAATATGAAGCAGGAAGCTTGTGAAGACTATAACATGGCCGCTGGTTTAGGATTCAAGTCAATCAGTGAAGAAGCTGTCGGGAGGTATTGTGAGGAATGATTAAATAAGAAGTGAGTAGCCATAAGTAGCTGTTCAAAATAATCAATAAGCTATGACAGTCTATTACTTAATTAGAAAAATCGCTACTTTTAGGGCAATAATCTAACAGAAAAGTGCTTTTAAATTTGTGCTAATAAGCTACTGATAAAGGGAATTTAACATATCAGTATTTTTAAATACCTATAAAAACTTGATTATGAGAAACAAAGCAGAAAATAAGTCACGTTATAGTGATGAAGATCTTGCAGAATTCGAACTACTGATTGACAACAAACTCGCAGAATCAAGGCAACAGCTGGATTTTTATCTTTCTCAGCTTTCCTTATCTTCTGACGTTTTTGACAACAAAGCCCGGGGCCTCGACGATGGCACCGGAACTTCTGCAAGCGAACAAAATACAAACATGGCCGCACGTTTACAGAAGCACGTCAAGCATCTGGAAAACGCCAAAATCAGAATCCAAAACAAAATCTATGGCGTTTGTCGCGAGACGGGTGTACTGATTTCTAAGGAGCGTTTGCGTGCTGTCCCACATGCTACTTTGAGTATTCAAGCAAAGAAAAAGTAGGAAATTACATCATAAAAAAAACCTTTGACGTACCCCTTGCTCTAAGTTCAGGGGGATACGTCAAAGAACCACAAAAACATCGCTAACTTGAGCCGATCTCTTAAAGTTTCCCTAATTGTAATTCTTGTATTAATTTTGGATCAAAGCCTAAAAGTTTGGGTAAAAACCAATATGGCTTATGGCGATGAAATACCATTATTAGGCCTGGACTGGGCCATGCTCCATTTTGTGGAGAACCCTGGGATGGCTTTTGGCTTAAAGATCGGAGGAGACTATGGCAAATTGGCCCTTAGTCTTTTTAGGATAATGGCAGTCGTTTTTCTTTTCTATTTCATTTACAAACTTGTCAAGGCTAAGGTTTCTTTTGGATTGCTGGCTAGTTTCGCCTTCATTCTGGCAGGCGCACTGGGCAATATCATAGACAGTGCGGTCTATGGATTGATCTTTTCAGAATCGCCCTATCATGGAGGCATCGCAACGCTCTTTCCGGAGAGTGGTGGCTATGCGGGCTTTCTGCACGGCAAAGTGGTAGATATGCTGTATTTTCCAGTGGTAGAAGGATTTTTCCCACATTGGTTTCCTTTTTGGAGTGGGGAGCACTACTTATTTTTTCGACCTGTTTTCAACTTGGCAGACACTGCTATTACGATTGGAGTACTTAGTATTCTAATTTTTTACCGAAGCTTCTTTGGAAATGATTTTGAGCAGTCTGAGCCGATAAATAAGGAGGAACTTAGTTCAACAATAGCTGGTGAAGCAGTTGTACAACCTGAGGATGCGAATAGTGCTACAAGTATTGAAACGGCTAATGATGGAATAGAAAAGCAATCCTTGCCTTCCGAGGATGCTCCTTTGAAGGACTAGGAACGTTCAGCCATAGAAAACAACAATAATATTTCAATTTATTCAAGAGGTCTTCTACTACTAATTGCAACTAATTATAAGGTCTTCCGTTTTATATAAAGTCGCGCAAATTATGTTGATAAGGATTATTTCAAAATAATGTAAAATAAAAAGGCTTAGGCCTTGATCCTTAGCTGAAAAAAAACATATATTTGCGCTCCGAAAAGGTCGCGTGGCCGAGTGGCTAGGCAGTGGTCTGCAAAACCATCTACAACGGTTCGAATCCGTTCGCGACCTCGAAAACAAAAGGCCTCTTAGTTTTACTAAGGGGCTTTTGTTATTTGGTCCTCTCCTCTCTACCTAAAAGCTTTTTATCCAAAACTATCGTTTATTAGAAGGCCACATAGGGGCAAACATAAGAGATATAAACCCCCATAAAGCAAGAAATACTACTATTGTAGTTATACTCCCTATAAACTTTCCTCCACCATATCCGGCTCCAAATATTAGGACTACAGGTATACTAATAAGCTCTCCTAAACTCTTATTAAAACCTTGATAAGAAAAAAAAACATAAGATATCAGTAAGCATATAAAACTTACACAAAAAGTAATTGATAAGTATTTTGTTTTTCCCACTGGTTAGTGTTGAGTCTCATTTATTATTATTCCATTGTTTCCCCCTCTACCTCAAGTCAAACTCCGTTCTTCCCACAAGCCCCCAATCCGCATAAATATTCACCCGATAATACCCCTTCTTCAAAGTCCTCCGCTTAGGCTTCACCTTAAACGCCAATCGGACCTTATCGAATAAATCGGCTGTTATCATTTGCTGGGCGATGATCTGATTTACGGATCCATTTACTTCCGAAGTGATTTTCTTCTTCACCGGATTATCCACTTTCACCAAATTCCCCTTTGCATCTTTGATAACTACGTAGAGATTATTCACGCCTTCTTTACTTTTTGCAAGGTGGCTCAAATTAAAGCTAATAATTATTTCTCTGGCCCGTCTAAAACTACCGGTTGGTTTATTTCCTTTCTTACGGATGTCTACACGAGTATTGGTTGCCACGATGGCCGCCACGTCCAAGTTTTTATTTTCGTTTTCCAGTGCATTGTTCTGAGCTTTGGTTTTGCCCAATTCATCTAGCAATTCTTTATTCCGCAATTCAATATCCGACAATCTGGAATCTAGTAAAGAGCCATCGGCGATATTTCCGGTCTCTCGTTCTTTTTTCAGTAACGCTACTAGTTCAGTCAATTCTTTTTTTGCTTCACGAAGGTTTCTGATTTCGGCTTTCATCCAACCGATGTCTTTTTTATATTTCTTTTGGAGCTTTCGCAATGCGGTTTTACTGGATGTAAGTTTATTGTTAGCATCTTCCAGTTCCTTTTTTTGTTTTTTGCTAGAAGTAGCGAGTTCTTCAAACTCTTCTTCAAGCAGTCGGACATCCGTCTCCAGATCGTCTCTGGTATCTTTGAGTTCCGAAACCTGAGTATTAAGGTATTTGTTATTCGTTTTAAGCGTACTGTTTTCACGCCAGGAATAGGTGCCGAGTATAGCAGCTAAAAGGAATAATATAGATAAGAAAATGATGATTGATTTGGAGTTAGTCTGTTGCATGGCTGTTTTAGTTACAACAAAAAATTAACTTAGCTAATTAATGGAGTGTATAGTGAGCTAAATTATTTTTGTGTCATTATTAATGTATTTTGACTCTCGGCAAAGATAGCCAAATTATTTTTTTCATTCCCGGACTTTCCTATCTTCATCACCATGAAATCCATTTCGAAAAAAATACTACAGCGCCTCCTCAATTTTAGCTTTAGCAATCTCAAGAAAGGCATCGCTGAATTTGAAGACCACAAGGACATCTACCTTCCCGATAGCTAGAAAAAAATTGAAGCGATCATTCATAGTAAAATAGCTGACTAAGGGCTGCTCTTGAAAATCCTCAACCACGACTACATACGCCTCGCCTTTGTTATTCAAGATGATAATTTCGAAGTACCCAATGATCATCCCTGGGCAAATATTTTGGACTTTCACAAAACATTTTTTTTGCAGGCCGTCAAATCTGTTGGTGTTTTTGAAATTGAACGCAACCGCAGGAAGTACCCCTCTGGTACGGGTTGGATTTTGTCCGATGATCTTATCGTCACCAAAGACAATATGTTATATGACTTTGACTTCCGCCATGACTGTGCAACGCTCACTAGGAACTCCGGCTCTCCTGTTATCGACATCACAACAGGAACTGTCATTGGTACTCCCTTTGCTGGATCACTAAATGTATTTGAAGACTATGCAGTAAGGGTGAACGTACTGGGAAAGATATTATCGCCTCTTGATCGTCTATAATTGTTGAAGGGGTTTTGAGACAGAAGAGCGGTTTTTTCTTCAAAAAAAACACATCACATTGGCACAAAAAAATCTCCTACATCGGAGGCTGTTGACGTAGGAGATAAAACAATAAATACTATGAGAAACTACACAGCGCAAATATAGGGGCCAAACAGGCAAAATAAAAACACCTTTTAGGAAGTGGCATTTAGACTGGTATAGAAGTAACCGTTTCATTTAGAAAGCGGTCGTTTGTATTATTGTTACAATATATTTAAATGAATCAAAATGTGTTTCGTTTTAGTAAACCAATTGAAATATAATTGTTATTTTCAATGTCAATATTCCATCGTTGTTGTAACCTCTCTTTCTTTTCTTCTCTTCTCTCTTCTTCGCTTTCGCCAAAAATACCCTATCGTGATTACTGGAATAATCCCGAGCAAGAGCCAATACCAATTGCGTTCTGTAATAGAATCTGCATTTCCAATTAGCGTATAAGCAGCCCATTGAGAAGGAGCTGCAGCTTCAGCTGTTTTTGTTTTCTTCAGATAAGATTGATTGCTAAGTTGCAGGGCTGCTGTTTTGCTTTTTCCATTTTTTAATGCTTTAAAAAATATAGGTAATAAGGATTCATTCGATGTAACTGGAAGTTGCCATAAGGTGGTCAATACTGACTTTGCACCAAAGTGCAACAGATCTCTAGCCAAGCTATGAATGTGACCTCCTTTGGAATTCAAGGTGGGCTTCACTTCACACTCACTAAGGACAACAAGTTGAGTCGCGCCCTCTTTTTCTGCGGGTCCCATCTCTGTTTTCTCCGTCCCAAACAAGACTGTTTGCCCCCTCTCCGCTCCAGCATAGGACTTCAATTCGTTAGCAGACAAAAGCATTGCCTGTGAATCTATACTTTTCTTTAATTCCTCCGTTGCCAGGTTATTGGTTTGCACAAATTTGCCTTTGAGCTGCCGAGTCAATTGTTTAACATAGCTTTGATTCTCAGGAGCCAAGGCCATGAAGCTTCTATTAGATCCCTCTATTTTTGAGTATACCTCTTTCGCAAACTCTTCCGCACTGTAATGTAAACTCAGTTGATATTTATTCAATAAAAAAGGATAGTCCGCAAATTCGCAAGAAAAGGCAGGGGCGGTATACAAGAGTGCATTAAAAGGCAAATAACCAATTTCCTCATCCGGAACAATGACAATTTGCTTCTTCAACGGTTCGAATGGTTTGATCAACGTCTCATATAATTCCAATGCCAGGGCATCATAGACTTTACAATTGCTCTGCTCCTCTTTGTTTTTAAGTAAATTAAAAAAATCAGCAATCTTTTGATTCAGTTTTTTTGGGCGCTTCATTCTTTTTGCCTTGAGCCCGTTAAGGGTTATCACAAAACCATAGAGGTACTCCTTTGTATTATAATAGGATAGAAAAACCTGATCTGGTTCCTGTAAGCGATTTTGGATTTCACCTACCGTCACAATGGACTCATTATAACGCAACTTAAAAACGCGGTGATACTTTTTAGAAAACTCACTGAGCTTTCGGTTATACGCTTTTCTTCCTACGATGTATTTATCCTGAGCCACTTTTGACAGTTCTGTAATTTTATTGTTGGATTTCAGTAATGCAGCGGCCCAATCTGAACTTAGCTTTCCAACTTCTCTCTTTTTTTGGGTGAGGTTTTTCAAATCCTTAGGAGATACGTTCGCCAATTGATAGGTTTTCGGATGAACCAAGGCGTAAGACAAAGCTCCTTTTTTGCTTTTTTCTACTAATCTAAAACAGCGCAATAAATAAGAAGGGTTGTTTGATTTTTCATAAAGTTTGTACGCCAGGTTTATCGCTGCCCATTCCAACTCTCGCCCTGCTTGTTGATTCTCGTATGCTAAAGCTGCTCCGGAGTAATTTTGTCGCAAATGAAATAAGGCATCAACCGTCAACTCCCTAACGCTAAGCGCAGGTTCCAAACTGATACCCGATTTGTCTTTTGGATTGGCCTGTCGTTCTAACAAATCTGCTTTTCCTAACAAGACTTTTAACAAGAGAGGGGAGCTGTAATACAGGTTATTTTCAGAGGGGTTCGCGGAGAAGTCTTCGTTATTAAACTCTGGCAATAATTCGTTCAACAACAATTGGTATTCCTTCTTAGCTTCCTCAAAGTCTCCCTCCCCGAGCAGTGACTCTGCCCGATTCAGCAGTAGCTGATCTGTTGTATCTATCAGCAGATTCTGAAAGAAGCCCTGACTACTGAGGCTGTCTGTTTCAGCAGATAAATGACTGGTGAAAAGCAGTAAAATCAAAAGAGTGATTAATCGCATTATGAGGGTGGTTTTTCTGTTGACCAAACGATTGTGGCGTTGCCTTAAGGGGTCACAAGCCAAAATTAGGGCGATTAATGTTATAAAACAAATATGGAAGGTATACAAATAGGACAATCGTAATGTGGGTTCTTCAACCTCAATGCACTTAGTCCGCATACTACGGCAATTGAGATTGAAGTTGGAATTGAAAACGCTAATTACTAGAGGAAAAACACACCAATAAAAATGGCTGCCTCTAAAAAGAGGCAGCCAGGACAATTGTATTTGTTTGTGGTTTTTATTTCTTATAAACCTAGCCTCTAGATGGCAACTGATGTATTAATATCAAGAGACTGGTCGTATCTTTTATTGATAATGTCTTTGAGTTCCTTTCGCGCAAAAAAGATTCGGCTCTTCACTGTTCCAAGTGGTAAATCCAGTTCATCAGCGATTTCCTGATATTTAAACCCTTCATAGTGCATCATGAACGGAACACGAGTCCCCTCGTCGAGGCCAGCGATAATCTCAGTCAGCTCCTTCATCAATATATCAGAGTCTGCATTGTTCTCGATTACATTAGCTCCTGAATTGATATAATAAAGATTATCTGTAGAATCACTGATGGTATTGGCTTTCATTTTTTTACGATAATTATTGATGAAGATATTCTTCATTATCGTGAAAGTCCATGCTTTAAAGTTCGTGCCTGGGCGAAATTTTTCTCTGTTAGTAATGACACGAAAAGCAGTTTCCTGAAATAAATCTCTGGAATCCTCTACATTCTTAGTCAAGTTATAAGCGAAGGAATGTAGCATTCCTGATAATTTATTAAATCTAGTATCAAATTCAATTGTTGACATAATTCGAAATTTTTGATTGTTTTATGGTTCTCTTTCTTTGGTTAAACAAATATACAACCTTGTTAAACAAAATCCAAATTATGATTAAACAAAATCAGCTGAACCGGCGTAAAACAGTAAACAAAACAGATTGAAAATAAACACAAATATATTTAAATCAGCCACTTACGTTAAATAATTATACTTTTTAAACTTTCAAAAAAAAATGAAAACTGTTGCCGTCCTGACATTAAACAATGTCCTGATTTTCACCTTCCTAGAAATATCCCTTTTGACGAAAAAAAAACCATCAACCCCAAAAGGGGCTGTGACTGCTCCGAAATAGGAAAACAAAGCTTTTTCTTCTTCGAGAAATGAAAAGATATGCTCCGACGGATGCCGAACACTAGATTACTAAAAGTGAATAAAGGCCCTTACTTCTGCGCCTTAAATACCAAGAACATTGCTACAAAGAAGAAAAAGATGTTAGGCAACCAAACGCCCAAAACAGCAGGAAGGCTTTCGTTGGTTGCAAAGGTTACGGAGAATTTAGATAAGAATATAAAGATGGCACCAATAGCCACTCCGAGGGATAAATGGAAGCCCATTCCCCCTCGCACCTTACGAGCGGCTACAGCTACGCCTATTAAGGTCAGAATAAGAATGGTAATGGGTTCTGCTGTTCGCCGATGAATTTCTACCTCAAATGGTTTTGCGTTTCCAACTCCTCGCTGTCGTTCTACGTCTATAAATTTCTGAAGGACGGAAGTCACCATCATATCTTTCTCTTCTAGGTAACGGACGAAATCGCCTGGCGTGATATTGATGGTTGTATCTAAGGAGCCTTCGCTTACAGTTTCGAGCACCTCTCTGGTTCCGTCAAAAGCTCTTCGTTCGTAGTTGATCAATTCCCAATTATTCGGCGGCCCTTTCCATTTAGCTTTTTCTGCTTTTAGAAATTCAACCAGCTCATTGTCTTTAAATTTTTCGAGGCGAAGGTTAGTTGCCGTAGAATCCGATTTTCGGTAACGACTTACATAAACCTTAGTATCCGGAGCGATGAAGATATGGACATCTCGTTTTTTGCCCTGATCATTATGCTTGTAAATATATTTGTGCTCGAACTCAATTCGCGCTTTGTTTCCATTGGGAATTAAAATATGGTTCGCCAATAAATGCAAGCCCGTTATAAACAAAGCAGCAATCATATAAGGCCGCAGCAAACGGGTAAAACTTACTCCTGCATTAAAAATGGAAATGATCTCAGAGCTATAAGCCATCCGGGATGTGAAAAACACAACCGAAATTAAGGCATAGAGTGGCAAAAGTAAGCCATTGATATACAACATAAAATTGACGGTGTAGTCAAATAATATTTCATATATCGTTACGTCTTCCTCTACATAATCTTCTATTTTATCACTCAGATCTATAACAGCTGCAATGAGTGAAAAAATAAGTACTGTAAAGAAAAAAGTAGCGAGGTACTTCTTGATGATATATATGTCAAGCTTTTTAAACATAGAGCTTAGTGATTCTTTGACGAACCTGTCCGCCATTTAGGGACTATTCCGTATTATAGTTCCTCAAAGAAGAAAATTGGACAGGGCATTATTTGCGTTATAGGCGGTTCTGCACCCTCGGCAGCATCTTGTTTTTCCAGGAAGTAAAAGTACCCGCTTCTATCTGACGGCCCGCTTCATTGACCAACCAAAGATAAAAGCTCAAATTCTGCAAGGTACATATTTGCCCCCCCAACAACTCCTTGCTATGAACCAAGTGGCGCAGATAAGATTTGGTATGAAAACGGCTTGTTGCGCAAGTACTATTTGCATCAATAGGACTGAAGTCAGCTTCCCATTTTTTATTTTTAATATTAATGATCCCTTCGTCAGTGTACAACAATCCGTGTCGTGCATTTCGGGAAGGGAGTACGCAATCGAACATATCAATACCCAGTGCGATATTCTCTAGGAGATTAGCTGGAGTACCAACACCCATTAAGTAACGGGGTTTATCTTTAGGTAGTATGCTGCATACAATATCCGTCATCGCGTACATTTCCTCCGCAGGTTCGCCAACAGAAAGACCACCGATGGCATTCGCCGGACGATCAAAGGCCGCAATAGCTTCAGCGGATATCTTTCTTAAATCTTTGTAGGTACTCCCTTGTACAATTGGAAATAGCGTTTGCTCATAACCATAATGTGGCTCTGTCTGATCGAAGCGATCGCAACAACGTTTCAACCAACGGTGAGTCATTTCGATGGAGCGTTTGGCGTAGTTGTATTCGCAAGGGTAGGGTGTACACTCATCAAAGGCCATGATGATATCTGCTCCGATTGTTCGTTGAATGTCCATTACATTTTCAGGGGTGAATAAATGTTTGGAACCATCGATGTGCGAACGGAAAGTAACGCCCTCCTCTTTTATTTTTCTACGACCACTTAGCGAGTAAACTTGGTAGCCACCACTATCGGTCAGCATGGGTTTGTCATATCCCATGAATTTATGCAAGCCTCCAGCCGCTTTCAAAACATCTAATCCTGGTCGAAGGTATAAGTGGTAGGTGTTTCCTAAAATGATCTGGGCTAGGATGTCCTCATTTAATTCGTGCTGATGAATTCCTTTTACAGAACCCACCGTACCAACAGGCATAAAAATGGGCGTCTGGATTTCTCCATGATCAGTGGTTATGGTGCCTGCCCGAGCGTTGGAGTCCGGGTCGCTATGGCGTATTTTAAATTTCAAAACTATCTTATTTAAGGTTCTTTTATTTATAAATAATTGGCCATCCTATTAGTGTTACACAAAAAATAATTTCCAAATCGGGATTTAATTTTTCGTTGTTACTTAGATAGAAACTTACCCAATATATCTCTTAGTATCCAGCTTTAGTAGTACCCCAAACATAAGTGTAAAGGCCAACACTGAAGAACCTCCATAGCTTATAAAAGGCAAAGGTATCCCTATAACCGGGACTAATCCCATGGTCATTCCTATATTTACAAAAAAGTGGAGGAATAAAACCCCTGCGAAGCAGTAAGCATATTGGCGGGAAAAATCCGAATTTTGCCGTTCCGCTATAACGAGGATGCGCATTAGCAGCAAGGTAAATAAACCAATGATCCCCAAGCTACCAATAAAGCCTTGCTCCTCAGCAATGGTGCAAAAAATAAAGTCAGTATCCTGCTCCGGGACATAACCTCCTTTGGTGATTTCACCATTCAGAAATCCTTTACCCTGAAAGCCTCCGGAACCAATGGCCATTTTCGATTGAATCAAATTATATAATGATCCTTGTGGGTCACAAAGGTGAGGGCGTAGCCAAACATTGATTCTATCTTGCTGATGACTCCTCATTATATTATTAAACGTATAATTGGCACCACCGGCTACCAGCGTTCCCATAATAAGTAGGATAGAAAGTTGACCAACTAAGGTTCCTTTTCGCTGAGCCCAATTCAGATAAGAAAAAAGCAATAACAAAAGGCCAATACATAACAATACATACACTCCAAAGCCTTTATAAGTAAAGAATAAAGAAACTGCGGCTATTACCAGATAGATCGCTAGTAGTTTGAAGTCTTTAATAATACTTCTAAAGAGTACCAATAAAATTAATAACGTGAAGACCACCATCATCTGATAAAAGGGAAAAATAAATCCTAGAACCAAAAGCGTGGCAGTAGCTAGTGCGAAAATAATTAAGCTGGGAGATAGCCCTTCTCTAAACATCAAAATAAGAAAGGATAGAAAGACCAATGCAGAACCTGCATCTGGTTGTAAGAGGATCAAGGCCATAGGCGCAGCCAGTATTCCGAAAGAAATCAAGACGGTGCTTGTCTTATTAAGGTTGGTTTTATATGTACTCAGAAAGGCAGCCATTGCCAGGCAGGTTGCAAACTTGACAAACTCTGAGGGCTGTAAGGTAAAGCCTCCAATAGAGTACCAGGAGTTTGCTCCCTTTACCGTTATTCCAAATAAAAGTACGCCTACCAAACTTGCCAGACCAATCCCATAAATAGGATAGGCAAAGGTCCTCCAGAAGGTCCATTCTACCGAAATGGTCATAATCAGAGCCAACAAAGAAATTCCGATCCAAAGTGTTTGCTTCCCTACCTTGGTACTCAGGTCAAATATGGTTTCGGATAAAGTTAATTCCTCATTATAGCCAACCGTGTATACCATAAGCCAGCCAATGCCCAATAAGCTCAAATAAATACTTAGGGTCATCAAATCAACACTTTGTAAAAAAGAATGCTGCCTTTTACTCATAAATGGTTGTTATACAAATTTATAGTTCTTTGACGAACCTGTCCGCCATTTAGGGAGGATTCCATATTTTTAGAATCTGTCAAAGAAGGGTCCTTATAAACCTACTAATGCTTTCAAAGAGATGCTAGCATCCTTAGCAGGAAAAGCAGAAGGGTAATCTTTTTTCAAACGATCCAATACACGCATCGCTTCCAGCTTTGTTTTGAAGGCTCCTGCTCTTAGTCGATAATAAGGCTTGGCGTGTTGCCAGTCAATAGAGATATACGGATGTTTTCTCATGAACGCCTCTTTTGTGGCTTCCATTTTCCTACGATCCGTTGTTGCCACCAATTGAATTCGCCAACCAGGAACGGTCGATTTCATTTTATTCAATTCCCCAAAACGAGCCATCATTCTGGAAACAGTGTATTCTTCCTCCACCTGGATATTTTGAGCCGTAGCAGATTGGCAGAAACTAAAAATAAGTAGAAAGAAAATGGTTGGATAGAATCTCATATCTGTGATCTTTATTTTGTGTAAAACCTATAGAAGTAACTGACTACACTTTTCAAAAGCAACCATTATCAGTTGATAAGTCTGCGAGAAGCAGCCTCTCCTTTAGGAAGCTGGGAGGCAGAGCCATAGCAAAAAGTGTATAGCAACTTATAAATCAGAACAGCGATACGATTCATAGAATCATATCGCTGTTCAAAGATACGTATTTGTTTGTGTTAGAGGCTAAGAGGGAGAGAGATATTTTCTCGTCCGACTATGCTCTACCATGACAATGTTTGTACTTCTTACCGCTTCCACAAGGGCAAGCATCATTACGCCCTACTTTAGGATCGGTCCGGCGAACCGTTTCTTGTTTCCGACGACTCACTCCTTCTGCCGCTGCTCGTACTGCCGCTTGCGCTGAGTTTCCTGAGCGACTGGTTTGCGTATTACTCATATCTGTTTTTTGCTCACGAGCTTCCTGAACATCTCTTCCATCTCCTAGTATGATTTTACCTTTAGAAAGGTAGGAAGTCATCTGTTCGTTGACGGTGTAAACCAATTGTTCGAACAGTTCGTAAGCTTCCATTTTGTAAATCACCAATGGATCTTTTTGCTCAAAAGAAGCTGCCTGAACAGATTCTTTCAATTCATCCATAGAGCGCAAGTGTTCTTTCCATTCTTCATCAACAATAGCCAGGGCTACCGCCTTTTCAATATCTAAGGTGATGGTTTCCCCTTCAGACTTTACGGCCTCTTCCAGGTTAGCAGAAATGGAAAGGTTACGGCTACTTCCATCGTTGAACGGAACCATAATTCGCTTATAGCGATGCCCTTCATCTTCAAATACCCGCTTGATAGTTGGCAACAAAACTTCCGCAATTTTTTCTTTTTTCCGATTATAAAAAGAAAGGAACTGATCTTGGAAGCTATGAACAATTTCTTCTTCTGATTGTGTTTCAAAAAAGTCCTGATCCATATCTGGTGCAAAACCAAGAACGCTTATCACCTCCGTACGGAAGCTGTCGTAATCGCCTCTTTCTTTATTGTTCAAGACCATCGTTTCGGTCAAGTTCATAAAGGTCGAGTGAAGATCTACAGAAAGTCGTTTTCCTTGCAAGGCATTGTCTCTCTTTTTATAAATCGCCTCTCTCTGGATATTCATTACGTCATCATATTCGAGTAATCGTTTACGAATACCGTAGTTGTTCTCCTCTACTTTTTTCTGTGCTCTTTCAATGGATTTAGAAACCATAGAGTGCTGGATCACTTCTCCCTCTTCCAAGCCCATCTTATCCATCACTTTAGCAATACGCTCCGACTGGAACAATCGCATCAGGTTGTCTTCCAGAGAAATGTAGAACTGCGAGCTACCCGGATCTCCTTGTCGACCGGCACGTCCACGAAGTTGTCTATCTACTCGTCGGGAATCGTGACGCTCTGTACCAATGATCGCCAAACCACCCGCTGCTTTTACTTCATCGCTGATCTTGATATCCGTACCACGACCCGCCATGTTAGTTGCAATCGTTACGTTACCAGCGTGTCCTGCTACTGTCACAATTTCTGCTTCTCGCTGATGTTGTTTTGCGTTCAATACGTTGTGGGCAATACCCCGCATATCAAGCAATCGACTGAGATTTTCTGAAATATCTACCGAAGTGGTACCAACCAAAATAGGTCTTCCTTCTGCACTCAGTTTAACAATGTCGTCTATTACTGCATTGAATTTCTCCTTAGCTGTTTTGTAAACCAAATCCTCCCGGTCATCTCTGGCAATCGGTCTGTTGGTTGGAATAACCACAACGTCCAATTTATAGATTTCCCAGAATTCACCCGCCTCTGTTTCTGCCGTACCCGTCATACCTGCTAATTTGTGGTACGTCCGGAAATAGTTTTGTAAGGTTACTGTTGCATAAGTCTGGGTGATGTCCCCTACTTCTACATTTTCTTTAGCTTCCAGTGCCTGGTGCAAACCGTCAGAGTATCGACGACCTTCCATCATACGTCCTGTTTGCTCATCTACAATTTTCACCTGACCGTCCATTACCACATATTCTTCATCTTTTTCAAAAAGCGTATATGCTTTCAATAATTGATGAATGGAGTGCAAACGCTTTGACTTAATAGAAAAATCACGAATCAAATTTTCTTTGGACTCTTCTTTAGTAGCTTCTTCTATTTCTTCATTCTCTGTAATCAACATTATCTCCAATGCGATGTCCGGCATGATAAAGAAAGAAGGGTCCTCGCCACCACGTGCTAAAAATTCTGCTCCTTTCTCCGTCAAATCAACCGTTCTTGTTTTTTCTTCGATGGTAAAAAGCAAAGGATCATCAGCCAGGTGCATGTTTTTTGATTGCTCCTGCATGTAGAAGTTTTCTGCTTTTTGCATCATGACCTTCACTCCTTCTTGAGAAAGGAATTTTATGGTTGGTCCATTCTTCGGTAAGGCTCGATGTGCTCTTAATATAGCCAAGCCTGCTTCCCCCTCGTCGTGTCCGTTAATGCCGTCTTTAAATAAGCTTTTCGCTTCTGCTAAGTATTTGGTCGCTATTTTTCTTTGTTCATTGATCAGTCCCTCTACGCTTGGTTTAAGTATTTCATATTCTTGGTCATCAGACCCTTTTGGTACTGGTCCGGAAATAATTAAAGGCGTTCTGGCATCATCAATTAAAACTGAATCCACCTCATCAATCATCGTGTAATGATGTTTGCCTTGTACTTTTTCGTCGGCAGATCGTACCATATTATCACGCAAGTAATCGAAACCAAATTCATTATTGGTTCCATAGGTAATATCGCATTTATAAGCTGCCGAACGCTCTGGAGTATGTGGCCGATACTTATCTATACAATCCACCGTAAGGAAAAGGAATTCGAAGATCGGTCCGATCCATTCACTATCACGAAGGGCGAGGTAGTTGTTTACGGTAATAACGTGTACACCTTGTCCGCTCAACCCGTTCAGGTAAGCAGGTAAGGTAGCGACCAATGTCTTTCCTTCACCTGTCGCCATCTCCGCAATCTTACCATCATGAAGTACCATTCCACCGATGAGCTGTACATCATAGTGTATCATGTTCCAGGTAATTTCACCACCAGCTGCCGTCCAGGTATTTTTGTAAATTGCTTTATCCCCCTTGATGGTAACATGACTCTTTCGAGCGGCTATATCTCTATCGTGAGGGGTTGCCGTTACCGTAATGGTTTCATTATTAGAAAAACGACAAGCGGTTTCCTTCACTACAGCGAAAGCTTCCGGCAATAAATCCATTAGGATTTCTTCCAGGTGCTTATCTCTGTCCTTTTGAAGCTGGTCAATTTCACCATAGATGTCTTCCTTACGGTTAAAGTCAGCTTCATCTTTGGATTCTGTTTCCAAAGCAGTGATATCTTCGTCAATTCCGGCAAGGTGTTCTTTGATTCGTTGACGGAATTCCAAGGTCTTCTCTCGAAGCTGGTCATCACTCAGGGAGGTCAATTGTTCAAATGCATCATTGATCGCCTCTACCCTTGGAGAGTAGATTGCAATGTCTTTGTCGAACTTGGTCCCAAAGATTTTACCGAATGTGTTTGTAATAAATTTTAACATAAAATATTTCTTATTGAAGTCTTATTAAAGTGTCGTCGTTTTTGAAAAGGCCAAAGATAGTTATAACGAGATAAAAGTAAAAGAGATTAGTCTGGTCTGATCATAATTCATTCCATAGTAAGAAAAAGACTTTTTCGCGCCATTCTGTCTGAGACTAGAGTGAAAACATCTTGAATAATCTGCCATAAGCTGTAAAGACCATAGACTTAACTGTCATTGAGGCTAATCAAAAAATGACCCGTCCGACTGGAACGGGTTGGTTTCTTTTACAAATCCCTTACCTTGGCAATTATTAATTATGACAAAAAAATAACGCACTACGCTTATGGGTTGGTATAACCACACACATCCTCCTAAATGGTTGGAACGGAATTTCTTTTTCCGCAGCATTTTCCTCTTTAGGAAGTTATTTCTAACCAAACGAAAATCTTACTATTATGGTCAGGAAGCAGAGGATGTAGCACTCCGTCGCATTTTTCCAAAACGGTACAAAGGCCTCTTTGTAGATGTTGGCTGCTTCCACCCGGTGAAGTACAATAATACCTATCATTTCTATAAAAAAGGTTGGAGAGGCGTTAACATTGATATTGATCCAATAAAAATACAGGGTTTTAATTGGTTGAGAAGAGGAGATATTAATATCGTGAAAGCCGTTAGTGATAAAAAAGGGAGCCTTCAATATTGGACCAACGGTTTTTATTCGCTGGTGAACACCTTAGATAAAGCCGTTGCGGAGTCTCGCGATAATTACGAACTAAAAACAGTAGAAACGGATACCTTGACAAATATCGTTGATGATACTAAATACAAAAACAAACAGATTGACGTTCTGACTATAGATGCGGAAGGACATGACTTTATTGTTTTAAAATCATTAGACTTCAAAAGGTATCAACCTAAAGTCATTGTGATAGAAACTTATGCAAAACGCTTAGAAGAAGTAGCGGAATTGGACATTTTCAAATATCTACAACAACAAGACTACGACTTGGTCAACTGGGCAGGACTTAGCTTGATTTTTAGAAAAAACAACATAGCCTTTGATCAATAGAACCAACATAGCCTTATTCTTTTGCTGCCTGCTTATTCTCTCCATCATCTATTCGCCTTTTCTTTTGTCGCTTAGTATGATTGGTTTATTAATGTTAAGTCTTATTCGTTTTCCTGGAGAAGGTGCTTCAAAATATTCATTCAACACCAAGGCCTTCCAATGCATTGCGAATTATCGAAATCATCTTGCGCTTATTGTCGTTCCGCTTTTTTTCGGAATCGTTCTTTTTAGTGCTTGGCAAACAACAGGAGATACTCACTACTTGTTAGAACGGCTCCGCATTAAATTGCCTTTTCTGATTTTGCCTTTCGCCTTTTTAGGCTTACCAAAATTCAGTTCCCGACAGGTCAATCAGGTTTTGTTTTTCCTATTAATCTTCATGACCATCAATAGCATTGGCGTTGGCATCAACTACTTGCTTCACTTTGACGACATCCAATTCGGACTGAGTCGGGGCCATGCCATGCCTACACCTCGGAACCATATTCGCTATAGTTTACTAACAGCCCTTAGCATCATTAGTGGTATTCATTTGATTTTGGAAAATTATTGTTATGAAAAAAAGACAGTACGCTATTTCATCATCGGAATGACTTCCTTTGTGTTCCTCTTTATCCATATTCTTAGTGTCAAAAGTGGTATCGTTTGCCTGTATTTTTCCTTGGGAATCCTATTATTACGTTACATCTACACTTCCAGAAAATACCTTTTGGGAAGCGGTTTGTTATTGGCTCTACTATTCATTCCTTTCATTGCCTACCAGAGCATTCCCAGTCTTAAGCAGAAGGTCGGGTATATGGTTTATGATCTTATGCAATATCAAAAAGAAGAAGGAGGAATTTATGCGGATGCAGGACGTATTACTTCCTTGAAAGCGGGTTTGGAGATGTTTCAGGAGCACCCTCTATTTGGTGTGGGTGCTGGTAATTTCAGACGAGAAGTAAATGAATTGTATGCAGAGAAGTATCCCAATTATGTACAGGCCATTATGCCGCATAATCAATTTTTATTTGTGTTGGCAGGGACCGGTTTATTTGGGTTTGGATTTTTTCTGATTGCCTTTTTCTTACCTTTGTGCTGTAAAAGAGCTTATGACAATTTCTTCTTTCTTGGTTTTTACATGCTTTTTCTAATGGCTTTCATTTTGGAGCATACTATAGAAAACGCGGCGGGGGTGGGGACGTTTAGTTTCTTTTTGGTTTTGTGTTTGAGTAACAATGAGTCTGAATCTAAATGATAATTAAAACGCTCAGAAAGCAGCCTCTTTGTGGTGAAGACTTTGATCAAAAATATCTAGCAATTTAAAACACTCCATAAATATTATCAATATGCCATATCCTATGATGACGCGGGAGTTGATATGATATATTTCGCGTAGTGGTCTGACTACTAAAATCCTTCCCCTAAGGGCGTCTCCCCTTTTTCAAATTTCTCCTTTAATACTTCCGCCACCGTAATACCTCGCAACTTACTGTCTAACCACGAGACGATGTCCAAATACAAAAATGGTCGTTTTTCAAATGGATCTTTCTTTATTTTATTCAAGCTATTTCTTAGCCCCTTAAATTCTGTTTTCAATGAATGTGGTGTCATTGAAGGAATGCGGCGGACGAATTTCAAAATCTCCTGCTGCACCCGATGCAGGTCTTCCCGCTTTCGCAAAAAACGATAAACCGATTTCACCTGGTATTCCACCAGTGATTCATTGCCCAATTCGAAATGCGCAATCAGGCAAAGAATACGTGCAAAGCATTGGATGTCTTCGCGAATATCGGCATAACCTTCGTTGATGATTAAATTCAAATAATGAATGGCATTCGCATTGTCACCACTACTGAAATAGAGACAGGCTATTTTATAATAAAAAACCATAACGCGATGCCTGTCCCAGTTGTAAGTTTCTTGTTGTATTAGTTTTTCTAATGGCTCCACCAATTGTAAACCATCGCTAGAGGTGCCTTCGATATAGTGTTTATTAATTCGGTTAATGTATAAATAGAGGTGTAGTAAACCCGCTTCATTTTGTCCCAGTTTATTTTTGTGCTGCTTGGCAAAAGCTTCTAGTTTATTCAATACTACTATAAATTTATCGTGTTGCCATAACAAGAACAATGCATTCAACAAGTTGTGCAGCGCTTTCAGATAAAGTGGTCGTTCCAATAGTATCATTCGTTCCTCACCCTCAAACAATTGCACCCAACGCAAGGAGTATTTATAATACAGCAAAAAATCTTGAGTCATAAAATGATACCAACAATAGGATTGGAACAGATAGAGCTTTTCATAAAAACTTAAAGTTTGTAAGTCATGTGTTGGCAAGTTCGATTGGAAAAATTCGCGGACGAATAAAAACTCCTTTTGGTTTCTAACATAGCCTACTTTTATGTATAAACCATAAAGCTGCAAGGCCAGATTTGAAAACAAATGGGAACGGGAAATCATCTTACTTACTCGAACAGAAGATTGGGTCAACTCCTCTGTTTTATCATCCCGGCTACGAGTAATGTATTGCGATTCAATTAATTTTTCAAATTCGATTACTTCCAATGCCAAAGAATATTGATGTGACTCGAGGGCTTTGGTTTTTGCCTTGCTCAACATATCCAGACTTTGACGATAGAGTCCTTTGTTGTACAAGACGCGAGCATAGTCCAATCGCTCACGCAGTTCAATATCCAGATTGTGATTGCGGTGAATTAGTCGAAGAGAAAGCAACAACTGCTTATACAAATGGGCTTTTACATTACTCAACTGCTGCTTCTTAATACCTGGTATTTTTTTAAAAACGAGCCCCTCGTCATAAATTTTCTTTTTATCCAAAAGATCAAATAATTGCAAAAAAAGCAAATCATCCGTCGGGTTATTCCGATTGACAAAGCCCCGAAAAGCGCGCTTCTCTGCGCTCGTCAGTGATTTTATGAGTTGGACAAGGTGCTCTGTTTGTTGCTTTGGCATTGTAAAAACAAAAATATTAAACGACTGAAAGTCAAAGTTTTAAATATAAAAACACATCAATTGGTGATCGTATCAGCTCCTAAAACAAATTCCCCCGACTAAAAAACAAAAGATATATTTGAATTAACAAACATAGTGTTATTTCTGAATTACAAAAAGTAAATCAAATAAATATGAGCAATTCTCGAATCCAGATTTTTGATACGACACTTCGCGATGGCGAACAAGTTCCTGGTTGTAAACTGAATACAACCGAAAAGGTTGAGATTGCTAGTCACTTAGAAGCCCTTGGTGTGGATGTCATTGAAGCAGGCTTTCCTGTCTCCAGCCCTGGCGATTTCAAATCAGTAGAGGCCATCTGCAAAACCGTAAAATCTCCAACAGTATGCGCACTATCGCGTGCAATAGAGAACGACATCATGGTCGCAGCGGAGGCTATAAAGTTTGCAAAGCACCCACGGATACATACGGGTATCGGGACTTCCGATTCTCACATTCGTTATAAGCTAAATACAACACCAGAAAAAATAATTGAGCGGGCAGTTGCTGCGGTAAAGTATGCAAAGTCCTTTGTGGAAGATGTAGAATTTTATGCAGAGGATGCTGGACGTACTGACAATGAATATTTGGCTCGTGTTATAGAAGCCGTTATCAAGGCCGGAGCAACAGTGGTCAATATTCCAGATACCACTGGTTATTGCTTGCCAGATCAATATGGTAGAAAGATAAAGTACTTAATGGAAAATGTGAAAGGCATTCACAAAGCCACTATTGCCACTCATTGCCATAATGACCTGGGGCTGGCTACTGCCAATTCCATCGCTGGCATTCAAAATGGTGCTCGACAGATCGAATGTACCATCAACGGTATTGGAGAACGCGCCGGAAACACTTCTTTGGAGGAAGTTGTCATGATTATGAAACAACATCCTTACATGGGGATGGATACAGGTATTCAGACAAAAATGCTAAACCCAATCAGCCGCATGGTCTCAGAAAAAATGGGCATGGCGGTACAGGCCAATAAAGCCATCGTAGGTGCTAATGCCTTTTCACATTCTTCTGGAATTCACCAAGACGGTGTCATTAAAAGAAGAGATACTTACGAAATTATGAACCCGCTAGATGTGGGTGTTGATAAGTCATCCATTATCTTAACCGCGCGAAGTGGTCGTGCCGCACTCGCTTATCGCGCTAAAGAAGTGGGTTATAACCTTACGAAAATAGCATTGGATGCGGTCTATAAAGAGTTTCTGATGTTGGCTGATTTGAAAAAAGAAATTAATGATCATGATTTGTCAAAATTATTGAAACGGACTTCGGCTAGAATTCCAATGGCGCAGTAAAGGCGGATCGCGTCCCTGTTTTTGTGTTTGCTCACACAGAGGCACAGAGGCAGAGGGCGAGATGTAATAAGATGCGAATGAATCACGCAGAGGCCGCAGAGCGAGACGCGAAAAACGTATTGGTACGTTTGCTCTGTGTGATTAAAAACATTACATTTCCGCATCTTTTCGAAACGCGTGCAAAGACTCTAGAAATAGGAAAAATTTCCGCTTAACTTTTTAATTCCCATTTTAATTTAACTGCTCAGTATGCCTAATACATTATTCGATAAACTCTGGAATGCTCATTTGGTACATAGTACAAAAGGGCAGGATATTTTATACATCGATCGTCACTTCATTCACGAGGTCACAAGCCCGCAAGCATTCAATGGTTTAACAAAGCGAGGGCTCCCTGTTTTCCGAAAGGATAAAACCATCGCTACAGCAGATCACAATGTACCCACGCTAAATCAACACCTTCCAATTCAGGAACCACAATCCAGAAAACAAGTCGCTACCTTAGTTCAAAATTGTAAAGATTTCGATGTGGAACTTTATGGTCTTGGGCATCCCTACCAGGGCATCGTTCACGTGATTGGACCAGAGCTTGGGATTACCCGACCGGGAATGACCATCGTTTGTGGCGACAGCCATACTTCGACGCATGGCGCTTTTGGCTGTATTGCTTTTGGAATTGGAACCAGTCAGGTAGAGCAGGTTTTTGCAACACAGTGTTTGCTCTTACAAAAGCCAAAGCAGATGCGCATAACCGTAGATGGCGAATTGGCTCCGGGTGTTTTATCGAAAGACATTATTTTGTACATCATTTCTAAACTAGGAACAGGAGGTGCCACCGGCCACTTTGTTGAATATGGCGGCTCAACGATTGAATCACTTTCTATGGAGGGTCGAATGACCGTTTGTAATATGAGCATCGAGATGGGCGCTCGTGGTGGTTTCATCGCTCCCGATCAAACTACTTTTGATTATGTAAAAGGACGCCGCTTTTCCCCAGAAGGAGCCGCCTTTGAAGAAGCAGTAGATCATTGGAAAACCTTACATACGGATGAAGGTGCAAGCTTTGACAAGACCTATCATTTTGATGCGGCGGATATTGAGCCAATGTTGACTTATGGTACTAATCCAGGAATGGGTATTAAAATATCCAACAATGTTCCTACAAGCGAAGAAGTAGAGTCTTCCGAAAACTTAAAAAAGGCGCTCAACTATATGGACCTGCAAGAAGGTGCTTCTCTTCTAGGTAAAAAAATCAATCATGTTTTTATTGGCAGTTGTACCAACGCACGAATTGAAGATTTGCGTTTGGTCGCAGAATATGTGAAAGGAAAGAAGAAAGCTTCTCATGTCCAGGCGATGATTGTACCTGGTTCAAAGCAAGTAGAACTGCAGGCAAAAAAAGAAGGTCTGGATAAAATATTCTCGGAGGCTGGTTTTCAATTACGAGAGCCGGGGTGTTCAGCTTGCCTGGGAATGAACGAAGATAAAATACCCTCAGGAGAATATTGTGTCTCTACCTCTAATCGGAATTTTGAAGGAAGGCAAGGACCAGGTGCTAGGACGATTTTGGCCAGTCCTTTAACAGCTGCAGCGACGGCAGTAGCAGGAGAAATTGTGGATATACGCAAATTGTTATAACCCTAGCACAGAACCTTTGTATTCCTTCCTGTCCTCCGGCTGAGAGCGGACAGGTTTGTAGTTAACTCTATTGAGAAATACGCGCAACTAAGTAAATTCATATAGTACATTTCTTTTGTGTAACACATAAATACAATGAAAGCATTTAAAAATATAACAACTTCTGCGGTTCCTTTACCGATGGAAAACATTGATACCGATCAAATCATCCCTGCACGTTTTTTAAAGGCAACAACCCGAGAAGGTTTTGGTGAAAATTTATTTCGGGATTGGCGGTACCAATCTGATGGGAGTCCCAATGAAAATTTCATTCTAAACAATCCGACTTATAGCGGAGAGATATTGGTGGCTGGTAAAAATTTTGGTTGCGGGTCAAGTAGAGAACATGCTGCCTGGGCTATTGCTGATGCAGGTTTCCGAGTAGTAGTTTCCAGTTTCTTTGCAGATATTTTCAAAGGGAATGCCTTGAACAACGGGCTTTTACCAATTGTCGTTTCCTCTGCATTCTTAGATCAGACTTTTTCTAGCATAGAACAAAACCCTAAGACTGTTTTTACCGTTAACTTAGAAAAGCAGTTTATTAGAAACGAATCGACAGGAGAGCAGTTTGATTTTGAGATTGATGCGTATAAGAAGATGTGTTTGATCGATGGGCTGGATGATACGGATTATGTCATTAGTCAAAAAGAAAAAATCAAAGCTTTTGAACAACAGCAGGTTTTATTTTAAATCAGGTAGCAATTAGCCTCTAGCAGTTGACTGCTCTGTCACTCATCAGTAGGAAGCTAACTGCAAACTACTCGTAGCCAAAAACACACACCAAATAAATAACTCAAGTTTAAACTTACCCTCATTAATTGGTACGTTTGATACGCATCGGTTAATTTTCAATTTTTAATTCTCCATTTTCAATTATCTCCTCATGGACAAAAAAATAGCAATTCTTTCCGGCGATGGCATCGGACCTGAAGTAATGGCGCAAGCGATTCATGTATTGAATGCCGTAGCCGCCAAACACAATCATAAATTCACTTATTGCAATGCCAAGGTGGGTGCCTGTGCCATTGATTATTGTGGCGATCCCTTACCAGAAACAACATTAGAAGCCTGCGTCAATTCAGATGCGATTCTCTTTGGCGCTATTGGTCATCCTCGTTTTGACAATGACCCAAATGCGAAGGTTCGACCGGAACAGGGTTTATTGAAACTTCGGAAATCTATGGGCTTGTTTTGTAATATTCGCCCAGTAACTACTTTCCCTAAACTACTGCATTTATCCCCTTTGCGACCTGAACGAGTCAGCGGGGTAGACCTTGTTATTTATCGAGAACTAACTGGTGGGATTTACTTTGGAGAGAGCGGCACAGACGAAGCTGCTGGCATTGCTTATGATACTTGTAAATATAGTGTTGAGGAAATTACGCGCTTGGCGCATCCTGCGTTTAAAGCTGCCCAAAAGCGAAGAGGAAAACTTACTTTGGTAGACAAAGCCAACGTTTTAGAAAGCTCTCGTTTATGGCGAGCAACGGTTAAAAAAATCGCAGTGGAGTATCCAGATGTAGAATTAGATTTTATGTTTGTAGACAATGCAGCGATGCAACTCATTCTTAACCCTTCGTCTTTCGATGTCATATTGACTTCCAATATGTTTGGTGATATTTTATCAGATGCAGCTTCCGTTCTTCCTGGTTCTATGGGATTGTTGCCTTCTGCCTCTATTGGAAAACGGAGCGCTTTGTTCGAACCCATTCACGGTTCTTGGCCAGAGGCGGCAGACAAGGACATCGCTAATCCCATTGCCATGATTTTATCAGCTGCCATGATGCTGGATCATTTTAAAATGAATAAAGAAGCGAACGATATCCGGGAGGCCGTTTATGCCTGCCTGGAAAAAGATATAGGAACGCCAGATTTGGGGACGAGTATTCGATTGAGTTGTTCGCAGATCGGAGAGTTGATTGTTTCTTATTTGCAAGATGGACCTGCTGCGTTTAAAGCGGAGCGTTTGGCGGAAGGGGCTTCTACTATTATTTGATAGAAATTAGATACTAATAAAATAGTTCGTCCTGCGATTTAACAATCGTAGGGCGAATTTCTTATTTTGGGGTAGTGGTGTTTTGTATTACTTACAATCATAATTTTGAAATTTGGGCTATCTTGTGTTGTATAGAAAATGAAGCCTACGCTTGACAAATATTCTAAGCGTTCAGCAAAAAAAAAGTCTCCTTGACTCAAATAAAACCTCAATGAAAAAAGCGATACTAATAATCTCTACTCTATTTATCTCCTTAAATGGCTTCACCCAAAATATTGACTAGGAAGCGGTCAAAGATAGATACTATGAAAAATATCAACCTACAGCAAACCCGGATTGGTTGTTCCCTGTGATTTTCAAAGATGGATTAGGAGAAAGGGATACCATTTATTTTGGGATGGCTGAAGGAGCACATGATGGAATGAATTGGGACCCAGATAGTATCTACGGAGAAGAACACGTCTATGCTGATTCATTTAACTTTACCGCCTTTTAGTCAGATTGTAATACCTGTGACACACTATCTCTGAATAAAATAAATATGGCTAGGGAGGGAATAGCCGTTTATCCTATTTACTTTCGGAATGCCCTAAAACCCGTGACTTTATATTATGATTCGGGTGCTTTATATGATCCGGATATTCCTTTTCCAGATAGCAGCCCGGGGCCAAAAGCTTGGATACATATTTTTATAGATGATTTTGATGTAGCGATCAGTAATGGGCCAGGAGCAGGTTGGTGTAATTGGGTAAACGCTTTATATCTAACAGACAACTGGCCTCAAACTGTTTTTGATGACTGTGCTTTTGCAGATAGTATGACCATTATTTGGCAGGAAGAAAGCCAATATATTGGGCAATTGGGGTTTGGCATTGAACCCTGAGCCTGGGGATTACTTACGTCGACGAGAGAATTGAAAAAGAATATTACAGTGTATCCTAATCCAATTCGGGATAGAATTTACTTAAATTTTGAAGAGGTTTCAACCAGAGGAGGAAATATTACTATTTATGATCTGTTTGGTCGGGTCACTTTTACAACAAAAAGAATACAACAAAAAGAACAAGAAATAAAAGTAGACGGATTAGCACCGGGTGTTTATTTTTTAGAAATTAGAATAGGTGGTAGACGTCAGATTGAAAAGGTATTCGTAACAAATTAAAAATATAAGAAACAATGAATTTCTAGTATTCCAGAGAGCATACTAAAATAGAATTCGCCGGACGACTTTTAGGGTCGCCCGACGAACTATTTTAGAGTCTTCCCTCAATCCGCAAGCCCCCAGACAAAGCCTCTTAATGTTTTTTATAAAAACAATAATACCTTAGCGTAATAGTTTTATACAACAAGCATTATTTCAACATAACAGCACATCATGCAACTTCCAAATTTTAAACAACTGGCAAAGGCAATTCCCTGCGTCTGTCTCTTTTTAGCGTTCCTCTTACCACCTCCTTTATCCGCGCAAGGCGAAAGTGACCTCTCTATTGGCCAGTGGCAATCGCACCTGCCCTATCAACGAGCGCATTATGTAGCCCAAAGTCCGACAAGGATTTACGCCAGTACGGAGTGGTCTATTTTTTATGTAGATAAAGCGACTCCTGATGTAGAGGTTGAGTTCTTAAGCAAAGTAGAAGGATTGAGTGATGTGGAAATGAATTTGATAAAATACGACCCTTACAATGACAAGCTCATTGCGGTTTACAACAATAGTAATATAGATCTGATAGATGATCAAAGTGTGACCAATCTTCCTTTTATTTTAGCCAGTCAGGGCGTTGGAGACAAAAGAATATTTGATATTTTTGTAGAAAATGAAACTACGACCTATCTCGCAATGGGCTTTGGTTTGAAAGAACTAAATGTAAAGGATAGTGAGTTTGGAGATGAGACAAAAGCGGAAATCCGATTTAATAGCGTAACGGTTCTCAACAATATGGTTTACGTCAGTACCAACGAGGGAATTTATCGTTTTGACAGAGCTGCCAATAATAACATTCAGGACTTTAGCGAATGGGATTTACTCGGCCCTCAACAAGGGTTTCCCGCAGATTATAGCTCTACCAAAGTTGCCGTTTTTAATAATGCGTTGTATACCGATATCGGCAGTGTCTTATACCGCTATGATGGAGCCAACGATTTGGATTCAATCTACTATGAAGAAAATCTTACCCTTCATTATTTAAGTGCAGAAGGCGAACGATTAATTGCTGGTTACAAATGCTGCATTCCTTCAAATAGTTGCAACTGTAGCGCGAGCTGTGCGGAAAATTGCGATAGTAAAATTTTGTTTTTTGATACGGATAATTCTTACCTCGTTAATGGTAGCCAATGTGCCAGCCGAGCCAGATATGCACTGGAAGATGAAAGCGGGCGCATATGGTACGCCGATAGTTATAGCCAATTGCGAATGGCAAACGGATATGAAGACGACTGCGGCTTATTCCTGAAGTACAACTCTCCACGCTCCGCTAATGCTACCCAAATGGTATTTGACGAGGATAATCTTTGGGCCGCAACAGAGTTACATTCTATCGTTCCTAGAAAAATTGGTAGTGGCGTCTTTTCTTTTATTGATGGTGAATGGACTAATTATGTCGAATGTCAGAAAGGAGCGCTAAAAAATATCAATGGATTTCTAACCCTCGCCGTTCACCCCGACAATAAAAATATTTATGCCGGCACCGTAGATGACGGAATTGTAGAACTAGTGTTAGACGACAGCGAATCAGGCAATAGCAGTTACAGGCCCAACCTAAGATACAATGCATCAAATTCACCCTTAACCGTTAGTGGAAACACTATTCGGGTAACAGGGATGGCTTTCGATCAAGACAATAACTTATGGGTCATTAATCATGGAGTGACCAAGCCTTTAGCCGTTCTTAAAAACGATGGTACCTGGGTTAATGATTTCAAAAACATTCCTTTTACGGATCTTCGTTTTATGGTAATAGATGACCTGGGATACAAATGGTTTTCAATAGATGGTATCGGTACCGGCTTAATGGTCTATGACGACAATGGAACCATAGACGACCCAACGGATGATCGATTCAAAACGATTAGTTCGTCCAACTCAGAAGTCCCTAGTAATTTCATCTTCAGTATTGCCAAAGACCTAGATGGGGACATTTGGGTGGGCACCACCAAGGGAATTGTCATTTTTGAATGTGGCGCCAATGTCTTCGATGAAAGCTGTCGGGGTTCCAAACGTATTCTAGAAGTCGATGGCTTTAATGCCTACCTGTTGGAAAGTGAAGAAGTTACCGCTATTGCTGTTGACGGTGCGAATCGAAAATGGGTCGGCACTGGGAATGGGGTCTTCGTTTTATCTCCAAGCGGTGAAGAGCAACTAGCCTTTTTTGATAAAACCAATAGCCCTTTATTTGACAATCAGATTACCGGTATTACCATCAATCAAAACAATGGTGAGGTATATATCGGCACTTCCAAAGGGTTACTTTCTTACCGAAGTGATGCGGTAGGTGGCGGAAGATCAAACAGTTCCAGCGCCTTGGTTTACCCTAATCCCGTGCGCCCGGAGTATGATGGCCCTATTGCCATCAAAGGATTGGCCAGGGATGCTAACATTAAAATTACAGATGTAAATGGACAGCTGATTTATGAGACCACGGCCCTTGGCGGACAAGCCATTTGGGATGGGAAAGATTATCAGGGGCGTAAAGCGAGTTCGGGAGTCTACCTAGTTTTCAGTACGAATTCCCGGAACCTAGATTCACCGGATGCCATTGTGGGAAAGATACTTTTTATGCGATAACTGATTAAAGAACCAAAATCAATAAATGCCCGGTTTGAGTTTCCACTCAAGCCGGGCATTTATTTTTCCTTCATATCTAAATGCATTGTAAACTAAGTTCTATCCGTTTTGAATACTTCTTTTGAAATTCGGACGAAACTTAATTTCCCGTGCACTAAAGTTCTTCCATTGGCTTAGAAGCTATGGCTTCTTTGAGTACTTTTTCGTAATAAGCCTCGTACTTTGGCAAAATGTGTTCGATGTCAAAACGCTCTGCTTGCTTCAGCGCATTTGCGCTGAAAGTCAGTAGCTTTTCTTCATCCATCAATAAAGAAATGGCGTGGGCTGCCATAGATTCTACATCCCCTACATCACTGAGGTAGCCCGTTTCTCCGTGAATGTTTATTTCGGGAAGACCTCCTACATTGGTAGAGATAACAGGAATTTCGCAAGCCATTGCCTCTAGTGCCGCCAAACCAAAACTTTCAGAAGCAGAAGGCAGTATGAATAAATCAGACACTGCTAACAATTCTTCTACGGCATCTTGTTTTCCTAAGAATCTGATTTCGTGACAGAGACCAATTTCGCGGCAGAGTGCTTCCAGGTTTTGACGTTCTGGTCCATCTCCTATTAGTAACAATTTACACGGTACCTTTTCATATACTTTCTGAAAGGTATAAATCACATCCTGCACCCTTTTTACTTTTCTAAAATTGGAAGTGTGTACCAATATTTTCTCCCCGTTAGGTGCTATGGCTTTTTTGAAATGATCTTTATTTGTTTTACGAAAGCGATCAAAATCAATGAAGTTATAAATCACTTCAATTTCGCGATCTATTTTAAACGTATCATAGGTTTGCTTACGTAAATCTTCTGATACCGCGGTCACTCCATCGGACTTATTAATAGAGAAGGAAACAACTGGTGCAAAAGCACTGTTAGAACCAACAAGTGTTATGTCTGTTCCGTGCAAAGTTGTAATGACAGGAATGTATCGTCCTTCCTGTAGTAATATCTTTTTAGCCATATAAGCTACTGTAGCATGGGGAATCGCATAATGGACGTGAAGCAGATCCAGTTTTTCATATTTAACCACTGCCACCAATTTACTGGCCAGCGCCGTATCATAGGGAGGATACTCGAATAAAGGATAATCCGCAGAGCTAACTTCGTGATAATAAATGTTCTCCTGGAAACTCGTTAACCTCGCAGGTTGCCGATAAGTAATAAAGTGCACCTGATGTCCGCGCCGCGCTAAGCCTTTTCCCAATTCTGTGGCCACAACCCCACTACCTCCATACGTTGGGTAACAAACGATTCCTATTTTCATGTTATGTTTGAGTTACTTAATACTTAAAATCTTAGAGATTGCTTAAACAAGCTCCAATAATGCCCACAAAGGAAATGTTTTTTTGAAAGAAATGTTCAATACTTAGTAACAACGACAAATTAAATCCCGATTTGGAAACGATTATGTAAATCAAAATGACCAAAGGGGGAGTGATTTATATAATCGTTTCCACCAAAGAAATCGGAAAATTATTTTTTGTGTAATACTTAACAACAACAAAAAATTAAATAAAAAAGGTGCAGTGTACAGCCTCAAAAGAAGAGAACCTAATACACTGCACCTTTTTATTCGTTAGCTACTTTCCTCACGTTCTATTGCACTAACAACCTTTCCACGTGAGTACTACTTCCCGGAATCATAATCTGTACGAAATAAACGCCGGATGGCAATTTGCTTAAATCCAAAGGATATAAGCCCGTACTGGTATTTGAGTCTGAAAATTGTAATACTTTTTGCCCGACAGGGTTCATAACTGCGACCATAAAATCAACAGGGTTGTGAAAATTCAACTTCAATATAGCCTGACCAGCTGTTGGGTTTGGGCTCAGGTTGATATGTGCCAATTCGCTGATTTCATTCGCTGATACACCCAGGCCTAAAGTTACGGTCAGTTCATCCTGACAGCCATTAGCATCCGTTACGTTAACGGTATAGTCTCCGTTGACCAAGCCGGTAATTATATTAGTTGTTGAATCGTTATCCCAGAGATAAGTATAAGGCGCTACTCCTGCCCCTGGCGTTATGGTAATGCTGCCATCGGAAGAAGTTGGTGTGGAGGTTTCCTGCAACTCTGTTGCCCAGTCGAAAGTTTCGAGACAGCCTATTATCTTGATGTCATCAATAGCGAATCCTTCATTTTGAACAGAACCATCAGAATCGAATCCGAATCGAAATCTAGCAGATTCCAAACCAGCAAAACCATCAAGTGGCAACTCTGCGATTACCCATCCTCCAGAGTTTCCTGCCCAAACATTACCAAGGTCTGTGAAAGTATTTTCTACGCTGTACCAATTGGTTCCCTGCCCAAAAGCACCCAGTTTATCCCATTTGCCATCACCCAGTGTCACCTCTAGCCAAGCGCCATCCCAGTTTATTTCTGTATCATAATTAATTGAAAAGCTCAAAATCGGATCTTCTGTATAATTACTAAAATCAATGCAGGTCGAAGTCAAATAAGAAGTCTCTGAGGGATTATAATCACCAGAGAGGTTGGTTACCCAGGCGCTGTCTCCTGTAGCAGCAGCGTTAATGAGCACTCCTTCGGGTACACCGAAAGCAAGGGTAGTATTTACACTAATGGAGCTGTCAATATACCAGTCTACTGTTTGAACATCAAAGTTATTGATGTAAGGAGTTGTTTGAATGGGCAGCACTAAATTTTCTATGGAAAGTGCAAAAGTATCATTTTGGAAAGTAGTGTCCGTTACCAGCTCTGTCCAGACTAGTACTTCATAAACCTGATCAGCAGAAAAGTCATAGGTCATTTCAAACTCTAAGGTAACAATGCTGTCCGGTCCTAAGACCCCAGTGTAAAACCCATCAAGTGGTTGGATAACTCCTGCATCTTCTCCATTTACGCTGTAGCGAAAGGGGATAGGGGACTCTGGAGATAATCCTAAATTAGCTAAGGTCACAAAAAGTATTTCCTCATTTAAGTCACAGGCTTCGGTAGCTGGACAAACTACGTTTATAATGCCCACATCATGTAATGATTGTGCATTTGCATTGTTATAAGAGAACAAGCATAGAAAGGCTAAGCCAGTCCAAGCGATCATTCGATATAATATCTGTTGTAGAATATTAGGCATAGTTGTGTGGGAAATTTTCATATTACTAAAGTTTTTTATCGAAAAAGCTACATTTTTACAAGTTCAAATGTAAGCAAATTCGATTAAAATTACAGCTTAGTTCTTAGATAGTAATGGACTTCCGTTTAACATTCTTACATTTATTAAGCTAAAGATGTTACTTTATCTGTATCTTCGACAAGCAATTTAAACAGTCTCTCTTTTCACAAGCCCCACATTTAACGACTTTACCCGCTAAACTTTTCATCAACCACCGTGTTAATGACTTACATACTTTTGGAAGTGGGTATACGAATTATCGTCCCAACAGCCTTAATAACACCCCTTAATTAATTATTTTAAACACTAGAGTTTACCTAAAAATAGCTCGTCGTAGAAAACCCCAAGGTAGTTTTATTATGAAGCCGCATGAAAATTCCAGTGGCTTATTACTACAGAAGTCTTGTATAATTCTAAATTAAAATAACTGCAACTTGGCTATTTATACCATTAAAGATCTGGAAACGCTCTGCGGGATAAAAGCGCATACCATACGTATATGGGAAAGCCGCTACCAGCTCGTGGTGCCTAGCCGAACGCAAACTAACATACGCTACTATCAGGAAAGTGACCTGAAGGACCTATTGAATATCGTAACACTCAATAAGAATGGTTATAAGATATCTGCCATCGCCCAAATGGGTAAAACAGCTGTCGAAGCTAAGGTGAATGAGCTATCTTCAATCAGTTTTGAAAGCGATGCCCAACTGAATACCCTTACCATGGCGATGATTGAGATGAGCGAGGAGAAGTTCGACTACATCCTATCAAAGAGCACCAAGGATATTGGTTTCGAAAGAACGATGTTGGAACTTGTTTTTCCTTTTTTGGAAAAATTAGCCGTGCTTTGGTTAACGGGTTCTATCAATCCGGTACAGGAAAATTTTGTCAGTTGCTTGATCAGACAAAAGGTGCTTACTGCTATTGATGCTCTCCCTTTATCCAAAAATACGAAGGCCAGTAATTTCCTTTTATTTCTCCCAGAAGATGAAAATCAAGAACTCAGTATGATGTTCATGCATTACCTTGTCAAATCAAGAGGGCTGAGGGTTACCTATTTAGGATTAAATACCAGCCTTATTGATTTACAGGATGCCAATAACATTTGCCATCCCACGCATATTTTCACCATCATCTCTGAAAGTTTTACACACCAACCCGTCCAAAAGTATATTGATCAATTGGCTCAAGCTTTTGAGCATTGCAGTATTTTACTGTCTGGCTACCAGGTCATTACTCAACCCATCAATCGTCCTACCAATGCATCCGTCTTACCCGGGCTACAAGAAACGATAGCACTCCTTGACGAGCTAAGCACTAAGTAGAGATACCTTAGCTAGGTACACGTAGGTATTAAAAGTTGATTTTCAGCTTAGGAAAACTCCCAAGATGCTCCAATAAATGATAGCTTTGTGCTGTTAATAATAACTACTTTCTATTTCATCACCTTAAACTCTATCTATTCATGAAGACTGCAATTAAATTCACCTGTTTATTAATGATTCTTGGGTTCAGCCTTACGTCTTGTAAGCAAGAAACACCCGGTACTAAAGCCACAACTGGCGAAGCAATAAAAACGACTACTAACACTGCGACTGCTGATGCAACTACCTACATGGTAGATGCGGCCAACAGTAAAATCATCTGGGCTGGTGCGAAGCCTGGCAAAGTACACTCTGGCACCATCAATATTGCTAAAGGAACAATCAGTGCCGCCAACAATAATATTACGAAAGGAATGTTCATGATCGACATGACTTCTTTGGAAGTAACTGATTTGCAAGCAGGTTCTGGTAAAGAACAATTGGAAGCACACTTAAAAGGTACTGTGGAAGAAAAAAGAGATGACTTTTTCAATGTAAAAGAATTCCCTTCTGCTACTTTCGAAATCGCTAGTGTAACACCCGCAGCAGCAGGTGGCGATGCAACGCATAACATTACTGGTAACCTTACTTTGAAAGGACAAACCAAGAGTATCACTTTCCCCGCTAGCGTTCAGATCGCTGGCAACAGTTTATCAGCGGTATCGCTTCCTTTTAAAATTGATCGTACAGAATGGGGCATCAAGTTTATGTCTAAATCCATCCTTGATGATTTGAAAGATGGCTTCGTCGAAGATGAAGTTTCTTTGACCATTAATTTAATGGCTAAGAAAGGATAATTAGTTGATTCGTCAATTAGTGATTGGTTAATTAGTCACTTTTAACGCGAGTTTGACCGGACTTTTATTAGTCTCTGAAAATAAACACAAAGCACTTCGTGATGTATTCGCGAAGTGCTTTTTTTGATATAGCCCTAAGTCTTCGGAGTTACTCACGCAGAGACCTACTAATTATTCATTCTGATTAATTATCTTTAGTATTACACTAAAAATAATTTCCCGATTTCTTTGGTGGAAACGATTATGTAAATCACTCTCCCTTTGGTCGTTTTGATTTACATAATCGTTTCCAAATCGGGATTTAATTTTTCGTTGTTACTTAAGCTTATTATAGAACGTTTAAATGGACTCCCACAAAATATTCGATCTCTTTTCTTATCAGATGGCCCGCTTTCCGCAGCCTACTGCCCTTGTTGCTATGAAGGAGGGAGGGAAATGGCGCTCCTTCTCCACCACAGAGTGCTTAGCGTGGATTGATCGGATAAGTGCTGCTTTTCTCGATATGGGTTTAAAGAAAGGAGACAGTGTTGCCATTATTTCAGAAGTTGGAAATCCCTGGTGGAACTTTGTAGATTTTGGCGCACAGCAAGTTGGATTGATCCCTGTTCCGATTCATGCAACTGCTTCGGTAGAAGACATTCAGTACATCTTAGAAGATGCGGAAGTGAAAATAATATTTTGTAACAATAGCCTTTTGTACGACAAATCCCTTGCTGCACAAAAAAACAAATCGCTACAACAATACATTTACACATTTGAAAAACTAGAACGAACCCCCCATTGGGAAAGTATTTTACCTCAAGTAAACAAAAACCATATTCAGGAAATCGCTAAAATAAAACAAAACATTTCCGAGAATGATTTAGCGACCATTATTTACACTTCTGGCACCAGTGGGCAACCGAAGGGCGTCATGCTTTCTCATCAAAACATCATCAGTAACATTAAATCAACGATTGCTTTAATTCCTATTAATTGCGATAAAACCACCATCAGCTTTTTACCCCTGAGTCATGTCTTTGAGCGGGTAGTCACTTATGTCTATATCGCGGTAGGCGCTTCCGTTCATTATGCCGAATCTGTAGCGCATTTGAAAGAGAATATCAAAGATATACGCCCTCATTATTTTTCATCTGTTCCCCGAATAATCGAAAAAATGTATGATTCTATGCAGCAATTGGCGCATCAAAAAGGAGGGCTGCGAAAACAAAGTCATTCAATGGGCTTTACGCGTTGGATCAGAGTTTCCGGATGATGGACAGATTTCGTTAGCTTATCGCTTAAAGTTGTTTTTTGTTGACCTTTTTATTTACAAAAAATGGAGCCGTTTATTAGGAGGAAGGGTCGAAGGAATTTTGGTGGGTGCATCTGTTTTACAACCTAAGCTAGGACGTCTTTTTGAAGCCGCAGGTATTCCTGTCAGAGAAGGTTATGGCCTAACGGAAACCTCTCCAGTTCTTTGCTTCAATCATTTTGATCCGAGAGGTGTTCCCTTTGGAACTGTTGGCATTCCAATACCAGGAGTAAGTATTAAAATAGATTTACCTGATGAAAACCAAGAAGGAGAAATTTTGGCAAAGGGACCAAACGTAATGATGGGTTACTATAAAAAACCCGTGGAAACAGCAGCGGTCATAGACAAAGAAGGCTGGTTCCGTACAGGAGATGTGGGCACTTTTGTACATAAGCGCTTTTTAAAAATAACGGGTCGTAAGAAAGATATTTTCAAAACCAGTACTGGGAAATATATCGTGCCTGATTTTATCGCACAGAAAGTAACGAGCTCTCCTTAATATTGAACATACGATGATTCTGGGTTTTCATCGACCTTTTGTAGCGGCTTTAATCGTTCCAAACTATCAGAAATTAGAAGAATGGTGCAAAGAAAACAAGGTACACTGGACCGCTCCGCAATTCATGGCCATCAATCCTAAAGTCGTTCAATTTATCGAAAGTATCATATTAGAAGTAAATACTTCGCTCAGCAATGCAGAAAAAATAAAAAAATTCACTTTATTGCATAAGAACTGGAGCACCGATTCCGGGGAGCTGACACCAACCTTAAAATTAAAACGTAATTTTATTGTTGAAAAACATAAAAAAGAAATTGAGGACTTGTACCTCTAAATCATGACACAAAAAATAAATCGCCTGACCGGAACAGGCTGGTTTGGAGCACTATACACTCAACTTTTTAAGTTTATTTTTTGTTTCCATTAAAGAGTATTCAGTATTATATAAAAAACGCGTATCATGAAAGTAAGCAGACTATTCGACTTCATCTATTTCCAAAAGGAGAACTTCCCTCAACAAAAATCATTTGGACAAAAGGAAAATGGAAAATGGGTATATTATAGTACCGATGAAATTATAGATATGGCCATGCAGGTGAGCTGTGGGCTTTTAGAAATGGGAGTGAAGCCCGGTGACAAAATAGCCCTCGCTGCTTACGTCAACCGAGTCGAATGGAGCATCATGGACATTGGATTAGAACAAATAGGTGCCATCAATGTACCGGTATATCCCACCATCAGCCCATCTGAATACGAATACATTTTCAACGAGGCGGAAATCAAATATTGCTTCCTTGGGAAAGATGATCTTTATGACAAAGTTGCTGCAGCCCAAAAAGACGTAACCTCTTTGTTAGACATTTACACTTTCGACAAACAGGAAGGTAGAAAATACTGGAAGGATATTTTCCGAAAGGGAAGAGAAGAGGAGGTGAAAGAGATCATGGCAGGGATCAAACCAGAAGAATTAGCCACCATCATTTACACCTCTGGAACAACAGGAAAACCCAAAGGCGTCATGCTCAGCCATAACAACATCGTAAGTAATGCCGAAAATGTAAAGGCGTTGTTACCTGTTTCTGAAGGAGATACTGCGCTCAGCTTTCTCCCGCTTTGCCACATTTTCGAAAGAACCGCTTCCTATTCCAACATGTACAATGGAATCAACATTGTATACTCCTGTCCGAACAATCTCGGAGGCCCTGATGGCGATTTGGCAGCGATCAAACCTCATTTCTTCACGACCGTGCCCAGATTGTTAGAAAAGGTTTATGAAAAAATATACAACAAAGGACTAGGCTTAACTGGGGCAAAAAAGAGTTTATTCTTCTGGGCTTTAAGGCTGACTGAAGATTATGAATACGATAAAAAATATTCTGGACTGAGTGCCATCAAAGTAAAAATTGCAGATAAACTGATCTTCAGTAAATGGCGAGAAGCACTTGGCGGAAATGTACAAGGCATTCTTACCGGAGCCGCTCCTTGTCCTGTGAAAATGGCTCAGGTTTTCTCTGCTGCCGGCGTACCTATCAGAGAAGGGTATGGTTTGACAGAAACGAGCCCTGGCTTAACCATCAATGGTTTTGGACCTGGTCAGGCCATGTTGACTACTGTTGGCCCAAACCTCCCTGATGTAAGTATTCGCATAGACAGCAGTGAAGGAGAATACCGCGAGGGAGAAGGGGAGATCCTTGCCAAAGGACCAAACATCATGATGGGCTATTACAAAAAACCGGAAGAGACTGCTAAAGTGATGAGAGAAATTGATGGCGAGCGATGGTTCTGCACGGGTGACATCGGTACTTTTGTAAAGGATAAGAACGGAAACCAATTTCTAAAAATAACAGATCGTAAAAAAGAGTTACTCAAAACTTCTGGTGGAAAATATGTGGCTCCAGCCCCAATTGAAAATAAATTCAAAGAAGATTTTCTCATCGAACAAATGATGGTAGTCGGCGATAAACGAAAATTTGTTTCTGCCTTGATCGTACCCGCTGAGGAAGCACTGAAAGATTGGTGTAGTGGCTGTGGAGTATATTGGAACTCTCTATCTGAAGCCATTAATGATCCCAAGGTCATTGCGCACTATCAGGAAGTGCTGGACAAATACAATCCTAACTTTAGTCACATCGAGCAGATCAAAAAATTCGTTTTACTCGATCAATCTTGGGAGGCTTCAAAGACAGATGGAAGCGCAGCAGAGTTGACCCCAACGATGAAGTTAAAGCGACGGGTTATTTTGGACAAGTATGGTTCTGTGATTGATGGAATTTATAGCTAGGCTTTTAGCTATTCGCAGCTAGCAGTTAGCTCCCCTATAACGCGAAAGTGGGAAGCTAACTGCCAGCTACTAAAAGCCAACTGCTTGAAAGGTTAAAAACGCCAGTTCCTGCTCCAGGTATCGATGAGATCAATAGAAAACTTGTAACCAGCTTGTGGTGAATTTATACTAGAGTTGGCTACTACACCATAGACCCCCAAGCGCAATCGTCTTCTAGCTCCCAACTTAAATGTTCTTTCCAAACCTGCGAAAACTTCTTCGTGCCTTAACTTACTTTCTTTCACCCACAACATACCCGCACCTACAACAACGTGTACACGTAAAGCTCTTACCAATGGAATGTTGTTAATCAATGCGCCATTGAAGTGGTGAATGTGATGTGCTTCTACAAAAAACTTAGTAATAGCAAGAGAGGTATCCAACAATTGAAAGGAATGTAAGGGATCGGAATACCACCAGTTTTCAGATTCTCGAAATCGTTTAAAGTCAATAAACTTCAAATCCATTGTATTAACGAACTGCCCTGCCTGAACCCTATACTTGGAATTCCCCAGTACACCAAAAATCAAATCCTGTGTGATCGTAAAATCTAAAAAATCATAATCGACGTCGGAAGAAAATATCTTATTCCATCCTTTTTCATGACGTAGCGTGAAGGTCGGCCACTTTGACCCTAAGACAACTTTACGATCTGGTTCTGACATAAATCTTTGCTGAGGCGTATAAGCAATACTAATGTTAGAAACAAAAGCCTGATAAGGATCAAATTCAAGAGGCTCTTCGTCATCTATAATATCTCCAATAAAATTATCTGTTTCATAACCGGTAGTCGATTGCCGGTCATTCACCCTAAACCTAGTTCTTAAATAAAATCCATTGAACAGCTCTATCCGATGTCCTGCACCAATATAATCGTTTAAATAATAATTAGAATTTCGCAGCATGTTCAGAAAAGCATCATAGTTGTTAATGGCTTCAAATTCTCTACCTATAGAGAAAGATACATCTGCCAGCCTTTTTGGATGGTATCGAAATCGCCCCCAATAGCTTCCAATGGCGTCTTTATTTTTAAAGCCAATATTTATGTTAGCGCTCGTGTACAGCCATTTTTTATTCTCCCAGCCTTTAAAAAAAGAAATAGAAGGTCCAACGCGGAATCCTCCAACAATACTGAAATCTAGTAAGTCCTGAATTGTCCCAAACTGAATTTCTCGTTTCGTTACGTGATCTCGAAATCCGAGTCCATCCCAAACCACGTCCAGGAAAGTTACCTTATTATAAAGCCCTTGGATCGAATCCTTATACGGCTTGCTATTGTGAACTGCAAACACCGAGTCTTTATGGGCTACCAATTTTTGTTGCTTAATCGTCAGTGGCTCTGGGCGAGAAGCTTTCCAATAGGTACTGTCCCTTTTATACGCTTCTCTGGTCGTTACTGAAACTTCGTTGCCGAAAAATTTTGGCGGAAAGGCATAGTTGTTTTCATAGTCGCTGTAGTGCATCAGCGTATTCCCTTTGAAGGTTTTGTATTTACCTTGTTTGGTGGAATAAATAAACTCTACCCGAAAGGGTAGCCAGGTACTATCGGGCAGCATTTTAAATGCTTGCTTTAGCCGAAAGGCATCAAAAAATTTCAAGCCTCCCTTTGCAAAAGACAAATCTAAGCGATTGATGTTCCATAGCCCTTCATTGATGAAGATGTATCCTTTGCAAGTAGCGTTTCCTTTTTTACGTGGCGTTACTTTTATTTTATGAACGAGAATTCCGTTTTCTTCTTTGCTTTCTATGAGTTTAAACTTATAGGATATAACAGAAGTTCTACTAAGCGGCGAAATCATGGGCACCTCTGCCACGTTCCGCATGGTTACAAGGTTTCGGTAAAAATTGAAATCGCTTTCTCCAAAACGAGGAACAAACAAACCTGCTTTAGTTCCATAAACTTTGTAAGCCGTTCGTTCTTCTTTATATTTTTTGGGATATTGAAAATTCAGTGTAACCTCTGACTCTATCATACTCAATCCTTCAATGGCTTTTAGTTTTTCCATTTCCGCTTTCTCGAAAGGATTCATATCCGGAGCGCTGGCGTCTACTACTTCTTTTTGTTTCTTCTTTTTCTCTTTCGCCTTTTTCTTCTTCTTCTCTTTTTTATCAATCTCTTCAGTTGCTTTGATATAAATTTTAGTCCGGTAGCTATCTACTTGTTTTAAGTATTTCGATTTTGCATCAATGGCATTTTGGATGATCGCATAAGCCGGATCACGTTTAGAAGCCCGGACTACGATTTGGTCCAATTCTATATCAGAAGGTTTCATCCATAGGTTCTTCTCTACAGGTTTAGTTTCTATTATTATTTCTATGGATTTTGTTTCATAGCCCAATGCGGAAAAAATGAACTCGTACTCTCCGGGTTCTATATTCAGAAAGTAGTAGCCTTCCTCGTCGGTAGTCGTCCCAGACCCGAGTTGGTTAACAAAGATATTAACGTATGGAATCGGTTCGTTTTCTGAATTTTGAATATAGCCACTTATGTTCTGAGCGATTCCCTGATGGCAAAAGAACAAAAGAAAACTAAAGAGGATAGGACGTTTAAATGGGCGGCGTAGATTTAGACTCATGAGGCTTTTCGTTGAAGGGTAGATCTATTTTACACAAAAACAACTTTTATTGTAAATCTGTATGACACTAAAACTTTGACCATTGAAAATTATTTTTGTTTAACGTTTGGGAGCGGTGTTTTGTCTGTTTTTATTCAAAGTTAAAAAAAGGGGTGCTAAGCGAATTCATTTTCCAAATGAGTTGATTTTACCGCAAAGGCGGAACGCCAATCTGCTATATTCCGCCAAATAAAATTTCTTAGCATCGAAAATATAAAAAGCCCGGCGAAATTTCACCAGGCTTTTTTAAAATGTCATTATTTATTTTTCTAATCTATCCAGCATTACCTCTCTAGAACAAACTCTCAATCACCTTCTCTTCTGTAATTCCTTCTGCCTCAGCTTTATAATTTCTAACAATACGGTGACGTAACACGTAATTTGCAATAGCTTGCACATCTTCAATATCCGGAGAATATTTTCCGCTAATCGCAGCATGGCATTTCGCACCCAACACTAGGTACTGAGAAGCACGTGGTCCTGCCCCCCAACTGATGTAGTTATTCACCATTTCTGTAGCGCGAGGAGTACCCGGTCTTGTTTTAGTTGCCAAGGAAACCGCGTATTCCAATACATTATCAGAAATCGGAATTTTACGAATCAGTTGCTGGAAGAACATAATTTGTTCGCCTGTAACTATATTGTTGAGCTTATATTTATCATTAGACGTCGTCGCTTTCACAACAGAAATTTCTTCTTCGTAAGAAGGGTAGTCCAATGGAATGTTGAACATAAAACGGTCCAACTGCGCCTCCGGCAATGGATAGGTTCCTTCCTGCTCAATCGGGTTTTGTGTAGCCAACACGAAAAATGGCGCTGGCAACTTATGCGTCACCCCACTCACTGTTACACAGCGTTCCTGCATCGCTTCCAGTAGTGCAGCCTGCGTCTTAGGAGGCGTACGGTTGATCTCATCCGCTAGTACAATGTTAGAGAACAATGGTCCTTTCATGAATTGAAACTTCCGATCATCTCCCAGGATCTCTGAACCCGTGATATCTGAAGGCATCAAATCCGGTGTAAACTGAATTCGCTTAAACTCCAAATCCAACACTTCTGAAATGGTACTTACTAATAAAGTCTTCGCCAGACCCGGCACACCCACTAACAAACTGTGGCCATTACTAAATAGAGAAATGATAACGGTCTTCACTACTTCCTCCTGCCCAATAATCACTTTTCCAATTTCTTTAGAGAGGTCTTTATAAGCTTTCGCCAGTGCGTCTACCGCCTCAACATCTGATTTGTACGCTGTATTTTGCATTTTATCTTGTTATCGGTTTGTAATTATTGTTTGTATTTTAGCTCCACAAACAAATCGAATTATTTATAAAGGTCTGTTATGCTATTTTCACAAAAATAACAAAACATCTCATACGTAACGGTAGAATTGAATGTATTGTTTCGATCGGTCCTTTAGTTATCATACAAAACTATTACACTCTCTATATATTCATTCCCACCACTTAATGATCACATTCCCACTCCATATCATCAATCTCAAATCGCTTGCCGACATAGGAATAATGCCACCACTCTGTTCTGATGGATTTGAATCCAAATTTCTCCATCGTTGTTTTTAATAGCTTTCGATTTTCCAGCACCTTCTTGGGCAAGTCGGTATGTGTATGATGTGCCTTTCGGCCAAAAAAATCATAGGCCGTTCCCATATTAAGCTCCGTTCCATTTTCATCTACCAGAGTTAAATCTACAGCCAGGCCTCGGTTGTGCATAGAGCCCTTCCAAGGAGGGGTGACGTAGGAGGCATTAGGTACTTTATCCCAAAGTCGTTGCTGCACCCGAGCTGGACGATAGCAATCTAGTAATTTAATGTGAAACCCTTTTGCTTTAAATGAGTCATGAATTTTCTGCAATGCGGCCGCCGCTACAGGACGCAAAAAACAGCGAGGACATTCATAGAGTTGTTCCTTTACAAAGTTATCTTCCGTGGCGTATTTCAAATCCAAGATATAGCTGTCATCTAAGCGAAGTAACTCTGCCCATTTCGTAGTATCATAATCTAACAATACTTCTTCTTCAATCGTTTTTGCTCCTTTTTTAGTTATCGCTTTCGCTAAATTCATTTTCTCAATAACGAGATCCTTCTGGCGCTCTTCTTCTTCCTGCAGGGTTTCACTAGCAGAGATTGTTTGGCTCGATTGACTGCTATCTGTTTGCGAACAAGCAGAACAAAGTATAAAAAACAAAAATATTACAGCTATTCGGTTGATGGTCATTGTTAGGTACGTAATCGACATTAGTCATTAAAAATTTCAGCCAACTTAGCCTCCAAATCTGCTCCCCTTAGGTTTTTTGCCAGAATGCGCCCTTTCCGATCTAGTAAAATGGTTTGCGGAATAGTCCTGACAGAATATAACTGCGCCACCTCGTTTTGCCATCCTTTTAAATCACTAATTTGATTCCAGGGCAGTTTATCTTTTTTAATGGCTTTCATCCATGGTGCTTTGCTTCGATCCAAACTAACACCTAAAACATCAAAGCCTTTGTCTTTATATTTTTCATAAACTTTAATCACATTCGGATTCTCCCGACGGCAAGGGCCACACCAACTTGCCCAAAAATCGACCAAAACTACTTTCCCTCTCAGGTCACTTAAACTCATCAACTTCCCCTCCGGCGTTTTTTGCGAAAAATCAGGTGCTACAGCTCCGATGACAAAACTACCGGCAAGGTCAACTTTCTTTCTCATGGCCTTCAAGGCAGGATGATTTTCGTTTTCAAACGAAACCAAATATCGATTCCCATATTCCTGAAATAAAGGATGGCTGCCCGTTTGAAGAGAATTGACAATACCACCCAAAGCATATTTCATTGCTCTTCCATCAGTTGGTATTGCAGCCAGTGTAGTATCCATTATCGCTTGTAAATAAGGGGCCGGCACCTGTTGTTGAGCCAGAACTTTCGACCAGTTTTTGAAAGCCTCAAAAAGGTATGGAATATGGTCATAATCTTTATCCGCTAAATTGGCCTGATCGAAAAACGTTTTTCCAAAGTACTCCACTTCATTTTCATACCGTCCTTTATTATGGTTTTGAAAGCTGAGGTAAGTATTCAACACTGCTACTTTAGCAAGATATGGTTGCTTTATTTTCAAGGCATTTATCCGCTCTAATTTTTCCTCGTCAATTTTTGCGAGTTCCTCAATAGCCGCTTGCATTTTCACCTGATTATTTCCAGCATTCTGCAACTGCATTCCAGCAGCCCGGGTAGCGCCGTTCCATTTTGTAAAGGTTTGTAGTAAATCATCATAACCGCTGTTCAGTTCCGCATTTTTAAATTTCGCTTGTCTCGCATTATTGCAATCCCCAACCACTAACACTTCTTTTCCTTTTCCTAACACAACAGGACGCTTACGTCCGCTTCGAGTACCCACATAATAAAATCGAGAATCGAAATGAGAAACCTTGAAACGAAAAGTATCCTGATCAAAATTGGCAATTTCTTCTATCAGTTTAAAGTCTGCCCCGTCAAATTCGAAGAGCGCGACAGCCTCCGTACATTTCGAAAAAACAGCAACAAGTTCGGAAGCCGGACTTAGCACTTTCGCTTGGGTCATTTTTTTCTTCGTATCACAAGACGACAATAGTAACGCTATAATACAGATCGCAGGAAGCAGATAGGTAATATATTTTTTCATTAGAGTTATTTTTTTGTCCTATTTAAAGAAGGACATTAAGTATTACACAAAAAATAATTTCCCGATTTCTTTCGTGGAAACAATTATATAAACCACTCTCCCTGTGGTCGTTTTGATTTACATAATTGTTTCCAAATCGGGATTTAATTTTTTGTTGTTACTTAGTGCATTGTAGACTAAGTGATTTCATTGGGTCAAAATAAACTAGAAGGATAACGTTTAGTAAACCTGCGTATTAAGGGAATTGATTTGAGGTTGTTTTTGATTTGAATCCTTTCTACTCCCGCCCAATCAAAATTAAAAACTCATCCTCTGTCATCACCTCGACCGTACCTAATGCCTGAGCTTTTTTCAGCTTTGAACCTGCTTTTTCCCCAGCTACTAAAATATTCAAATTAGAGCTCACCGCCGATATATTTTTAGCCCCAGCCTGTTCTGCCATTTCCTGTGCTTGCTTACGGCCCATTTTCAAAAGCTTGCCTGTGAATAAAATGGTTTTACCAACCAATGGTGCATCCGCAGAAACGGCCTTCGGCCTATCTTCCTCTGTTTGCTTCATGTTAACACCGAGGGCTTCCATTGTTTCCAGCAGCTCAATGTTTGCTGGATTTTGAAAAAAGACGATTACATTTTCTGCTACTTTGGGACCAATGTCTTTTATTTCTACAAAGTTCTCCTCTGTCCAGTCTTTCAAATCCATTACGTGATCGATTTCCTGAGCCAGCAATTTAGATACTTTTCTACCCAGATGGTGAACAGTCAAACTGTATAACAATCGTTGAATTGGATTTTTCTTAGCCACCTCAATCGCCGCTTCCAAGTTATCCGCTGACCTTTGTCCAAATCCTTCCAACAATGCAATCGCATCATAATTCAGACGATAAATGTCTGCTATGTTTTTAATCCAGCCGAGTTGGTGGAATCGTTCAATATAGCTTTTACCAAAACCATCAATATCCATTGCATCTTTAGAAACGTGACTGATCATTCGTTGTAGTACCTGAGCTTTACATTCGTAATTTTCACAACGCCAGGCTGCTTCCTTTTCCGAACGCACCAATACCGAATCACAAGCCGGACAATTGCTTGGGAATTTAATAACTACCTCACTTCCATCTCGCAAATCTCCCATAGATTTTACGATGTAGGGAATTACATCTCCCGCTCTTTCCACCAAAACCGTATCGCCTAAGCGAATGTCTTTCGACGTAATAAAATCTTCGTTGTGCAAAGAAACCGAAGAAACAGTTACCCCTGCCAAAGCCACTGGTTCTATTTTCGCAACCGGTGTTATGGAGCCAATTTTTCCTACCTGGTATTCAACGTTTAGCAATTTAGAAGTCGCTTGTTTGGCTTTGAACTTATAAGCAATTGCCCAACGCGGATGGTGACTGGTATATCCGGATATTTCCTGTAACCGCAAGTCATTCACTTTCACCACCATCCCATCTATTTCATACTCATAGCTATCTCTTTTTGCTTCCCATTCTTTACAGAAATCAATAACCTCTTGAATGTTTTTACAAACCTTTCTCTCTTCCACAGGAACCTTAAACCCAAGACTTCCTAACAATTCAATTCCGTTGTCATGTGTTTTGAATTGCTTCAAATTATCTTTGCCTTCCGCATTAACGCCGTGCCCTAATTGATAGAGAAAAGCAACTAACCCACGTTTTGCCACTTCCTTAGGATCTTTCATTCGTAGGCCAGCCGTAGCTGTGTTTCTGGGGTTGGCAAATAAAGTCTCTCCTTCCTTTGCTCGAGCCTCATTCATTTTATCAAAAATATCTTTTCGAATAACCACCTCTCCTCGAAGTTCTACCTTATTCAACCCCTTTGAGGAAAAAGCAGCTTTCAATGGGACAGACTTCATCGCTCTGGCATTCAAAGTAATTTCGTCTCCGGCCACTCCATTTCCACGGGTCGCAGCACGCACCAATTGATCCCCTTCGTAAACGAGTGCAATACTCCCTCCATCGTACTTTGGTTCTACACAATACTCTATTGGAGTGCCTTCCGGAATACTAGTGTTTTTTCTAACACGATCTTCAAAGTCTCTAAGGTCTTCTGCATTATAGGAATTGTCTAAAGACAGCATTGGAACCAAGTGATCTACCAATTTGAAATCCTCGATGAGGTCGTTAGAAACTCGTTGTGTCGGAGAGTCCGGAACGATCAGATTCGGAAAAGCTTTTTCCAGCGCTTCTAATTTTTTATACAATTGGTCATATTCAAAATCAGAGATGACCGGATCGTTTTTAATAGAATATTTCCACTCATGAAATACCAATACTTTTCGTAAACCTGTAGATTGATCTTTAGCAGCCTCTGGCGTTTCGCTTGTAGCAGCGTTTAATAGTTCCTTGGATAAATCAAAAAGCAGGCGTTGATCTTTTGCGTCGTACATGTATGTCTTTTAGTTCTTTTACGAATTCCCTTTGCTAACTACCTCGTTTGTTAAAAAAGGTATTTTTAGGCCTGCAAATTAGTGAATTAGTTGATCACTCTACAACAAAGAGGTCTGTCCTTTTTACAGAACAAACCTCTTTGTCAAATTTTAATATGTAAAGCTCTTAGCTATTTACTTCTTCACCAATGTCTGGGTAGTGATCTTCCCATCTTTATGCATTTGGAAATGATATAAGCCAGTTGCGATATCTGCTACGGCTACAGTTTGCAAATTCTCACCTTGTATCAGGTCAAACTGACCTACTTGCAAAGCACGACCCTGTACATCAATGATAGACCAGTCGTACTGACCACTTTCGTCCGCGTTTACCTTTACAGATAATTGAGTAGCTACAGGATTTGGAAATAGAGACCAATACAAAGAAAGCGTAATGTTTTTAGCCGATGATGTTTCCCCTTCTATTAAGGTAAAATTACTGGTAGTTGCTCCATCACCGGAGCTTGCATCATTACCGTTCACTCCATTACCAACTGCGTAAAAAGTAACATCACCTGATCCGGCAGCAGGTGCTACCCAAGTCATTGTAAACTCATTAGAACTACTACCGGTGGCATGTTCTGCATAAGTACGGCCGGTAGTTGAAGCTTGTCTAATAGCGACATTGCTAGAAACTGCGGTCCAATTTGACACTTCAGGGCCACTAACGTTTGGCGCAGCATTAAGACAAAGGATCTGGAATCCATATTTCGCCGGGTTTCCAGTGACTGCATTTACGGTCAATTTAACATCGTAGGTTTCTCCTGGAGTGTAGCCATTAGCAAAAAGGTCATTTCCATCAGCATCTGTTATTTCAAAGGTTTGTGTAACCTGGATACCGTTAGCGTTACCTGTGCCGTGACAAGTTTGGCAAGTCCAGGGTTGACCCGCTCCATTGACCTGATCTCCTGGCGCTCCGGTATTAGCCTGACCGATAGTAGCTCGTCCGCCGTTATTTGAAGAAAAAAGAAAAACCATAATGGCTAAGCAGAAGAAAGTGTAGATAAAATTAGACTTCATATTAAGGTGTTTTTTAAGATATGTTGAGATTTTCACCGAAGTGCCGTTCAAAACAAGTTCTTAGCATTAAATAATAATAATATGTGTATTCTTAAAAGAATACTGTTAGTAAGCTATTCTTACAATATGTAAAAGTAAGGCTGCAAAGATGTCGCCTTTTGAGAAAAGAGAACACCTTTTTTTACAAAAAGTTGACAATTGTCACTTAGATTGCCAAGACGGCCCAAGAGTTGTTTCTAAGTCATAGACGACTTGTCAGTCAAGTAATTCATATAGCAGCTAATCACTCATGTTATAAAAAAGTGCGAAGACGTATATTATTTAGTATTTTTGATATCCTTTTCTTTAAAACTATCGTAAAGGTTATTTATAATTAGAAGTTAAAGCTTCTCAGACAGAACAACACTATTCGAAAACACGGCTTAAAGAGTTAAAAAAGTTGAACAAATATAACCCCATACTCTTCTTCTTGCTATTGCTTTGTACACCTGGTTTTTCTCAAAACCAGGCCGCTGTTGCTACAAAGGCAAAGTCCAAAAAGGTATTGCTGGAATTCTCTCAGGGAGCTGGCTTCTATGAAGACAACATAGAACTTAGGCTGCATGCTCCAGGGGCTCGTATTTTCTATACGCTTGATGGTTCAGAACCTTCTTATCGATCTGAAGAGTATCGCCGTCCAATCAAAATTGACAAAACAACGGTTGTTCGTGCCCTTGCTCGTAAGGGAAAGAGAAAAAGTAAGTTAAAAACCAAGACCTATTTTATAGAAGAGCCAAAGTCTACCTTTTCTACCATATCCATCGCTGTTCCTCCTGCTGTTCTATTCGACCCAGAAACGGGACTTTACGTCAATGGCCCTAATGCCATAGACAGCCTTTGGAAAAAAGATGGAGCCAATTTTTGGAGCCGCAGGGAGGTTGAGGTCAACACAGAGTTGTTTGAAGCAGATGGTAGCTCTGAGTTCAATAGCCAAACAGGTTTCCGATTATTTGGTGGAATGAGCCGTTTGTTTCCACAAAAATCTATGACCATTGTCACGCGGAACCGATATGGTAAAAAGAGAATTAAACATCGACTTTACGCTAAAAAGGGTTTAAAGAATTATAAATTTATGGTCTTGCGAAACTCCGGGAGCGACTGGGGCAAGACGCATTTCCGAGATGCTTTCATGGGGAGTTTGGTAGACCACTGGGACATTGAAAAACAAGATTCAAGACCTGCACATGTTTACCTCAACGGGAAATACTGGGGCATCTACAATATTCGAGAAAAGATAAATCGTCATTTCATTGCTGATCATCACGAATTGCATAAAGACAGTATTGACCTGATTGAGCACAAATACACCACAAAGCGGGGGAGTCGACAGCACTATTTGAAAATGCTGCGCTATCTGAAAAAAAATGACATGAGCGTTCCTGCTCATTATGCCTACATTCAATCACAAATGGATGTTGAAAACTTCATGCAGTATCAGATTGCTCAAATCTATTTTGACAATCGTGATGCGGGAGGAAACATCAAATTCTGGCGGCCACAAACTGATAATGGAAAATGGCGCTGGATTCTCTACGATACAGACTGGGGCTTCGGCTTACACGATAAGAAAGCATATAAAAACAATAGTCTTGCTTTTCATACAGAACCCAATGGTCCAAGTTGGCCTAATCCTGCTTGGAGTACTTCTATATTAAGGAGCTTATTAAAGAATGAAAGTTTCCGAAAGGAATTCCTCAACCGTTTTGCTGATGAATTGAATACTTCCTTTAATGAGGAACGAGTGGAAAAAAGAATTGATGAATTCTTCGCATTGTATGAGCCAGAAATAGATCGACAAATTGATCGCTGGAATTTGATGAAGAAAGAATGGAAAAAACAGGTTTACCAATTGCGAGTATTTGGTCGTAAGCGGCCAGACTATGTGCGTATGCACCTCATGGAAGAATTTGACACTGGCCGACTCAGCGATTTATCCTTAGAAAGCAGCCCCGGAGGAAAAGTTATTATTAATAATAACATTAATGTTTCAAGTGAATCATTCACAGGTCAGTATTTCAAAAATATTCCGATAAGTATAAAAGCCATTCCTAATTATGGCTATCGTTTTGTTGGCTGGAAAGGCATCCCGATAGAGGACGGCATTTTTGAGGCTAACTTATTATTACGAAAGAAATCAACAAAAATTACTGCGATCTTTGAGCCCTACATTCATCCAATGGCCGGCAAGATTATCATTAATGAGATTAGCGCTAACAATAAGAAAACGAAAGACTGGGTAGAATTATACAATAATTCAGACAGCCCCATTAGCTTATACGGTTGGAGTTTCACAGACACCAAACACCATTATGAGTTGCCACGTGTACAAATTGCTCCAAAAGAATATCTCGTGCTTACGGAAGACCAAGAGGCCTTTTCTAAAGAATTCCCTGAGGCTTATTCAGTAGTAGGTAACTTTCCATTTGGGCTCAACAAGCGATTAGAAAGTGTGGGGCTCTACGCCTCCGATGGTGCGTTGATAGACAGTATTGCTTACGAATTACCTCCTTCTGATTCCACCTTTACCATTAGTCTGCTGCTCCCGAATTTGGACAATGGAGATCTCGAAAACTGGGAAATCATAAAAGGAGAGGGTACGCCAAATGCCCCTAACCCTTACTATCTGGAAAGTCATATTCAAGCACAGCAGGAATTATGGATACGGATCGGAGTTGGCTTCGGAGTATTACTGCTTTGCTTTTTTGTGCTTCGAACGAAAAAGTAGCTGGGGACCACTATTCATAATCTTCTCCTCCCCTTTTATTTTCCTACCTTTGTAGCTGCGTTGAAGATTAAACTTCAAGGCGGATTTCCTGTGTGAGACTTATGACCAAAAAAGAAAAACCAAAATCTTTAGGGAAGCTTTTTGTAGGAGCCCAATTTGCTGCTTTTGCTGGCACCCTTGTAGACTTCACAAGTATGTGGCTGCTCAAGGAATTTCTTGGGATTTGGTATGTCACCGCCACTGCTATTGGTGCTTTTTTAGGAGCCGTAACCAACTTCCTACTGGGCCGTTATTGGGTTTTCACCGCTACAGAAAGTCGGATGCGAGAGCAAGCGTTTAAATATGTATTAGTGGCTGCGGGGAGTTTACTTTTGAATACTGCAGGTGTATATTTAGTTACGGAATTTGTAGGAATTCACTATTTTTATTCCCGAATTATCGTGGCCGTATTAATCGCGGTTACTTATAATTTCTTTTTGCAGAAAAATTTTGTGTTTAAATAAAAAATGGATAATAAACTAACCATACAAACAACGGAACTGATTGCTCGCGACTTTGGTCTCGAGCTTAGTGATGAACCTTTGACAGAGGAGGACTTGCTAAATCTGGTGGCAAATGAAGTGGCTTACATGCTAGAACATCGAATTGATTTTCTAATGAGCCTCTTATATCGCCTCGACGTTCTGGAACACAAAATCAATCATGTGCTTTCTCCTTTTTGTACAGAACATGCTAATATAGCGCTGGCAAAATTAATCATTGACAGACAGCACAAACGAATTATTTCTAAACGACAATACAAACAAACCAAGCCTGATGATATGGAAGGCTGGGAATTTTAATCCCTTCTTTGACTCTGACGTGGCTCCTCAAGACACGGAATCCTCCCTAAGGGGCGGACAGGTTCGTCAAAGAACTTTTTAATATAGCAATACTCATGGAAGGACATTCTCTGATGGGCGATTCGCCAAAAGCCATAGCTGTTTTCTGGCTTCACGTCATCCTCGTTTTCATCGCCTGGTTCGGGCCTTTTATTTTTTGGTGGCCGCTGATGGTCGCTGGTTATAGCATTATCCAATTGCAGTTTTATATTTATAATGCTTGCCTGATGAACAACATGCATGACTTGCAGGAAGTGGATGACACCACATTCTACTCTCATGTTTTTGAACACTATGGTTACCAACCAGATCGAAAAAAATTAAAGTTTTTCATTCGACAAATTGCCTATATTATGATGGCCATCTTTACTGTTTTTTGGCAAGTGTATTTGGGTAACGAGCATTTGCTGAAATTTTAATTCCTCATTATTCAGCAGTAGGCTATTAGCCGCTGGCAGTTGGCTTCCCACTTTCGCATCAGAGGGGTGCTAACTGCCAATAGCTAAAAGCCACATGCTAAAGGGTTCCCGATCAATAACAAATATCACTTAAACTATGGCTAACCTTCGACAAATTTTCCTTTCCCGCGTTGCTCAAACCAGTGATGCACCACTATTGTTAGAAATAGAAAAAGCCGAAGGAATATATCTGTATGATACAGATGGCAAATCCTATATAGATCTGATTAGCGGCATCGCTGTTAGTAGTCTTGGTCATTGTCATCCGGCGGTTGTGCGTGCGATAAAAGACCAGGCTGATAAATATCTACATACCATTGTCTATGGTGAATATGTCTTGAGTCCCCAGGTGAAATTAGCGGATTTACTCACCAGTAAACTACCCGAAAACTTAAACTGTGTTTACTTCGTTAATTCTGGTTCTGAAGCAACCGAAGGTGCCATGAAGCTAGCGAAGCGATACACCGGGCGTCCTGAAATTGTCTCTTGCTTCGACGCCTATCATGGCAGTACCCAAGGCTCTGCTAGCCTAATGAGCGACAGCTATTTCACGCAGCCATACCACCCACTGCTTCCCGGCATCAAGCATATTCATTTCAACGAACCTAAGGATCTGGAGATCATTACGAAGCAAACGGCTTGCGTGATTATTGAAACTGTTCGCGCGGAAAGTGGCATTCACGTTCCAGAAAATGATTACTTAAAAAAACTCCGGGCGCGTTGTAATGAAACAGGAACCCTCTTGGTTTTTGATGAAATTCAAGTAGGCTATGGCCGTACCGGTTCACTCTTTGCTTTCGAGCAATACGATGTGGTTCCTGATATTTTATTACTGGCAAAGGGAATGGGCGGCGGAATGCCTATTGGCGCTTTTGTAGCGGATCAAAAAATAATGTCTGTCCTTAGCCACAACCCCGTTCTTGGGCATATTACTACTTTTGGTGGCCACCCGGTTTGTTGTGCCGCAGCCCTGGCTACTTTAGAGACAATAGTTGAAAGCACCTTGTTAGAGGATATGCCTGCTAAATCAGAATTATTAAAAGAATTGTTGGTCCATCCCTTAATAAAAGAGGTTCGAGGACTGGGGTTGTTTATGGCCATAGATTTGGGAAGCACAGATTTGGTTATGAAAACCATTGCCATTTGCAAACGAGAAGGATTAATTACAGATTGGTTTTTATTTAACGACCGTTGTCTGCGAGTAGCGCCACCTCTCGTCATTACAGCAGCCGAAATCCGAAAAGCTTGTAGTATTATTTTGGCAGCTTTAGATGACCAGAGTCTTCAAAAGACTAGTTAGAAACCCCACCAATAGTTCAATTTAAGCACCAGGGCTCGGTTCTTCACCTCCACATTTTCTGCTAGGTAATTTTCCGTATAAACCAAATACAAGTCTGACAAAGGCCGGAACCTCCATTGAAATCGAGAGTTGATATTAATGTTATTTGTCTGTGTATTATATTGTAGGTAGGTGGTGAAAAACAAATTCCTATTAAAGGAAATCTCTGCCTTAGAACCAATTAGATTGAAACACGCTGCGCCATATTCTTCCGAAAAATTATACAGATTTTTATGCGAATAGGTAATTCCAAAATTTGCATATTGCTTGATTCTATAACTCAACTCTCCATCCAACTGTATTCTCTTCCCTCTGTACTGCTGCCCCATACCTGCTCTCAAAGCATAAGACAGTGCTTTTCTTTTTCCGCTATCATACTCGGTTTCAAAATAACGAAATGGATATTTACCTGCCGGAAAAGGCTGATCCAAACCGGACAGTGAGAAAGGAAAAAACAAAACTTGGGATTGATTTTTATAAGCAATTCTAAATTGAGAGGCATCCATAAATCGAACAAAGACATTGGCGTTAACCTGTGTTTCGTGGACTTCCCAAGCTTCTCCTGTGAATAATTCAAAATTTAAATTCGGGCTGATAAAGTCGATCACCTTATTTTTCTCAAAGAAAAAACGATAACGTAAGTTTAGGCGCCATTGGTGGTAACCAATTCGAACAGGTTTATCGGTCACTTCATTTTCATTATATAAACGAGGTACATAACCCATATCTGTGATGTAGTTTTCCCCAACCGCATCAACAGCGGCACGAATAGAAAACTTCTTTAGTCGATACCTCATCTTAGCGCTATAAGAGAGCGCATCATCCGTTCTTTTTGGATTGAAAGAGCGATGAACAAATGTTTTACCAGCCCAACGTGAATCTTTAGAACGATAATCAAATTCAAGACCTGCCACTCTATTGAAATCATTAGAAGGATCCAAGTCAGAAAAACGTTGACGGTTGGCAATGAAAGCCGTTACTGTAGAACCAGAAAGTACCGTTCGTTGTAGTGTTGCTACTGAATAGTTATTGTTGCCTTTACTATCTAACAAAGAATCGGTGAGGGCTGTCTGGATTGTCATTAGCCCAAGTCTCCAATCTTTATTTAACTTTCCACTAACCCTGGCGCCAAATCGAATAGGCACGGGGATGTTATCCGCTCCGCCAATTCGGCGAGAAAATAAAGGATAAATCCTACGATTCCCTAAGGTGGAAAATAAATCGCTGTTCTCTAAGAAAAACAAACGCCGCTCTGGAAAAAACAATTCAAAGCGGCTGAGGTCTATTACCTGGCGATCTACTTCTACCTGAGAAAAATCCGGATTAGCGGTCAAGTCTAAATACAAAGAACTACTCAACGCAATTTTTGCATCAGCACCAACTCTTGGCTTAGCCTCTGTTTTTCCAGGGTATTCTTTTCCTATAATGCCGGCGAGATAAGGAATAATAACAGCATTAGTTCTCGATTCTAGTTTATCACCTAACAATAGTTTCCCCATACTTACCAAGGTCACTACTTTCCGACCACGTTGAACAGGCACCCAGGTTGAAACCTCATTACGATGTAAATCATTACGGGCAAAATTAATACTCCAGGTATCTGATTTTTCACTGTATCGCAAGGTTTTTAATGGTATTGCCATTTCTACAGACCAGTACCCTTCTGTTCGAAATACTTCTGCTCGCCAAAGTCCATCCCAGCTTTGAATGGTACCTCGTGTTCCGCCGTTCGCAATCAAGCCATCACTTTGAGAACCAAAAGGGTTTACGGTAAAGTTAAAACCAGAATTAGCATCATTAAAAGCATCAATTATGACCGAAAAGGATTCATTTTCCCGAAAGGAAAAATCACGTTTCAAAGATTGTACAACATAACGATGTTTGGAACTCGCATGATAACAAATAGCGCCAATATAAAGATGTGACCCACTGATGAGCACCTGAACTTCTGTTTCAGATTGCGCCACTAAAGTATCGAAAGGATAGTTCATCCAAAAAGAAGAAATGGTCTGAGCTTCACCCCAATCTGCTTCAAGCAAACGACCATCTAAGTGTAAGTCTCCATTACTGCGATGGGCATCTAAGGTATAGAACTGGCCATAGGTGACATGCGCCATTAGGTTCAGAACAACAATAGTAATACATTTTAAATTGTACCTCATTACACAATACAGAGAGCTATGCTCAATTAGAAAAAAGGACCCAGAAGGTCGCTGTATTGTTTTGGAAAGAAATTGTAAAAGTAGTTGTAGGCTCCGATGTTCTTATATACGACACAAAAATAACTTTTTGTGTAATCCTAAGTTATTTCTTCGTTGTTACGATGTTGCTCCAAAGACCCTTTTCATACCTACTCGGAACGCAATGAGCAATCCGACGAAGACTAGTAATACGTACTGAAAAGGCATTCTTGTGAAAGCTATAATATGAAAACTAGTCCGATCCATTCCCCACATTAATAACAAAACAGTAAAGATCATCATCATCATACCTGATAATTTACCGAAGCCAGGAATTCGATCATATTCCACATTACTTCGAATAATCATCAAAGTTCCAACCATGGAAAGTATCGGTAATATCTGCGTGAAAACATCCGTATTCATTATCGGTTGCTTTTCAAATAAAAATAAATAGATATTCAGTGTAACAGCGAAAATACCAGGGACACAAATCAAATAAACCAATGTCGAATACAGGTATTTCCATGGACTGATATGCCCCTCATTCTTTCCCATTATACCCGCCAAAAAGGCTGTAAAAGGTATTATAAGGAAGAATGCTAAGATGAGATATGACTGATTCGCCAATAATTCGAAGAATTCGCTGAGGGTCATTTCTTATTATTTTTTCTTAGCGTAACAATGAAAAATTAACTTAATAAGCCTTCAATATTTCAGCTAAGAACTCAAATATAAAGGCTTATTAAGTTAACTTTTTGTAACACTAAATTAGGAAAGACAAATATGATGCTAGTTTTTTATATGTCCAGCAATAGCTTAACTGGATCTTCTAGCAGTTGTTTTACTTTAACTAGAAATGTCACAGATGTACTTCCATCAATTACCCGGTGATCGTAAGAAAGTGCCAAGTACATCATAGGTCGAATTTTCACTTCTCCATTGATGGCCATTGGTCTCTGCTGAATAGTATGCATCCCTAAGATCGCGGATTGCGGTTCATTTAAGATTGGCGTACTCATCATAGAACCAAAGACACCTCCATTTGTGATGGTAAAGGTTCCTCCGGACATTTCGTCTAGTGTCAATTTACCTTCTCTCGCTTTTACAGCTAAGGCCTTAATGGCTAGTTCAATTTCGTGCAATTTCAGAGACTCCATGTTCTTCACAGGAGGCACCACTAAACCATCTGGAGTAGAGATTGCGATAGAAATATCCACATAGTCATGGTGAATTATTTGATCACCATCAATCTGCGCATTTACATCTGACATCTCCATCAATACATGAGCACAGGCTTTTGAGAAAAGCGACATAAAACCGAGCTTGGTACCGTGCTTCTTGACAAACTCTTCCTGATATTTCTTTCGGATAGCCATGATATTAGTCAAATCCACTTCATTGAAAGTGGTCAACATGGCTGTATTATTTTTGGCAGAAACCAAACGCTTAGCGATGGTTCTACGCATACGGCTCATCTTCTTGGAACTCGTTCCTCTACCGAAAGAAGTTGTTGGAGATGGTGCTGCTACTGGTGTTCCTTTAGCTGCCTTTGGAGCGGCGGCGGGAGTAGCCTTATTGGATACGGCTTTCTGAACATCTTCTTGTGTAATCCGTCCATCTTTGCCCGTTGCAACCACATCTGTAGCTGTAATGTTATTTTCACGCATCATTTTAGCTGCTGCCGGAGAAGGGTGGCCGCTGGCGTAAGTCGTTTCAGCAACCGAAGCTGCTGCTACCGTTGCTTCTTTTACTGGAGCGGGGCTACTTTCTTTCGTTGCCGCAGGAGCAGTAGAAGAACCATTGCTTCCACCTGCAGGTGCCGTTACGCTAGTGTCAATTTTAGCAACTAAAGCACCGATTTCTAGGTCATCATCTTCAGCTGCAACCCATTCTAGTTTTCCACTGGCTTCCGCCGGAAATTCAAGGGTAGCTTTATCTGATTCAAATTCACAAATGGGTTCATCCAAGTTGACGAATTCGCCATTGCCTTTCAGCCACTGCGATAAAGTTACTTCTGTTACAGACTCCCCAATAGCAGGGACGCGCATTTCTATGATACTCATATTTATTTTTTTAACTTTAACCGTTAACTTTAACTATTAACTTCCCACTATTGTGATATAGAGAAGCTAACTGCTAAATAGTTACAGTTGTATTTTACTATTTTGATTCTAAATTTTGTTTTCTGATCCTATCAGAAAACTATTGTGCTGCAAAAATCCTTTAATAATTCATATAAAGCAAAAAAATGATGGATTTATTTGGTCAATGTATTGCGATCTCTGGTTGGTAGGCAAATTTAAGCAAAGTCCCCGCTCCTTCTTTTTTTCCTTCGTTTACCATATAAAGCGTACCATCCTTATCAAAAGTTAAACCTTCTGGCTGCGGATGAATCGATTTGTCCATTTTCTCCAGGTGGAGGATATTTCCTGCTGGATCAAAAACCATCAGAATTTTCTTAGGAGAGGAGGTCATGTATATATTTCCTGTTAAAGGGTGAATCGCAATAGCTGATGGACTAAAAATCAGCGTTTCCACATCGTGGTTGAAGTAGCGGTATAGCTTATCATAATGAGCCATAGCCTCTCGTCCTTTCAAATAATCCTGAATAGCAGATAGGTCAAAAACGAAGGCTGGCTTTTGATCCATACTGTCCGTTTCCAAATCGAAGCTATAAATCGCTTTCTGAAATTTATTACCTTCTTCCGATTCTCCTTTAACTGGCATTCCTTTACAAGCAACCAACAGACGATTTTCTTTTTCGTCGTAACAAAGTCCTTCCACGTCGTTTGCCTTAGTTAAAAAGAACTTACGTTTTACCACATAAGGAGGTGAATTTTCTAGATCACTAACTTCATAAAGTGTTCCGTTACTTTTTATAACATACACTGTATCACGTACGACTTCCACGCCTTCATAATCTCCTGGCTTGTAGAACTCCGTTTCTTGTTCTACTTCTCCTGTATTTTTATTAATGTGAAAAAGAATGCCATCTTCATCCTGAATGGCCGTTATTATTTCTGCGTTAGAGGTGGACATGCTTACGCCAGAAATTTCTTTGAGTTTCGCTGGCATCTCAAATTTTTCTACCGGGTTGCTCAGTTCATAAGGCAAGTGGAAATGTACAATCCTATGCAGAGCGGTATCTATAAGTGCAGGCGGCAAAGTATCTGAGGGGGAGAGCGTTGTTGCTTCTGGAGGTATAAGTTGTTGCAATTTGGCGTTACAACTTAGCAATGGAGCAAAAAATAAAGCAAGGAAAATTAAGGATTTCATGCGCTGGGATTCAATTCGTCAATACGTTGCTTAAATAAAAATTTGGGGATTTTTTCATATAAGCTTTCGTAGAGCTCAAACGCTTTCTTTTGGTGGATATTACCTGTGATATTTAGTTTGAATAACTCGTAGTGAATCGCCGCTTCCTCTTCCCGACTCAGCACTCCGGACAATTTCGATTCTAAAAGCTGAACCGCTTCTTCTTTTCCGCCTTGTAAAGCCAGCACCTCTGCCTTCAGTATAACAGCTCCAAATCGTAAATCTGGATTATCTAAATTATCTGCTATTCCTTCAACCTTTGTTAATACAGCAAGCGCTTTTTCGCTTTCCTTTAGTTTGACAAAAACAAAGCCCTGTTCGACTAAACTCATACCCAACACAGGAATATTATCAATACTCCGTGAAAGTTCAACCGCTTTCTGATAATGTTCTAGAGACTGCTCAAGGTCCTTTCTCAAAAAGTAAATATCTCCTAATACGTTCAAAGCCTTAGCCACTCCTTTAAGGTAACCCAACTCTTTAGATAAGCTCATCTGCTCTTGTAAATAGGGAATAGCAGCGTCGAAATCCCCCTCTACCGCTTTCAATTCGCCGATCAATCCATAAGCAATGGCCGTACCCTGTTTGTCTCCCAATTCTCTACAAAGCTTGAGGTCTTCTATATAGTTGATCAAAGCCAGTTCGAATTTACCCTGATGCTGATACACTGTTCCAATACAACCGGTAGCAATAGCCGTCAATTGTTTATTACCAAGATCTGTACTGATTTCCAGACCTTGCTTATAGTGCATCAAAGCATCTTCCAAATCACCTTTTTCGTAATAAACGATTCCAAGGTTTGTATGTAGCGTAGCGGTTCCTTGCCGATCTTCTTCCTGCTCACATATTTTAAGTGCATCTAGCTGGCAATCTATCCCTTGTCTGAAGTTCCCAAGGTTCATATGCGTCAGACCGAGGCTGGATACAATTTTTGAAAAACTACTGTTATATGGAATTGATTTACTTTTTTCGATACTGTCGTTAAAGCGGATTTGTGCTTCTTCGTAATTCCCTTGCCGGAAATAAAAATTCCCTAAATCGCCCAATACTCTAAATTTCCCAACAGGATCATCTATTTCATTAAAGATATTATTAGCTCTTTCCAAATAGGTTTTAGCTTCATCGTATTGCCCTTTCAATAACAATATTCTTCCGATGTCATTATTTACCCGCCCCTGAAGGATTTCGTCTTTCAGTTCTTCTATCAAGTCGAAAGCACTACGATATGCTTTTTCACTGGCGTCCCATTCTCCAATCAATTCTAAAACCGGCCCTTTTTTCAACAATACGTTTACTAGGTGTTTTTGATCTCCTTTTTCCTTTAGCAAATCTTCCAGCTTTTCGTAAAACTCAATAGCCTGTCGATTTTGGAAATTATCTCTGGCGAAGTCTGCTGCTTTCTCTAAATACTCCGTGGTCTTGTCTTTTACCTCTGCCTGGCCATAGTGAAAAGCCAAGTCAACATATTTTTCTTCAATAGTCTGGAGATAAATTTTTTCTATAGCGCTACCAATAAAGAGGTGTAGCTTTCGTAATCGAGTATGCAACTGCATATCGTATACCGTTTCGCGCATCAGGGAGTGTTTGAACATATAGCGTAGCTCGCTTAAGGCCGACCAAATTTGCCCCTGCTCTGCTGTTTGCACCTGCTCCTTTAACACCCGTACTACGTTTCCGTTCTTCTCTACAAAGGCTTCGTTTTGTAGCATCACTTCCGTTAAAATAGGCAGTTCGAATTCCCGTCCGATTACTGCTGCCGCCTTTACGGTTTCTTTTACGAGTGTTGACAAGCGATCAATACGCGCTGTCAGAACGGCATTCATAGAACTTGGCAATTTGATGGTCGATTCTTCAATACTCCAAAGTCCATCCTCTTTTATTAATAAATTACTTTCTTCAAAGTAAGCAAGTATTTGCTCCAAATAAAACGGGTTACCATTAGAGGTTTTCACCAAATAAGCATGGAAGGTATCGTGAACCGGGCCTCCTAATTTTTCTTCTGCAAAGGTTCTCAAGCCAGATTCAGACAGAATATTCAAGTCCAGTTGTTCTACCGTTATTTCATTTTCCTGTATTGTTTCTGCATTAAAGAGTAATGGCTTGGTGCCATCGTCATTATAACGAGAAGTGACCAATACAAAAATTGGATATTCATTGAAACGGGGAGCCAACTCATTAAGTAAGTCTATAGAGTCTGCATCGTACCAGTGACCATCTTCTACTTCAAGCACCAAAGGACTGACCAAAGCTGCCCCCGTGATATAGTTGTTAAATGCAATGAGTGTGTTTTGATACCGGCCTCTTGCATCTAATTTACTCCATAAAGAATTAGGATAAAAAATCCCTATTTGTGCAGCCAAAATAGACTTGGTTCTCTTTACTTCTTTTGTAATATTTCGAGCATCGGCTCCTTCTTTCTGCTCAAGCGCCTGCGAAAGCCAATCGAAATTATTTTCAAAGTTATTTTGGTTTTGCTCTGCCGTATTATTAGAACTTTGTTCGAAAAAATCCTTTAACTGAGCGATGAAAGGATTAAACGGCTTACGTAAAATTTGATCTGCCGGACAGGTAAACCAATTCACTTTTTTATCCTTCTGTATGGCTTTTTTCAACTCGAAAGATAAACGACTTTTTCCAATACCTGCTTCTCCAAAAACGTAAGCTATACCCGGATAACGATTTTCTAACACGGTGTTTGCAAACACTGCCAAAGACTCTAACTCTTTTTCCCTACCAATCATTTCCCCCGAAAATATGGGTTGTCCTTCGGTTTTTCTTCCCAGAAACTGGTAGGTTTGCACCTCTCCTTCGATACCTTTATATTTCGCTTTCCCTAAATTCATAAAATGATATAAACGACTTTTTTGAATATGCTCATCCACCAATATTTCACCCCATTTTGCAGCAATCATCAGCCGGGCCGCCAAGTTTACCTCACTTCCTACAATCGCATACTGGGTTCGTTCATAGCCCCCCACAATGCCTGCATAGGCAATACCAGAAGAAATTCCAGAGCGAATTTCCAAGCCTAGTCCCTTCAAGCTTTGTACTTCCTCCTGAACCGATAATAAAAACTCTAAAGCTCGTTCTACATTGTTTTCGTAGGAAACTGGAGCGCCGAAAAAACCGAGCATCAACCCTCCTTTGTCTCCAAAGTCAATTTCTTTAAAGTAGCCAGAGAAAGAATTAATTTGATTGAGCACAATGGTTGAAAATTCATCCAATGATTCATGGTTGTCTACTCCTGTAAAAGAAATAAAAACCGTAACCACGTTTCTAAACTCTCCCATTTGATTGAAATCAATCACCGAATCGGGGAAGAAGGAGCTAAGTACGGAACGCTCTATTGCTGGAATGGAATTTTTCCGGGCGACTGGATAATCTCCACTAACTTCGTCCATTAGTTTGAAAAAGTCATCTTCAATGGGTAGCAGTTGAATCTTTGTTCTATCTGCAAAGGCATTCCTAATTTTATAGTTGAGGATAATATCTTGATCAGTGGCATGATGTTCACATTCCGCACAATCATCAATAGCCTCACCTCTAAAGTAGAACTGCTTATAATCTTCACCAATAATGCCCCATTCTACCTCTCCAACAGATAATCCTATTTTAATACCAATATTAAAATCGCCGAATTGATTTTTCTTAGAGTCATCGCTGCCAAATAACGCGCGCATTTGTTGAGCTGTATCCAAAAAGGAATTCGCATCCATGTTGGAATAAGTCAATGGAAAAACCCCGGTAAAAGCGTCCCCTGCAAAGTAGGGAATAATCCCTCCACTACTATATACCAATTCCACCATCGGCGCAAAAATATCATTGAGGATAATAGAAAGTTGCTCTGCCCCTTTGTTTCCACGCTTCATCAGCGTTTGCGTCAGTGCCGTAAAGCCAGAAAGGTCAATAAACATAGTATAGGCTTCAAAGCGCCCATGCGTTTTGCCATTCTTACTCTGTTCGTATATAAAAGGTGGAATGAGGTTCTTCACTTTACGGTTACATTGCGATGTTTCTTTTTAAGGTAAAAAGCAAAGGTAAAGATTTTCGTATAAAAACGGGCCTAAATAAAAAAGCAGGCGAACAAATATAACTACAAGGCATTACGTCTAAATCAAACCAACCATTGGTCTGAAAATATCTTATTTTTACCGTTCAATTCCATTTAACTCAGATTCTCAGTATGCGCCACCTCTTATACAGTTTTTTTTTACTGTTCTTCATACAAATCAGTTGGGCACAGCCCAAAAATATAAACGCCAGTCGCCTAGGCGAAAACATCAATATAGATGGCAAACTCGATGAAGCAGCCTGGCTCAATGCCCCTCTTGCTACTGGCTTCATACAATCAGCCCCCAACCCTGGCGCGGATGCCGCCCAGGAGAGTCTAATCAGTATTTTATACGATGATCAAGCCATTTATATAGGCGCACATCTCAAAGACATGCACCCCGACAGTATACTCAGTCAGCTAACGGAAAGAGATGAGGTTGGAAATGCAGATTGGTTTGCGGTTGTCATTGATGCTTATCAGGATGGACAAAATGGAGTAAGTTTTGCCGTTACGGCCTCCGGGGTACAAATCGATCAAAAGTACAGCCAAGCAGACGGCGGCGCGGATGAAGTTTTTGATGGAGATGACAACTGGGATGCTGTTTGGCGCTCCTCTGTAAAAATGGCTCCTGATGGTTGGATTGTGGAAATGAGTATTCCTTATTCTGCTATTCGTTTTCCAAATAAGGAAATACAAAGTTGGAATATCAACTTCGCCCGGACGGTACGCCGTTCCAGAGAATCCAGCTACTGGAATGCGGTGAATCCCGAAATTGAAGGGATGCTCAATCAATCCGGTACCATTGCTAATCTTCAAAATATAAAATCTCCGGTTCGTCTTTCTGCAACACCTTTCTTGGTCACCTATCTGGAGTTATACAGAGATAAAAGTCTGGACCCTGTCAACAGTTGGGGGAGCGCTATCAATGGAGGTATGGATGTCAAATATGGAATCAATGATGCCTTTACGCTTGACATGACTTTGATCCCGGATTTTGGGCAAACCCAATCAGACAATCAGGTGCTGAATCTTTCGCCTTTTGAAGTACGGTTTGATGAAAATCGTCCTTTCTTTACGGAAGGCACTGAGCTATTCAATAAAGGAGGGCTTTTTTATTCCCGACGAGTGGGAGGCAGACCTATCCGCTTTTTTGAAGTACACTCGGAGCTATCAGAAATGGATTCTTTGCTCAGCAATCCTTCCGACGCACCTTTATATAATGCAACCAAATTATCTGGCCGGACAAATAGTGGATTAGGTCTCGGTTTCTTTAATGCGACCTCCGCTCCTACGTATTCCCGTATTCTGGATAAGGAAACAAAGGAAGTCCGAGAGTTTCAAACCAATCCCTTGACCAATTACAATGTAATTGTTTTAGACCAAAATTTAAAAAATAATTCTTCTGTTACCTTTATCAATACCAATGTACTGCGCAGCGGACACACTTACGATGCGAATGTTACAGGTGGACTTTTCAACCTAAGGGACAAACAGAATAAGTATAAAATAGAAGGTAGTGGTTTCCTTTCCCAACAGTACCTTAATCGAGGGGATACTTTTAATAATAAAGACAGTGTGGGACTAGGCTATTCTTACGGTCTAGGATTTGCCAAAACGAGTGGTCAATTCCAATATGAAGCTTCTTATGACGTAGATAGCCGCCATTATAATAAAAACGATCTTGGTTTTTTATTTCAACCAAACATAAGAAATTTATCGGCCGAATCCACTTATCAGATTTTCAAGCCTTTTGGCATTTTCAATAGAATGCGATTCAGGGCTGGCTCACAATACACACGTTTGCAGAGCCCCAATGCTTTTGTGAATTTTGGGGTTAATTTCGACTTTTTCGCTATGACTAAGAAGTTCTTTGCCTTTGGGTTTAACACCTTTTATGAGCCATTCACTACTCATGATTATTACGAACCAAGAACGAATGATTTTTCACGTTACTACCAATATCCAATCAATGGTGGTTTCAGCGCCTGGGTTTCTTCCGACTATAGAAACACCTTCGCTTATGATATCCGTACGTTTTTTCGAAAGTTCGATGACGACAATCGCTATCTGTATGATCTCTCTATTTCTCCGCGCTACCGCGTTAATGATCATTTATCTTTCATTCTGGACATCAGCAGTTTTACTTATTTTAATGATGTGGGCTACGTTACCGAAGAAACTGATGACATCATTTTAGGGAGACGTGATGTACGGACTATAGAAAACGTACTAAACACCAACTACATCTTCAATAATAAGATGTCGTTAATTTTTCGATTGCGACATTATTGGTCAGTGGCTGAATACAACTCTTTTCACATACTCGAGCAAGACGGTTCTCTGAGCCCTAGCAATTACAACGCTTTTAATAACAATAGTTTTAATGCTTTCAATATCGATATGGAATACCGTTGGCGTTTTGCTCCGGGTTCAGATATTTTCTTTGTGTGGAAAAATGCCATTGCAGCCTTTGAAGATATCCCGGAAAGGATATCCTCTAATTATAATACAGGCCTATCCCAACTGTCGGATATACCTCAAAGCAATAGCTTTTCTATTAAAATAATTTATTTCTTAGATTACTTAAATTTGAAGTCGAGACGAGAGCGATAATAAAATTATTTAAGCGGACGCTAGTAGCGAAGAGGAAGGAAATGAGTAAGATGTTTTACCATCCTTGTTTGCCTGTTCCTTTGGCAAATAGAAAAAGAAAGTTGTTCCCTGCCCGAGCGTTGATTCTAGCCAGATTTCTTGCTCGTTTAACTCTATGATTTTCTGACAAATGGCAAGGCCAATCCCTGTACCGGCATATTCATTTTTAGATAAGCGTTGAAACATCTCAAATATCTTATGGTGGTATTGCTTGTCTATTCCGATGCCGTTATCTTTTATAGAAATGAGGTATTTATTTTCCTCTTCCTTGCAATTGATTTCTACTTTAGGAATTAATTTATCATTGAATTTCAAGCCATTTGCAATCAGGTTCTGAAAAAGCTGATGCATGTGTAGTGAGTTGGAGCAGACAATAGGCATTTCGGGATATTTAATCTGCGCATTTCGCTCCCCGATTTTTTGGCCAAGCACTTTCTCTACAGAAGCCACTACCTGATTTAGGTTAACAGGTTCCGGAGTGAAATCCTTCTTATTAACCAAACGAGAATATTGTAGTAAGTCTTCAAGAAGGTAATTCATATGCGCTACCCCATTTACTACAAATTTGATATATTCCCTCCCTTTATCATCTAACAATGGCTGATACTTCCGTGCGATCAAGCTAGTAAAAGAGCTGATGGTTCTTAGCGGTTCTTTCAAATCATGAGAAGCTACATATGCGAATCGTTCCAGTGCTGAGTTCGTTTCGGACAATTCTTTGTTCGTCTCTTCCTTCAATAAATTGGCTTCTTCTAGTAACAAATTAATTTTCGCCTGCTTTCTCAATTGATAGAGCAAAATTATTCCAATCATAAAAATACTCCCCACGAAAATAGATCCACTCACCAGATAAAGCTGGGAGATCTGGTGTCTGTTTTTTAAGATTTCGTTTGAGCTTTGCAACTCAGCCACTCGCTTTTCCCGTCCCAAGTATTTAACTAGCACTTCAGCCATTGACTGGTCTTTATTTGCCCCTGTTATTTTTTGATTCAAGTCAAAACGTTGCTTTCCTATTAGATAAGCTTTCTCAAAAGAGCTATTCTTTTCATACAGTTGGGCTAAGGCCGTGAGCCCTTCCAGTTCATTGATTGGCAATTCCATGGCTTTCGCCAAGGCCAAACTTTCCATGATGAGTGCTTCTGCTTTTATTTGCTGGTTAGATTTATTACGCAGAGCCATCGCAGTCAACGGGAGTATCTCCAACAAAAGGTATGGATCATCTAATAACCTAATTTTTTCAAGCGCCCTTGAGAAGTTCGCGTAGGCTTTTTCATAATCCCTAGTTCTCAAACCTTGTCTTCCCCATACTATAAAGGCACGAATTTCTCCTTCCTCATATTCCATTGTTTTTGCAAGGTTCAAAACAACTTCCATATATATTTCTGCTTGTTCTGTTTCTCCTTTTTCAAAAAGCAAATTAGCTAAGGCTATATTCCCATCAATTTTTCCTTTTTTATAATTAATTTTTTGACCTAATTCTGTCGCTTTCTTGTAAAAATATTCTGCGTCTTTCTGATAGTTTTGTCTAAGGTATATATTTCCGATTTGAATATCTGAGTCTACTATGCCGAAAGAATCTTGTATTTGCTCCCGTAAGCTACTGGCTTGATAAAAGTAACCTATTGCATCTTCGTATTTATTATTATTCCATTTTATTTTCCCTAAACTATGCTGAGCATTTGCTAGTTCTTTATCCAGCTCATAATCAGTTGCAAGACGAATGGCTTCTTCTACTAAAACAATCGCTACCCTGGGATCAATACCTCTTCTTTCCTCAGCTGTTTGAAGCAGAAGAGATATTCGAGTAGTTCGATCAAAAGTGTCTATTGGTAATTTTTTTAGAATAGCAGCGGTATGTTCCTTGTATTTTGAAGAATTATTAGGTTGACCGGTTCCCATTCCCCAGCTAAAGGACGGCAAACAAAATAGAAGTAGCAAATAGAGGTAGGCGGTACTTTGCATAAGGAAACAGGCTCATGGAACACCAATCTAAAATGCAACGGCCTCCTTCCTATTTTGTTTCAATACATGTTTTAATTGCCATTAGCAAACGGTCAAGGTCCTTAGTTAAGGTATAAACATTCGGGGTTATTCTTACCCCTTGAATGTTTTCCCAATCGACTACCGAAGCATGTATTCGGTAAGGTTTTTTATATAAAAAATTGAGAACCTCTACTGGTGTCATTCCGGCTATAGAAAAAAGTCCAATGGCACCGCTAAAGCCCTTATCTAATGGAGTGAGTACCTGCACTCCAGGCAGCTGAGCTGCTTTTTCTGCCCAGTAGTTTTTTAGATAAAACAATCGCTTTTCTTTTCGGTCTGCACCGATGTATTCATGAAAATTAATGGCATGACCGATTGCCTGTTCTATTGCGATTGAACGAGTCCCTAAATTTTCAAATTTTCGGATATTATCTTCTTCCGGATCAGGGGCAGCCAATAAAGGATACATTTTTTTGATCTTTTCCTTTCGCACGTACAACATGCCTGTTCCAAATGGAGCACATAGCCATTTGTGCAAGCTAGTGCCAAAGTAATCACAATTCAGTTCGGAAATTTTATATTGTAATTGAGCAAAAGAATGTGCCCCATCTACCAGTACTTCTATCCCTCGCTTTTTAGCTGCATCTGCAATACCTCGAACAGGAAGCACCTGTCCTGTCCAATTGATCATATGCGTAATATGGACCACTTTCGTTTTTGATGTAAAAGCATTGTTGTATTGCTGAACCAAATATTCATTATTGGTACAAGGTACTTCAAAGTCAACCCACTTAAGTACAATCCCATCCCGATGTGCCCGCTGTTTCCAGGCATTAATCATATTGGGATAATCCTGTTTAGAAAGTACCACTTCATCTCCTCTTTTTAAGCGCAAGCCAAAGATAACCGTCTCCAAAGCTTCTGAAGCATTTCTATTCACAGCAACCTCCTCAATGTCACAACCAGCCAAACGGGCCAGCTCCCCCCTTAAAGGTTCCTTACCCGCGTTGATAAAACGCCACATGTACATAGAAGGCAATTCATTGCTCATGACATTGAGCCGCTCTACAACTTCCTGAACTACCCGGGGCTGAGGGCTTACGCCTCCATTATTCATATTTAATATCAATGGAGATACAGTATAAGACAACATTACCTGATACCAAAAAGACTCATCCTTTGCAACCTCTTCTGCACTCTGCCCCTCCACTCTTTTACGAGCACTCTCCAGAGGTTTTGCTATAGCTTCTGGCAGTAAGTGAGGAATAGTCATCGCACCACTGACCAGACTTAGCTTCTGTAAAAATGATCTTCTGTTGTAGGACATAAGTAATTACAACTTTAATAGTTTGCGGGAGCGAATATAATAACTGGAGCCGTCATACACTTCCAACTGATAAACATATAACATCCCCTTAGCAAGGGTCGACGCCTCTAAATGCACGGTATGCAATCCCGCGCCTTGCTCTTTATTAACAATAGCTCTACAAAGCCGGCCTGTTGCATCGTATAAGTTGAGTCGAACCTGAAAGGACTGGTCGAGTCGGTAGCTAATATTGGTGGAAGAATAAAAGGGGTTTGGTGTATTCTGGTACAATTCAAAACGATTGTCAAATTGATCGGCAGTAGAGGAAGGCCCCGCCGGGCTGCAAGGCTGATTAAATGCCACACAGTAACTTCTCTCCGCAAGGGTACAGTCCATAATAAAAGGGTTTTTCTTCCCTTCCTGATAAATCGAAATGAGCCCATTTCGTGTCCACTCGTTTTGATCTACAGGGTCCAATAGATGCCAATCGCAGAGGATTTCTTTTTGTTCTTCAAAAAAAATGGGGTCTTCTGCATCTGCCTGCGCCTTATACATTGTGTAGAAATAAAACATTGCTCTAGCGACATTTCCTTTATGATCTTCTCTGGGTTCAAAAACACCAGCACCACGCTCACTAAACAAGTCTATGTTTTGACCTGGAATATTGGTTTGTGACTGGCCCAAATAATACCACTCAGCGGTCTGACTGTCAGGTACTTCTCCGAAGGGCAAATTCCCTCGTTCCGCATTTACATTTTCTCTAGTTGCATACAAATGATGCATATCACTCTCTGCATTCCCCGAATCTGCGCCTAAACTTCTGGGGTAAGTATGTTCCGTATTAATTCCATTTGCAAAGGCGGTGGTCGTCGGATCAAGGTTAGGATCAAGGTATATGGTATAACCAGTATAGACTCCTCTCAGACTATCATTAAACATGTATACTTTGGAAAACATGGTATCCCGAGCTTTAGCATAATTATAGATGGTACCCGGTTTAAATTGAGCTACAAGTTCATTAAGCAATGACTGTCCTTCCACTCCTGTTAAAACAGGTTCATGGAGTTGTGCGACATTTTGGCTAACTAAAGTACAGCAAAACAAGAGGCTAAACAGGAGTTTTTGTATTTTTATTTTCATCTCATAAATGTACGAAATTCCAGCACGTTTTATTAGGAATTCTTTCCTATATTCGTCAGATCATAGATGCACAAAATAACCTTCTTTGACAAGTGGCGTGGCTCCTCAAAAAGATGCTGCTTAAAGCGACCGGAGTGCAACGGAGAGAATATTGACTTTTGAGGAGCTATAAAAATACGGAATCCCCCTAGAGGGAAGACAGGTTCGTTAAAGAGCCATAAATGAATAAACATGAGATCCCAAAAAGTAACTTTTATCAATGCCAACGGTTATGAGTTGGCCGCCCGTCTGGAGCTTCCTGCTAATAGCGTTCCTCATAATTACGCTATTTTCGCTCACGTATTTACTGGTAACAAGAATCTATCTGCCGTTCGGCACATTAGCAGAGCCCTTACAGTAACCGGAATAGCAGTACTCCGTTTTGATTTCACAGGGCTCGGAGAAAGTGAAGGCGATTTTGCGGAAACCAATTTCACCTCAAACGTAGAAGACTTGTTAGCAGCTGCTCGTTTTTTAGAAGAAAACTATGCCGCGCCGTCCATTATTATTGGCCACTCCTTGGGAGGTACCGCTTCTATTTTCGCGGCAAGTAAAATACAATCCATCTCTGCAGTGGCTACTATTGGAGCACCTTCTGAACCCGAGCATGTTGCCCATTTACTGAGGAGTAAAATAGAGGATATTGAAAAATTCGGCTTTGCTAAAGTAAATATCGGTGGACGGGAATTTTTGATTAAAAAACAATTCCTGGACGACCTAAAGAGCAAAGACATGTATAAGGTGTTGCAGCAATTAAAAAAGGCCTTACTAGTCATGCATTCGCCACAGGACAAAGTGGTAGAAATAGACAATGCCGCTCATATTTATGCCGCCGCTTATCATCCGAAAAGTTTCATCACCTTAGATGGCGCAGACCATATGCTCACCGATAAAAAAAGTGCCGCCTATGCTGGTAACACCATTGCATCATGGGTCAGCAGATATATCAAATTACCGAAAAAGGAAAGTTTGACTACGGAGAAACAAGTGGTCGCAAAACTAGGGGAGGAAGGCTACACCACCGAGATCCTTGCGGGTCAACACGGTTTGGTTGCTGATGAGTCAGAAGCAGTTGGCGGTGATAATTTTGGCCCTTCTCCTTACGAACTACTCTCTGCCTCTTTAGCCGCATGTACCGTCATGACTTTGCAAATGTATGCCCGACGTAAAAAATGGGACCTTAAAGAAGTAAAAGTACACATCAACCATCATAAAAAATATGCAGAAGATCGTGCAAACTGTGAAGAAAAAAGTAGTAAAATTGATCACTTTGAAAAATGTATTGAGCTCGAGGGGGCTCTTTCAGAAGAGCAAGTAAATAAGTTGTTAGAAATTGCAGACCGTTGCCCAATTCACAGAACACTGTGTGGAGATATCAGAATTAATACAACTTTATTAAAAGAGGTTCTTTAACAAAGACAAAAATCGTAGCGCCTTCGTAGCGCCATTACGGTTACCCCTTTACATTCCACCAAAAGAAAAAGGTGCATCGAAACGAATCTCCTAATTTAAGAGCTTGCCGTTACGTTGCACCTTCTTTTCTTATAGCCCTGAACTAGGCTCTTTAATCAAGTATAAAAACCATTACAATTCCTTTCTCAATCGAGCTACCGGTACATTCAATTGTTCCCGATACTTAGCCACTGTTCGTCGTGCAATATTATAACCTTTGTCTCTGAGGATGTTCTTTAATTTTTCATCAGAATATGGTTTCTTCTTGTTCTCGTCAGAAATAATTTCGGTAAGAATTTTCTTTACCTCCAATGTAGATACTTCCTCTCCGCTTTTTGTCTGAAGCGATTCTGAGAAGAAATCTTTCAATCGCTTAGTACCAAATTCCGTCTGAACGAATTTACTATTTGCCACACGCGAAACAGTCGAAATATCCAATCCAGTAATATCTGCGATATCTTTCAAAATCATAGGGCGCAATAACTTTTGATCCCCTGTTTTGAAGAAATCATATTGGTACTGCATGATCGAGTACATTGTTTTATACATCGTTTGCTGACGTTGACGAATGGCATCAATGAACCATTTGGCCGAATCAATTTTTTGCTTAATAAAAAGCACTGCTTCTTTTTCCTGACGGTTACTCTTCTTTGCTTCTTTGTTAACCTTGTAGGACATCAACATATCCTTGTAATGATCATTGATTCGAAGGTCAGGAGCGTTTCTGGAGTTCAGAGATAAATCCAATTCTCCATCTTTATTTACAATCGTAAAATCAGGAACAATGTAATACGTATTCCGACTATTGGAGCTATAACCGCTGGCTGGTTTCGGATTCAGTTTCAGAACTTCATCAATGGCATTTTTCAATTGCTTTTCTGTGATATTGAGATAGCGTTGCAGCTTCTGGTAATGTTTTTTAGAGAACTCATTAAAGTACTCATCAATAATTCTAATCGCGATATCAAAGGTTTCCTGATCTTCCTTTTCAAGGGTGTCCTTTTGGTGTTCCGCTCTATGATTGAGCTGAATCATCAAACATTCCTGCAGATCCATTGCACCAATTCCCGGAGGGTCAAAACGTTGAATTTGCTTAAGCAGAGAAAAAATTTCTTCCTCTGTAGCAGTAATGTTTTGAGAAAATAGCAAGTCGTCAATAATCGAGACCGGTTCTCTTCTGAGGTACCCATCATCATCAATACTTCCAATGATTTGTCTGGCAACTAGCTCTTCACGCTCATCTACCAGCTTCAACATACCCAACTGTGTTTCAAGGTATTCATGAAAGGTATCTTCCACCGCGATAGGAATTGTTTTCTCTTCCTCATCCGCAGAGTAATTATTCACCTTTAGCTTATAACTAGATGGATCATCTTCAATGTACTCGTTGATGTAGTCGTCCAATTCAAATTCGTCCTCTCGAAAAGTTTCAGGCTCTTCTTTGAAGTCTTCCTCCGCGTCCTTTTTATCGTCGGCGTACTTTTCATCGTTGTTCGCTAGTAGGTCTGTAGTGTCTTCGTTTTCTTCACCTTCCTCCAAGGCGGGATTAGCCTCTAACTCTTCTTTGACTCGCTGTTCAAGGGTAGCAGTCGGGATTTGCAAAAGCTTCATCAACTGAATCTGTTGTGGAGACAGCTTCTGAAGCAATCTGTGACTTAAGTTCTGCTTTAGCATTTAATTAAGGTTTTCTCTGAGTTTTGTAAATAATTTTAATTCGATCGCTCTAGTTTTGAGTTAGTAATGAGTAAGTCGTATACTCCTCCCACCCTGTGGAGGTCCAACACTATATTTATCGACATGAAATGTCTACTTTTGTTGGCGTCTCTGATCAGTAAAATGGTGACAAGAATTGATTAGAAATGTTATGTCTTGTGGCTAATGTATAATGCAATATAAATCATTTATATTAATATGTCCAGCAAAAATCGAGCTTTTATCAAAAAATATGCCAATTAGGCCGAAAACACTGGGTTTTGAGGCCCAAAAAAATATTATCTTCTTCATAACGAAAGTAAAACTGAGCTTTAAAGGCCTTTTCTACGCTTAAATCAGTGTTTTGTTCCCGCCTTAAAAACGTGACGTACTTTATTTAAATTTCATGAAGAAATATCTAAAAACAAATAAAACATCTGATATGACCATAGACCAAAAAATTGCGAGTTTGAGAGCACTAATGAAGATTCACAACATAGATGCTTACATCATCGGAAGTAGCGACCCGCACCAATCAGAATACGTAGCAGACCGTTGGAAATCCAGAGCCTGGGTAAGTGGCTTCACAGGCTCTGCCGGAACAGCCATTATCACTAAAGACCATGCAGGGGTCTGGACAGATTCAAGGTACTTCATACAAGCAGAGGAGGAGTTGGCTAATAGCGAAGCTCTCTTACACAAACAAAAAATACCGCACGCCCCGGAACATTTACATTGGCTTCCTAACCAACTGGAACCAATGAGTATCGTGGCTTGTGATGGGATGCTCTTTTCTATAGCGCAAATCAACGCTTTGCAACAAGCCTTAAACCCAAAGAAAATAACCCTGGATTTTAATGTTGACCTAATAGAGGAAGTCTATAAAGATCGTCCCTCTTTACCTAAGAACCCCATCTTTGAACATGAACGTCGTTTTACCGGAAGTAGTCGGGTAGAGAAGTTTGAAGCGGTACGTGCTGAGATGATTCAAGAGGCTGACTATCATTTAATTACAACATTGGATGACATTGCCTGGCTCTTCAATCTTCGTTCTTCTGATGTCGATTGTAATCCGGTTTTTATAGCCTATGCCGCGGTAGGTCGTGAAATAACTTACCTTTTTGTGGATGAGACCAAGATACCTGAAGCAATTCAAATCCGACTAAAGTCTGATGGTGTTTATATAAAACCTTATCAAGATATCAAGGCTTTCCTAAGTGCTTTGCCGGAGGGTGAAAATATATCTATTGACCGAAACAAAACCAGTATGGGCTTATACAATTCCATTCCGGAAAAGCAGGTTTTATTTAGCTCCACCATTCCAATCCGATTAAAAGCAATCAAATCATCAACAGCCGTGAAACACATCCGTCAGGCCATGATCAAGGATGGCGTTGCACTCACAAAGCTCTATCGATGGTTGGATCAAACACTGGAAGAACGGAGTGTGCCAGAGGTAGAAGTAGCCCGCCAATTAGCCCAATTCCGTTCTCAGAATAAAGATTACCATGGAGAAAGTTTCGGAGCTATCGTTGGTTACAAAGGTAATGGAGCTATTGTCCATTACAGCCCTCAGGAAGGAAAATGTGCCGCGATTAAAAAAGAGGGAATGTTGCTTCTTGATTCTGGCGGACAGTATGCAGACGGTACCACAGATATTACTCGTACCACTTGTTGGGGCGAACCAACAGTTACCCAAAAAAGAGATTATACCTTAGTTTTAAAAGGATGCATTGCCTTAACTAACATTATATTTCCGGAAGGAACCGTGGGTACTCAACTGGATACTTTGGCCAGACAATTCCTTTGGAAACAAGGCTTGAATTACGGTCACGGCACTGGTCATGGCGTTGGTTATTTCTTGAATGTCCATGAAGGCCCTCAGAGTATCTCTGCTAATATAGCCCGCGGAAAATCAGCACTGAAGGCAGGAATGGTTACCTCTAACGAACCGGGTTTTTATAAGGCAGGGGAATACGGGATACGGATTGAAAACCTTATTCTAACGGAATTTGCAATGGAAAATGAGTTTGGCCGTTTCTTGAAGTTTTCAACCTTAACGCTATTCCCTATCGCCACGAATCTAATTGAAGAATCATTGTTAGATAAAGAAGAAAAAGAATGGTTGAATCAATACCATCAAGAAGTATTTGATAAGTTATCACCCCACTTAAATAGTGAAGAAGTGGCCTGGTTGACCGAGAAATGCAGTGCGATATAGTAGCTTTTAAAAACGAACACAACTTGCAAGGGCTTCATCTGACACGGTTAGACATGTCGGATGAAGCCTCTTGAAGAAAAGTAGATTATTACCTCTTTATTCTTTTACCATTACCACCTCCGTCATTGAGTAAATCAAGCGGTTGATGTCACTATCATTCAGCGCAAGTTTACCTTTAATGGTAACAGGATCAGTAGTATATTTTATCGCTTCATCCGCCATAACTTCCATCACTGTTTCTGGGCCTGCTCCACCACAGAAAAAGCACATATTATACGGGAAAGCAGAAAAAATAAATTCTTTATGTGATTTGTAACCCTCTACTGGAATGATATACCCTTTAATGGTCACCTCTTTTCCGTTCAGTTCTTTTACTTCAGGGCTAAAGACGGGTACATCTATTTTAAAGCCCATCATTTCATCGTATTCTTTTTTGTAAGTGATCTTTGCCAACGTATTCCAAACCTTGTTAGCGTCTACTTTAGCAGCAGCATCCTGAGCAATTACCGAATTAGATAAAAGTAAGAAAGAGACACAGGCAAAAAGTATTGTTATTTTTTTCATGTTCATTGTAATATTTTGAAGCTGTTTAGCATATGGACAATTGCCTTCTCTACATCGCGACAGAAGGAAATTAATAGTTAAGCGCCAATAGTTAAAAGGTGATTATTCTACAAGTTCTACCTCTTCCAAGGTAAACATAATGTCATTCGGATCTCTGGATGTAAATTTAAAAATGCCTTTGATGGTAATGGCCTTTTCCGAAAACGTTATCTTCTTGTCCTCCTTCGTAAATGCTTCTACAACCGATTCTGGCCCTGCTTTTCCACAAAAAAAACAATCACTGAATGGATAGGCTGAAAACATAAAATGGCTCTGTGCCTTTTTTCCACTAAGTGGAACCACGTAACCTTTGAGCGTAATTTCTTTCCCTTCTAAAGCTTCTATGATTGGAACAAATCGTCCAGGTCCCTGACCAATTCCATCGTTCTCACTGTATTGTCGTTCAAATTTCATCAAGCCCAGCGTTCGCCATACATTTTCAGTATTCTGCGCAAATAGTACGGATGAACTTGACCAAGCCAAAAGAAAAAACAGGAACGAAAGGGGTTTTAAATTCATTGATATTCGATATTTTTCATAAGAAGAAGCCCTTATAAACCTTGGCTTTCTAATTATATTTCTCAAACCACAAGATACGCTTTCTCTCCATGCCATTTCGTTAAGATAGCCTTAAAGCTTTCTAGCAAATTTAAGGGTTACCCTCCTGATAAAGTTTCAGAAATATCTGTATTGGCTGCCTGAATAGCAGGAATCAACGCAGAGACAAATCCAATAAGCAAAGCACCAAAAAACAAGTATACTTCTTCTTTCATGAATGTCCACCCTGTAAAAGCATATCGGTAAGCATCTTCCATAGCTCCCGCTAAAAAGTTCATTCCAACGTGACTGAGTGCTATACCTATTATAAAGCCCAGGATAGCCAACAATAATCCTTCAGAAATAATCAGCGCAAACAAATATCCTCGTGAAGCGCCCATTACTCTTAGCAAAGCCAACTCCGATTTTCGCTCTCGCAGAGATTTGAAAAGGGAAATAAAAATACTTAACCCAGAAACAAAAATAATCACTATTGCAATAATTCGTAACAATTGTTCTCCGGCTCCCATCATGCTGAACAAACGGTTAATTTCATAGGCAGGAGAGGCCGCTTGCATGTCTGTATTTTCATTGATATTCCTAGGTAAATTCAATGCTCGCCAATTCATTTTATTCCGATAGCGAACCAACAAAGAAGTTATTTCTTTATCTACTTCCTCAATTAATGGCTTTTGTTGCACAGACGGTGCAGAGACCACCTCTTTATGATCATCATGGTCATGACCTGCATGGTCGTGTCCCTCCGCTTCATCACTCTGGCCATGTCCATCCTCATGAGCATGATCATGGCCCTCTTCGTGATTATGAGCTTCCTCTTCACTTTTACTATTATTGTTATTATCCTTAGGCACTTCTCCTCCATGATCGTGATCATGCTCTCCATGTACCGCCCAAATACTTTGTGTATTCGTCAAAATCAATTGATCCAGGACAGTACCATTGGGCTCAAAAACACCAACGACTTTGAATGGCGCACCCTCGTCATGTACATTGATTCCATCATCTACCAAACCATGAGAACTATAAAACGTATCTCCAATTGAAAGTTTCTGACGATCAGCCACTATAGCTCCAACGCAAACTTCCATCGGTTGCGTCCATAGCTTCCCGCTCTTTAATTTTCCATAATACAAGCTATCGACAAAGGCGGGAACAGTCCCTACTATTCTATATCCCTTATAGCTGTCTCCCAAAGAAAGGGGGATAGCCAATTTAATAAACGGATGTTTCGGGTTCATAAAAGGCCGGGCCTCTTTTATGGAAATATTTCCCGTAGGAGAATCCACATGATACATATTGCATAGGATCATTTGCAAGGGGCTTCCTTTGGCTCCAATAACCAGATCTATATCCGCTAGGTTTTTATCAAACTTCTCTGATAGTTGTTTATTAAGCATCAATAACAAACTAATCAAGGCTACCCCGAGTGCAAACAAGAGCAAACTCAACAACATCGTCAGGGGATTGTTGGTCAGGTTTTTCCAACTTAATTTAAGTAGGTTCATATGTCTCCGAGGGTAATTTGATTGGGAAATATATCTTTCAATCTTTGATCGTGGGTTACGATAACTAGAGTAGCGTTTTCTTCTTTTGCTTGCGCCTCTAACAATGCTATTACTTGCTTGCAATTAGCATCATCTAATGCCGCTGTTGGCTCATCTGCCAGTATTAAAACAGGTTTATTAATAACCGCTCTAGCAATAGCCAATCGTTGTTGTTCTCCTTGACTAAGTGCCGTTGTTTTGGCATTCAACTTATGACCTAAATTCAGTCTATCCAAAAGCATTTTAATTCTTTCCTTCGAGATACTTTGCCCGGCCAACTGCTGTGCAACCGCAAGGTTCTCTTCTACAGACAAAGCTTTTAGAAAGGGGGGTTGTTGAAAAACAATACCAATATTTTTCCCTCGAAAGAGATCCATGCGGGCAGAGGGCAAATCATATAAATCTGTTTCTTCAATGAAAATTTTTCCTTGTTTTGGCGTTCTCAATCCACCAAGAATATGGAGCAATGTTGTTTTTCCAATTCCTGATTGACCAAGCAATAACCATTGCTCTCCCCGTTCACATCTAATGTCGGGAAAATGTAGGGTATTATCCCCATCGTAAGTATAACTAATATCCTTTGTCATCAACATAGGGGCAAAGATAAATAGTTCTTTGACGAATTCCGTGTTTTTATAGTTCCACAAAAATATTATCAAAGAAGAGGGTAAGGAAAAGCTAGAAAGAACGGATTCATTCTAGAGTGAAGGTCAAAACAATTGTATGAATCGGAGACGTACTTAGTTCTTAGAAGAAGAAAAAACCACATCAGTTAAGTCTATAGGAGGGGGAACAGAAATTTTTTCCTAGCCTTTTAGTGTTCCATAAAAGGACGTTGAAGTCTACATCTCCTTCTATACCTCCGATTCGGCCCTTATTTCCATATTGCCAAAATTTCCATTGACTATGTTTGGACAATTTTGGAACCGCATAGTTGTAACGGGCGATCCAAATGGGGTAGTTTGGAAATGCTTCTTCAATGTAATTTTCGTAAAACTTCAGGTTAGTATAAATGATTGGCCGCACCTTATAATATTTCTCTATAATCTCTAACCAACTACGCACCCGATTGACAATAACAATCGCAGGTGCGTTGTTTGTTACCTCTATATCAAGAACGGGAGGCAGGTCATAAGGAACAATAACAAGCTGATATATAGAATGTTTTTCACCATGCGTTTTACCTAAGTATTACACTAAGAATAATTTCCCGATTCCTTTCGTGGGAACAATTATATAAACCACTCCCCCTTTGGTCGTTTTGATTTACATAATTGTTCCCAAACAGGGAAGTTAATTTTTCGTTTTACTAACAATACTTTAGAGCTAACAAAGATTCAAAAAAATAACGCAATTACCCGCAAAAGATATGTTCTTGAGGAGCTCTAAATAAGCTTTTTTTTGAAAAGGAACGTACAAATTATACATAATTCCTAGAATGAAGTATCATCTACTTGATCCAGCCAAGCCTTGATCGGGGCTACAACATCAGCGACACAACCCTCTTCAAATGGTGATTTTAGGCCCGCTAATTTCACCAATTCCAAAAACGGCTTACTTCCTCCTGCCTTGCATAAATTCACATAGCTGGACCAGGCTTCTTTATGGTCTTCCTGATCCCTTTTCCAGAATTGGAAGGCACAAACTTGGGCCAGGGTATAATCTATATAGTAAAAAGGCATTGTAAAAATATGGTTCTGTCTTTGCCAAAAACGACCTTCCTCCAAGAAAGAGTTGCCATTGTAATCCCGATGAGGTAAATACTTTTTTTCTATCTCCTTCCATTTCTGATTTCGTTCTACAGGGCTCACTTCTGGGTTTTCGTAAACGTAGTGTTGGAACTCGTCTACAGCTACACCATAAGGCAGAAATTTTAACGCAGCTGTTAGATGCGAAAATTTGTACTTCATCGTATCTTCTTTAAAGAAGAGTTCCATCCAAGGCCAAGTAAAGAATTCCATGCTCATCGAATGAATTTCACAGGCTTCATAAGTAGGCCAATTGTATTCTTTAAGACCCAACTTTCTACTGGAATAGACCTGAAAAGCATGACCAGCTTCGTGTGTCAGAACATCAATATCACCTGAAGTACCATTGAAATTAGAGAAGATATAGGGGGCCTCATGTTCACTGACGAAAGTGCAATATCCACCCGTTGCTTTCCCTTCTCGGTTAACTAGATCCATCAATTCATTATCAACCATAAATTTGAAAAATTCATCAGTTTCACCAGAAAGTTCTTTGTACATCGTACTGGCATTCTCCACAATCCAGTCCGGACTTCCTTTTGGTATTGGATTTCCGGAAGGAAACCGAAAACCTTCATCGTGGTGAAACAGGGTATCAAGTCCTAGCCTTTTTTGTTGACGTTTATATAATTCTTGAGTAAGGGGTACAATATGTTCTAAAATTTGCTGCCGATAATTGGCTACCATTTCTGCGTTATAATCAGAGCGAAGCATCCGGGCATATCCCAGCTCGATGTAATTCTTATAACCCAGCTTTTGAGCCATCTCATGCCGAACTTTAACCATTTTATCAAAGAGTTCATCAAAGTCTTCTGCATGCTTTTGGTAATAAGCCCATTTTGCTACACTTGCTTTTTCACGGGTATCTCTGTCTTTACCCGTCTCTAATGGAATGAGCCCTGACAGGTTATATTCCTTTCCTTCAAATTCTATTTTAGCGGCAGCTTTTAATTTCACATATTCACTTCCCAGCTTATTCTCCTCTTTTAAATCCTCCAAAATCGCCGGCTCAAAAGTTTTTAAGCTTAGCTCTGCAATCACAAATAATTGACTACCTCTCCGCTCTTCCAGTTCCTCCCGAAAAGGAGAAGCCAGCAAAGTCCGGTAGTATTTATTGACCAAAGCCCCAAAATCAGGGTTGGCAGAATCAAAGAACTTATTTTCTTCTTCGTAAAAAGAATCCTTTGTATTGATGGTATGCCTAATGTAGCAAATATTGTACATCGAAAAGAAACTCTGACGCAGATCATTGATCTCATCAAGGAGTTTATTTTGAAGAATGGCATTGGGGGCTGCTTCAAATTGACCGAGCAAGTCGGCAAATTGGGTCGTCAAACTCTCTATAGAGGGACGCTGATAATCGTAATTGCTGAATTTCATGTGTCTAATTTGTGATTGTATTTCTCATTTTACGCAAAAATAAACAGATAGATTGGTTTGGGCCCATACTTTTGGGCCCTTTTCATTGCTTTCGTTTTGGTAGTACATCTTCTATAGCCTCCTTTTTCCGTTCTTTTGTTACCTTTGCGCCTCTAATTGAGGAAAGAGCTGTTTGTTCAGGAAAGCTTACAAATTAAGTGCTATTCACTCATTTGGTTTACACCCAGTTATGGAATTAAAAGATCAAATTATAAAGGAAAAACTCCCTCGCCATGTTGCCATCATTATGGACGGTAACGGACGTTGGGCTAAGCAGCATGGCAAACCGCGTGTATTTGGCCATAAAAATGGGGTTGTTTCGGTTAGAGAAACCACAGAAGCTGCGGCGGAAATAGGGATTGAGTACCTGACACTATATGCTTTTTCTACCGAAAATTGGAATCGTCCAAAGTTTGAGGTCAATGCCTTAATGTCTTTGCTTGTAGAAACATTGAGAAAGGAAATCAATACCCTCAATAAAAACAACATTCGACTGCAAGCTATTGGTGATTTGACCCGACTTCCAAAAAGGACCTATAATACCCTAATGGAGGCCATTGAAAATACTAAAAACAACACTAGAATGACCCTTGTCTTGGCACTCAATTATAGTGCTCGTTGGGAAATTTTAAACGCCGCCCAAACGCTGGCAAAGGAAGTGGAAGCCAACAAAATAAAACCTGAGGAAATCAGTGAGGAAGTCTTTGCCTCTGCACTAAGCACCAAAGGCATTCCTGACCCCGAATTACTGATCAGAACCAGCGGAGAGCACCGGGTCAGTAACTTCCTGCTCTGGCAAATATCTTACACCGAATTTCATTTCATGGATATTTTCTGGCCAGAGTTCAGAAAACAGCATTTCTATGAAGCTATAATTGATTTTCAAAATAGAGAACGAAGGTTTGGAAAGACAGGAGAGCAAGTGAAATAATGGTAGTGTTGTTGTTGTTCTTGAACAGCAATTAAATCAAATCTTACATATTATTCGCATAAAAATTTATGCTATAAACAACTTTATCTCCCCAGCTCGCACCTAAGTAACAGTGAAAAATTATTATTTGATTTAGAATAATAAAACTGCTATAAAACACTCGCTCCTTCCAGGAGAAATACTTATAAATAAATAAACAATGAAAAAACTTTGGCTATTTACACTTGTTCTGCTAAGCCAGATTGTTCTTAACGCTTCTTTCTTAGAGGCACAAACGAATGACAGCATTCCTCCTGTAATTGACTATGCTACTCCTAAAGAATATGAAATAGGAGGTATTCGCGTGACTGGTGCTCAGTTTAGTGACGACAATGCCATTATTTCTCTTACGGGACTTAAAGTGGGAGAAAAAATTCGGGTACCTGGGCCTGATATTCAAAGAGCCATGAAGGCACTTTGGAAATTGAGGTTGTTCACAGATGTTCAAATTTATAAGGAGAAATCAGTTGGTGAAGTGATCTTCTTAGAAATTGGCGTTCAGGAAAGACCTCGATATACAGAGCACTCATTCAAAGGAGTAAAAAAGAACAAACATGATGACCTTAACGATATTATTCAGCAACACCTGCTCAAAGGAAGTATTGTTACTGCGCACGCTAAAGTGAATGTTTCTAACGGCATAAAGGAATACTATAAAGAAAAAGGCTTTCTTGATACGGAGGTTGTGATAACAGAAGAGGCTGATGCAAAAAGAACAAATGCCGTTCGTTTAATTTTTGACATTGATAAAAACAAAAAGGTTAAGATTCAGGATATTACCTTCAGCGGGAATACCGATCTAAAAGATAAAAAGCTTCGGAAGTTAATGAAAGGCACTCGCCGGAAAAAGAAGCTTTTCGCTTCTTCTAAATTCATAAAAGAAGAATACGAAACCGACAAGCAAGCTATTATTGCTTATTATAATACCGTAGGCTTCAAAGATGCCCGAGTCATCAAAGACAGTACCTGGAGAGAGGAGGATGGTGATTTACAGATCCACATGGATCTGTTTGAAGGACCAAGGTACTATTTCAGAAACATTGCTTTCAAAGGAAATTCCATTTATAAAACAGATGTACTCGATAATATCTTGGGTATCAAAAAAGGAGATATTTTCAATCAGGAGTTACTAGAAACTCGTCTTCGTTTTAGTCCAGATGGACGGGATGTCAGTACCGTATATATGGACAATGGTTACCTCTTTTTCAGAGTAGATCCCGTTGAGACTGCGATTGTTGGTGATTCTATTGATTTAGAAATCCGTATTTACGAAGGTCCTCAGGCTACCATAGATCGCGTGGCCATCAGAGGAAACGACCGTACACACGAGCATGTGGTTCGTCGAGAATTACGTACCCGTCCTGGACAAAAATTTAGCCGTACCGATATCATCCGTTCTCAAAGAGAAATTGTCAACCTTGGTTATTTCAACCCAGAAGCGATGGAGATCAATACTCCGGTTAATCCACAAAGAGGGACGGTAGATATAGAATATGTACTGGAAGAAAAGCCTTCGGATCAGTTGGAATTATCTGCTGGTTGGGCCGGAGGAGGTCGTGGAGTAATTGGTACGCTTGGAGTTTCTTTTAACAATTTCTCCATGCGTAATTTCTTTAAAAAAGAGTCCTGGAGTCCTCTTCCTCAGGGAGATGGCCAACGCCTTTCGTTAAGAGCACAAACTAACGGTAGTCGATACCAGTCTTATAACATTTCTTTTACAGAACCTTGGTTGGGTGGTAAAAAACCAACCTCTCTTTCTGTTGGGGCATATTTCAACCGACTGACGAATGGTGTTCCTAGTTCTGTTGATGGCCATAGAGGTTTCAATATCCTTGGTGGTTCTGTAGGTATTGGTTTCCGAATGAAACGCCCAGATGACTTTTTCATCTCCAATACAACATTAAATTTACAACGATTGAATCTGAATGAGTGGCAAGGGTTCCAATTGCAGGATGGAAGCCAAATCACTAGTGGCAAGTATTTCAACTTTAGTATCAATCAGACCTTTACACGTACTAACGTATCAGACCCGATCTATCCACGATCAGGTTCGAAATTTTCTTTATCCATGCAGTTCACACCGCCTTACTCTGTGTTCAGCGATAAAGATTACTCAGCTCTTTCTGCTGAAGAACGTTTCAAATGGTTAGAATACCACAAATGGCGTTTCAATTTTGAATGGTATACTCCATTAGAGCCTTCTCAGAAATTAGTACTAAAACTCTCTGGTAAAATAGGTATGCTTGGTTTATACAATGACGATATTGGGTTATCTCCTTTTGAACAATTCCAATTAGGGGGTGACGGTTTCTCTCAACAAACAGGAAGCTTCTATACTGGTATCGACATTATTTCGATGAGAGGTTATGACGTCACTGATTTAGAAGCAAACAGGGGTGTCGATGGTAATACAACTGCTGCTCCAGTATTTGATAAGTTTAGTGTAGAATTGCGTTATCCCTTCTCATTAAATCCATCAGCAACCATCTTTATCCTCGCCTTTGCAGAAGGAGGTAACTCTTGGAGACGATTTAAAGATTTTAACCCCTTCGATGTAAAGCGTTCTGCGGGTATGGGACTACGTGTTTTCTTGCCGATGTTCGGAACCCTTGGGTTTGATTATGGTTTAGGTTTTGATAAAAATGCTCCGGACAATGGATCTGTATTTAGCCGATTTGGAACCTTCAATATTATACTAGGGTTTGAGCCAGAGTAAAATGTATTGACTTACAATACGTTCTATTGGATATAATAAAATCCCCGCTGTGATCTTTCGCAGTGGGGATTTTTATTTATTAGTAGAGTATATCCTTCGTCTCATATCTACTCGCTTCACTTGAGTTTTTTTTTCTACGAGCTGAGCAAAGTTAAGGATATGACATATCCCCCATAAATCGAAAATTGCATGGAGATATGTCATATCAAAGAGAAAACAGTTTGTAATACATTCGGTGAGTTGGGCATTCTAAAAACAATAAGGCTACAATTCCTATTTTCAGCAAAAAACTCCTATTGTATTTCAATAAGTAATCGTGAAAATAGTAAGAAAGTATCTCGTTAAAGTTTTAGGATAACGAGAATGCTTAAGAAGAATATAATAAAATGGCCCGAAGCCTCCTCGGGATCTTCAATCAATCAGTGGGGATATGCCATATCCTTGGGTTCGCTCAGTCCGTGAAAACCCATTCAAAATAATCTTTAAATAATTCGATTAAAAAAGCCTGCCTCGTTTTACGAGGCAGGCTTTTATTTTCTTTATAACGCTAGGTTAAACAATTTACTATCTATTTAAGTATTTGCTTAATCTCTACGATTTCATATCCTTCTATTACATCACCAACTTTAATGTCATTGAAGTTTTTAATGGTTAAACCACATTCCATTCCGTTCTTCACTTCTTTAGCATCTTCCTTGAAACGTTTTAGAGAACCAAGTTCCCCTATCATGCCTTCTTTCATTGGGTAGACAACAATACCATCGCGAATAACCCGAATGCTTGTTTTTCTGGTAAGCTTACCTTCTATAACAAAACTACCAGCAATAGTACCTAAGCGACTGATTTTGTAGATTTCTCTAACTTCCACCTGTCCCACAATTTTCTCTTCTTTGGTTGGTTCCAACATCCCTTCAATCGCGGAGCGCAATTCTTCAATGGCTTCGTAAATGATGGAGTACATTTTAATTTCAACGCCTTCCCGTTCTGCCAGCTTACGCGCACCTTGCGATGGTCGAACCTGGAAACCAATAATGATTGCATCTGAAGCCGAGGCCAACAATACATCCGATTCGATGATTTGCCCTACTGCTTTGTGAATCACGTTTACCTGAACAGTTTCGTGAGATTGTTTGATTAAAGAATCAGCAAGTGCTTCGATAGATCCATCCACATCACCTTTGATAATCAAGTTCAATTCCTTAAAGGTACCGAGCGCCAATCGTCTTCCGATCTCATCCAGACTAATACGCTTGGACGCTCTGTTTGCTTGTTCTCTGGCAATCTGTCCTCTACGAGAAGCAATTTGACGTGCTTCCGTTTCGCTTTCCATTTCTTTAAATTTCTCTCCTGCCTGCGGTGCTCCGTTCAGTCCTAAAAGAAGAACCGGACTGGCTGGGCCTGCACTTTTCACTTTCTGACCTCGCTCGTTAAACATCGCCTTGATCTTACCTGAATGCTCTCCCGCAACGATGGCATCTCCAATTTTCAGGTTACCGTTTAGTACCAATACTTTGGTAACGAAACCTCTACCTTTATCCAAAGATGCTTCTATTACAGTACCGGAAGCCAATGCATCTGGGTTCGCTTTCAAATCGAGCATTTCTGCTTCCAAAAGAATTTTCTCCAGTAGTGGTTCAATGTTGGTACCTTGCTTTGCTGAAATATCCTGAGACTGATATTTACCACCCCACTCTTCAATGAGGAGATTCATACTCGCCAATTCTTGTTTTACTCTATCTGGGTCAGCTCCGTCTTTATCAATCTTGTTAATGGCAAAAACGATAGGAACACCTGCCGCTTGAGCGTGACTGATGGCCTCCTTAGTTTGAGGCATCACTCTGTCATCTGCCGAAATAATAATGATGGCTATATCCGTAACTTTCGCACCACGTGCACGCATCGCTGTAAAGGCTTCGTGACCCGGTGTATCAAGAAAGGTGATTTGTTTATCTCCTACCTTTACTTCATAAGCTCCAATGTGCTGGGTAATACCACCAGCTTCACCATCTGCTACATTTGCTTTTCGGATATAATCCAGTAGAGAAGTCTTACCGTGATCAACGTGTCCCATTACAGTTACAATAGGAGAGCGCGGTCTGAGATCTTCTGGTTTTTCTTCGATAATCTCATCTTCATCTTCTTGTTCATCAGCAGAGATGAATTCTATTTCATGATCAAATTCACTAGCGACCAATTCGATAATTTCTGCATCCAGTCTTTGGTTTATAGATACAATAACACCAAGATTCATACAAGTAGTAATGACTTCTCCGATGGATACATCCATCAAACTTGCCAACTCAGATACTGATACGAACTCTGTTAATTGTAACTTACCTGTTTCTTTTGCTGCCTCTTCAATTTCGATTTTTTCTCGAATACGGTCTCTATTATCTCGTCTGATTTTCTGTCGCTTTCTTTTTCCTCCGCCCGACAGACGAGCCATAGTCTGTTTGATTTTTTCTTCGATTTCTTTTTTAGAAACTTCTTTAACTTCGTTTCTTCTTGCGGGGCCGCTGCCATGTCTAGTACCTGCACCTGTGGCTGGTCTGGCGCCTGGTCTGCTGCCTCCTCTTCCAGCAGTATTTCGATCTCCTCCTCCTGGTCTATTGACTGGTTGTGGAGCAACTTTCTTTCTGGCTCTTTTTCGTTTCTTAGGAGCGTCGTCGCTATTACCTGTCCCTTTTGCTTTATCAGCAGCTTTGGCTGGAAGCACTTTCTTTTTCTTCTTAGGTTTCTTGAGCTTATCTGTATCAATTTTACCCAGAATTTTCAATCCTTTCAGCTGAGGTGCCTCTGCCCGCATCGTCTCGTCTTTCTTCACAACTGGCACTACTGGTTTTTCCACTTTAGGCGCTTCCACCTTTTCAGGTGCTTTTTGTTGTTGAACTGGAGGCGTTTTGATAGGTTCCTTTGCAACTGGTCTTTTAACAGCTTCCTTTGGCTTTTCTATAATCTTCGCTTTTCTAGCTGGTTTCCTAGGACTGAGGTCAATCTTTCCTTTAATGGTCAGTCCGATCTTAGGTCCTTCCGATTTCACTTCTGCCACTACCTTCTTTACCTCAACCACTGGAGCTTCTGGGGTCGGTTCAGGCTTTTTAACCGGTTCCGGTTCTTTAATTGGCTCCGGTTCTTTGACTACAACAGGTTCAGGAACTGGAGGAGGCGTTGGTGCAGGGGGAGGAGGTGTTGGTGCAGGAATAGCTACTTTTCGTACAGGTTCGGGCTCCACCTTTTGGCTAGGTCGAGTACCGATAGTCAACTTATCCGCTTTTTCCTTAATATCCGCAGAGGTTTGGAACTCCTTGCTAAGGACATCATACATCTCGTCCGAAACTTTTGCGGTTGGTTTGTTGTCTATTTCAAACCCGCATTTGGCGAGGTATTCCACTATAGTAGTGGTTCCTACGTTTAATCCTTTTGCTACCTTAACTAAGCGTTGCGACATACAGTTATTTTTGTCTTTTTAGTTTTATTAAAAAATAGTATCTCATTTTTCAAATAAACCAAAGACGATAAAAGTGACAGACAAAAGCGTTTTACGATAAGTAGTTATTTATTCATCGGATCAATTATTTTTTATTGATTAATTAAAAAACTCATCATGAAAAACTTTAGTCTAAAAAACAGCGGGTACGCTAAACAAAACAGCTCATAGCATTTTATATGCTCACCCTAAAAAAATTGAATACAAAGTTAACAGAAAAGTACCGGATTCCTTACCGCTTCCCCCTATAAAAGAGGGAAAAAAGGGGAATTCGGTACTTTTCGTGGAATATTTACTCCTCTTCTTCATCAAACTCCGCTCTAAAGATCGACAAGATGTGTTCGATCGTCTCTTCTTCCAAATCCGAACGACGAATTAATTCATCTTTACTCAGGTCTAAAACAGATCGTGCAGTGTCACATCCAATGTTTTTCAACGCTTTAATAACCCAGCCATCAATCTCATCTGTAAATTCATCTAATTCGACATCATCAATTTCGACTTCACCTTGTACTGTGTTTCTAAAGACATCGATTTCAAAACCAGTCAATTTACTGGCCAGTTTGATATTCGTTCCTCCTTTTCCAATAGCTAAAGAAACCTGGTCTGGTTCGAGGTATACTTTCGCCTCCATTTTATCGAGGTCGAGGTTAATACTCGTTACCGTTGCTGGTGTCAATGCGCGTTGAATGAAAAGTGAATGATTATTGGTATAGTTTACAATATCAATATTTTCATTTTTCAGTTCCCGAACGATACCGTGAATACGAGATCCTTTCATACCTACACAAGCACCAACAGGATCGATTCGGTCATCATAAGATTCTACAGCTACCTTTGCTCGCTCTCCTGGCATTCTTACAATCTTCTTAATCGTAATCAATCCATCTTCTATTTCCGGTACTTCCTGTTCCATCAATTTCTCCAGGAAGGTACTATCTGTTCTGGAGACGATGACAACTGGGTTGTTGTTTTTCATTTCTACCTTACGGATAATTCCACGAACCATATCTCCTTTACGGAGGTAGTCTGCTTTGATCATCTCATTTCGGGGTAGAACCAATTCCGTATTGGTGGCGTCATCCAAAATAAGGATTTCCCGTTTTAGGATTTGGTGAACTTCACCAGTGATGATTTCACCAACTCGTTCGATATATTTCTTATAAATCTCATCTTTCTCTAATTCCATAATTCTGGAAATCAAAGTCTGACGGGCCGCCATAATAGATCGTCGACCAAAATCCTCTAAAAACAATTGCTCATAACATTCTTCTCCGATTTCATAATCTTCATCAATCGATAATGCTTCGGAGATAGATACTTGAGCACGGTCATCTAAAACTTCACCATCTGGCACAATTTCACGGACTCTCCATAATTCAAGGTCACCCTTTTGAGTATTTACGATAACGTCGAAATTTTCATCCGAGCCATATTTCTTTTTGATCAACGTTCGGAACACATCCTCTAAAACACGAACCATAGTAGGGCGATCAATATTTTTGCCCGACTTAAATTCCGAAAACGTTTCTACCAAATTCATCATGTCAGTAATGTTTTTGTTAGGTTAGTTAACTAGTACTAAAATGTAATTTTTACTTTCGTTTCTTTTATATCTTCAAAAGGAATTATCGTAGCTACCATTTCTGTTTTGCTTTTCTTTCCTTCTTTGATTCTTACTTTTGCTTCGATGGTGATTTCTGTTTCTGTGACCTCTTTTAAAATCCCTTCATTTTTAGACCCATCTTTACGTTTTACACTAAGTGTTCTTCCTATGTTCTTTCGGTACTGCCGTTCAAATTTCAAAGGTCGGGTGATCCCCGGAGAAGATACTTCTAAGGTGTACTTCTGTCCAAGCCATTGCTCTTCATCAATAAACTCCTCTAAGTAACGGCTGAGTTTTCGACATTTACTAAAGGTCATCCCAGAATCACTATCAACAAAAATCTCCAACTTATTGCTTTTATTCAATTCTGTTGCTACTAGAAAGCAGTCCGCAAATTCTTCCTCTGCGAACTTCTCACTTAATAATTTTCTGACTTTTGACTCCATAGGTAATTACGCAAAAATTAAATTTAGCCTTTCATCTCCAATTGCTACTTATGAAAGAAGTAAAATTCTCTAACTTCCGATAACAACATATAACAGAAAAGAGGGAACTTTTAAGGTTCCCTCTTTTCTTCAACTAAAGGCAGCGCAAATGTACACTAATTTTATTTAATATGCAATTGATTTTTATATCAATAAAGGTAGAGGCATTCGAATATATCAATCTGTAAAATTCGGAGTGCTTGTTTCTCTTTTATATATCTTTGCAAATAAGTAATTCAAAGGACTTAAGTTTAAGCTAAACTATATCCTCATTTTAATACCTAGCATTTTAGACTCGTTAAATAATCGTTTTCCATAAACCCCATCAAGCATTTTTTGTTGTCTATGATATTAGTGTCACACAAATAATCCAGCATGCAAGTCAATCAACTGTTACAACGAGCACTCAAACTTGAATTCCTTACTGCCGAAGAAGGTGTTTTCCTTTTGGAAAATGCAACTACGGCTTCACTCATGCACGTCGGGGATCAGCTCCGACAACATCATGTACCTGGTAAGAATGTAACTTGGATTATTGACCGAAATTCCAATACAACTAATGTATGTGTAGCCAATTGCAAGTTTTGTAATTTCTATCGCAGACCAGGGCATGAAGAAGTTTATACTACGACTATAGCGCAATACAAACAAAAGATAGAAGAGACTTTCGCTTTTGGTGGAGAACAGTTGTTATTACAGGGAGGACATCATCCTGATCTGGGCCTTAAATACTATTGTGATCTATTCAGCGAACTCAAGTCACTTTACCCTAATTTGAAACTTCATGCATTAGGGCCACCAGAGATTGCACACATTACAAAGTTAGAACAGTCTACTCACATCGAAGTCTTGCAAGCCCTTAAGGATTCCGGATTAGATTCACTACCCGGGGCTGGCGCAGAAATTTTAAGTGATCGAGTGCGACGTTTGATTTCAAAAGGAAAATGTGGCGGCCAGGAATGGTTGGACATCATGCGCGCAGCACATAAAGTTGACCTGACTACTTCAGCCACCATGATGTTCGGACACATCGAAACGAATCTAGAACGTATGGAACACTTGGTAGATTTGAGAGAAGTCCAATCTGAGAAGTCGAAAGATACCAAGGGATTTATTGCATTTATTCCCTGGCCTTTTATGGATGAAGGCACTTTACTTAAAAAAATAAAACGCGCACGTAATACCGTAACGGGAGATGAATATATTAGAATGATTGCAGTCAGCAGAATCATGCTTCCTAATGTAACCAATATTCAAGCTTCCTGGTTAACCGTTGGAAAACAAGTCGCGCAACTTTGTTTACACTCAGGCGCCAATGATTTTGGTAGTATTATGATCGAAGAGAATGTCGTTTCAGCAGCAGGTGCAGCATATCGTTTTACCGCCAATGGTATTCAGGATGCTATCCGAGAGGCTGGTTTTACACCAAAACTAAGAACACAACAATATGAATTCAGAGCGCTCCCGGAGAGCATCATCCAACAAGAATTAGACCGGGATACCATGATTGTGGATTAGGCTATTGATCAACCATCGCTAGAATTCTACCTTTTATATTTACATTCCGTTGCCTAGTAGATTTTGCTTGAACGCAATAAGAAATGGGCACCAGTTAAAATCAATTGCCTTGGTGTTATACGAAAAAATTCAAGAAGCCCTTCGCTATATCCAATCTCAAACGACCTTTCAACCTCAATTCGGAATAATCTTAGGCACCGGTTTAGGAGGCCTTATTGATGAAATTCAAATCGATTTTAGCATTCCTTATAAAGACATTCCGTATTTTCCGGAGCCCACTGTTGAAAGCCATAAAGGACAATTAATTTTTGGGCATTTATCAGGAAAAGCAGTGGTGGCTATGGCTGGACGTTTTCATTATTATGAAGGCTATAGTATGAAGCAAGTGACGTTTCCGGTACGGGTTTTAAAAATGCTGGGTATTGAACGGTTGATTATTTCCAATGTCTCGGGCAGTACCAATGCAGCCATTGAAGCCGGAGATATTGTTTTTGTAAAAGACCACATCAACCTGCATCCAGAAAATCCACTTCGCGGTGCCAATGACGAAAGACTTGGACCAAGGTTTCCGGATATGTTGAACGCTTATGATCGAGAACTAAATCAAAAGGCGCTAACCATTGCAAGGGAAAATAACATTCCTGCACATGAAGGAGTTTATGTTGGATTGCAAGGACCGAATCTTGAAACGCCCGCCGAGTATAATTATATTCACCGAATTGGAGGCGATCTAGTTGGTATGTCTACCGTCCCAGAAGTTATCGTGGCTCGCCACATGGAGCTCCCTGTTTTTGTCCTGTCTGTGGTTTCCAATAAATGCTATCCTATAGAAAGCATCGTTCCGACTACTTTAGAATCCGTATTGGCTTTAGCCAAAAAAGCAGAACCAAGAATGCGATTGATTGTTAAGAAGTTATTAGAACAATAACTCCTATTTCCCTTTAAACATGCGGGTTTTTAAGCCCTTTTGGATTGATTTTTGTTGCGATTCATTGTTACTGTTTTTTAATTAAAGGCAACGAATCTTACAAAATACAACCATGACTACTATTGAATTCAGGCACCTTTGCTACATTGGTATACTCCTGAGCTTACTTTCTTCTTCCTGCCGTCGAGAGAATGTTGAGCTCATTCCTCCCAGTGATTTTACTAAAGATCAGCGAGAAGCTCTGGGGCAAATCATAAAACGATCCATCAACTCCAATTCTGATACTTTTGAACTCTTACCTAATCAGGCACCTTATGATACTTCGGTATACTGGTTCATTCAAAAACTTTACGATCAAGCCACCAACCTCATGCGCATAGATCATCAATCACCTACAGACGACCAATGGAGTAGCGACCGTAACTGGAATGTACATATTTTGGTAAGTGACGAGATCAATGCTTTTGTCTTACCAGGTGGAGACATTTACATTACTACAGGCTTTCTGTTGACGCTCCAAGAAGAATATCAACTGTACTATATATTATCTTTTGAAGCAAGCTTAATGAATACAGGCTTATTGTTAGATAGATTGGTTTCTGAAGTCAACTCCAATAAACTTAGCAACATTGTTGCCCGGGACTTAGGCCCTACGAATGAAGATGTAACAAACCTTACACGTGCCCTAAGTAGGCTGGATTTCAACACCGACGAAGTCTATGAAAATGACCAATATACCATAAGTGACATTTGCAATACTTCCCAATGGAGTAGATTCGGGTTGGTTCCTCTTTTAGAAACTTCCGATGACAACATGGAATGGCTTATTTACCGCCCGTCCTATATCGGCCGAACAGAATGGCTACTCAACTTCCATCCTGAATCTTTAGATGATTGTGGCACATTAAGAACAAACAATCCTTCTGGAGAAGGGTACAAAAGGTTCGTACTAGATCCCTTAAACTAATTTCCTCGACAGAGGTTCAATAATCCACTATTTTGATCTGGGGCTGTTCGGTATTAGAGTAGCCTCCGTTTTAGTACTGGACTGATTTTTTAGTAAGAACCCTTTGACTCTTCTTATTAAAAAGATCAGTATATTCGCTTTCCAATGAACAGAATGCGAATCTAAGCGTTCTGTAGTTTTCAACCATAAAACGTATACATACAATGATCAAAAAAGGAGATAAGGCCCCGACATTTACACTTCGAAATACAGAAAAAGCAGAAGTATCTTTAGAGAACTACAAGGGCAAAAATGTGGTTCTTTTGTTTTTCCCTTTAGCTTTTACTGGAGTTTGCACTACCGAATTGTGTACTATGCGAGATGACATCAGCACCTACGAAAGTGTGGACGCACAAGTCCTGGCTGTTTCTGTTGACTCGCTTTTCACTTTAGAAAAATTCAAAGAAACCGAAAATTATAACTTCCCCTTGCTTTCTGATTTTAATAAGACCGTTTCACGTGCTTATGGCGCATTGTACGAAGATTTTGTACTTGATATGAAAGGCGTCTCTAAAAGATCTGCTTTCGTTATTGACAAGGAGGGTGTCGTACAATATGCAGAAGTATTAGAATCTGCTGGTGATTTGCCAAATTTTGACGCTATTAAGTCTACTTTAACAACCTTGAATTAGCTAAATAGGGAAAAAAGCAATATTTTAGTGCCATTCCTGGAAAAAGCAATAGCTTAAGGGCTTTGTTTCTTTTTGAAATACTACTTAATATAACTTATGAACTCAAAAAAATATCCTCTCAACAGTTACGACCCTTCCCTTGACGAACTGGAAGACGTATTAGTGTTAGACAAGGAAACCGTAGGCGATGTCGCCGAGTTGGTTGTTTATAATGATGATGTGAATACTTTCGACTGGGTAATTAAATGCTTCATGGAAGTTTTGGAGCATTCTGAAACACAGGCAGAACAATGTTCTATGATGGTTCACTTCAATGGGAGAGCCACTGTAAAAACAGCTCCTAAAAATGTTTTACAACCAATGAAAGAAGGTTTGACAGATAGGGGTCTTTCTGCTGTTATTGAACACAGTAAGTAACTCTAATATTACATCAAACTACTTCTCAAAAATTTAAGTAATGGCTTTCCCATATGGGAAGGCCATTACTTTTTTACCCATTTGACAAATGAGGTGTGTTCCTCAAATAGGTTTTTCAAAAATGACTGTAGTGCAACGGAAGGAGAGTTGGATATCTATTTGAGGAACTATAAAAACACATAACTTCGTCAAAGAATCTTCTTTATAAACCGTACAATTGCCAATTTACAGACTCTCCACAGATCACCTTCAATTTCCACCTCCTGAGCTGGCAGATAACAACGGCATGCTTGCTGTAGGTGGCGACCTTTCTCCCGAACGATTACTACTTGCTTACCGACAGGGCATATTTCCATGGTTCAATCCGGAAGACCCCATTGTCTGGTGGTCTCCTGATCCGCGTTTTGTACTATACCCCGACGACCTGAAAGTACACAAAAGCATGCGTCCTTATTTCAACCAACAAAAGTTTAGGGTTACCTATGATCAAAACTTTGAAACGGTAATGCGCCACTGTCAAGAGGCCAGAAGAAAAGGTCAATATGGTGGCACCTGGATCACAGAAAGTATGCTGGAAGCTTACGTTAATTTACATGAACTGGGTTACGCTCATTCCGTGGAAGTCTGGGAAAGAGAAATACTAGTCGGTGGCTTATATGGCCTGGCTTTAGGTAAGGTCTTTTTTGGAGAATCTATGTTTGCCAAAGCGAGCAATGCTTCTAAATTTGGATTCATTTCTTTAGTTCAAGGCCTTACAAAGGAAGGATATAATCTAATTGATTGCCAACAACAAACGAAGCATTTAGCAAGTCTGGGGGCAAAGGCCATTTCACGAAAGCTGTTTATGGAAACTCTTCGGCAGAATGAAATGGAAGTTTGGACGAAAGGAAAATGGAGTGCTAATTATCCTAGCCTTTACTCCTCGGATGAAAAGTCATAATTGTTTCCCTAAGATAATCACGATCAAGGTGGGTATAAATTTCCGTAGTTGTAATAGACTCATGACCGAGCATATCTTGTACTGCTCTTAGGTCAGCTCCTCCCTCAATTAAATGTGTCGCAAAAGAATGTCGGAAAGTATGGGGGCTAATATTCTTGATGATGCCTGCGTCAGCCACTGCCTCTTTCACTACCATAAAAACCATAACCCGGGAAAGTCCTTTTCCTCTTCTATTTAAAAACAATACATTTTCATGATCGGGATGAATATTCATTTGCTTACGCCGAACCCCTTCTATATAGAGTTCGATGTGCTTTAGTGCGCTTTCTCCTATCGGTACCAACCTTTCTTTATCTCCCTTACCCGTTACTTTGATGAAACCAATATTGGCAAATACGTTGGAGAGTTTTAAATTAGTCAATTCGCTAACCCGCAAACCGCAGGCATATAGTGTTTCCAACATGGCTCGGTTTCTAACGCCATGATCCGTGCTTAAATTGATGGCACTGAGTACTGATTGTATTTCCTGATAAGTTAAGACCTCCGGTATCTTACGACTGAGTCGCGGACCTTCTAAGAGTTCCGTGGGGTCATCATGAATAATATCTTCAACTAAAAGGTATTTATAAAAAGCTTTAAGTCCTGAAATCAATCTGGCTTGAGAATGGTCTGCCAGTCCCAGATCGTTAATCCAGAAAATAAAAGATTCCAAATGTTCGCGGTTTACTTCTTTAGGGTTAACATCCTTTTTGTGAATTTCAAAATAGCTTTCCAATTTTGAGACATCCTGCAAATAAGCAGCGATGGAGTTCGCCGACAGCGATCGCTCCAGCATAAGGTAAGATTTAAAACCATTGACGAATGGCTTCCAATTCATTGATAGTTGTTTTTAATGGTAAGTAACTGTTCAAAAGAATTACTCATTATGAGAGCAAGGTACAAAAAGAATTAGGGCCTTTTTTGTGGTATAATAGTAAATACGTACATTTATCTTTTTAGGGACTCGTACGGAATAAATGGTTCTTCGATTAATTTCGAATTTTACAGTTTCTAAACAACAAACAAACATACTACGGATGGAAGAGAAAACACTCCTAAAACACAACACCTAACGCATGAGATCTATCTTCTTTGGCTTTCTATTTTTTCTGATGTGGGCTTCCTTTGCCCGCTATTATTACGTTTGTAAAATAAAGAATCACTGTGGTGAAAAAATCACCGCCGTCGTAGAAAGCAGACCTCAAACACTCAACCTCACTTTTGGCGAAGAAGTAATTCTAGAAGGCTATGAACAATTTGCTTTTGCTAAAGGAGAAAGCCTGCCTGATTTGAATGCCCGTAATAATTCCTTCCTTGATGCTCTAGCTGATATTCTAAAAGAGCAACCGGAACGATCGGTGACTATCACTGGTTCTATGCTCACTGGCGAATCCGCTTCGCCTTTAAAGAATACCCTTCAGGAAAACCTTGGATTAGCTAGGGCAGAAAAAGTGCGTAACTTATTAATCGCAAGAGGTATTGATGAAAAAAGAATCAGCTTGGATTATAACACTATTGAAGGAGATCGATTGATTGAACCTATTTCTTTTTCTTTATTTCCAACAGCAGTTGATGAAGAACGTCCGGATGAATATTCCAAAGTTCAATTTTCTTTTCACGACATGACCTACTCTGATGCTAACTTTGCAAAAAACTCTGATGTATTTACTCCTGGTTCTGCTTTTTTACTTTACGCAGACTCTGTTGTTACCTATATGAATAAACATAGCGACAAAGGCCTGACCATCATCGGCCATACCGACAGCGATGGGAATGATTTTTACAATGACGAACTAGGAAAAAAGCGAGCGAATAGTGCTCGTCAATTTTTCATAAAGGAAGGAATGAAATCAAAAATAAATACCGCATCCCTAGGAGAGAAACAACCTGTAGCTCCTAATGACGGGCCAGAGAATATGCAAAAAAACCGCCGGGTAAATTTTAAAATTGACTAAACCCTATCCGGATCCAAACGACTTTTCTCTTATAATTTTTACATTATGACACTTGACAAATTAAAAGAATTTTTCACCCAACTCTTCACAGCCTTGTCTGTTGAAGACAGCCTTTATATTATTGGCTTTCTTTTCATCTCCTGGCTTTTGGGCTTACTCTTCGGCCGATGGTCCCGCTCTGGAAAAATACGCCAATTGAAAAGAGAGCTTCAGGCCAAAGATAAAGATCTCATCATGCTTCGTGCTGAAAATGGTTCTTATAAAGAACAACTGGAAATGAAAGAAGAAGCCATCCAAAGGACTCAGCAGGAATTGGAAGAAACTCAAGTTCGTACCCGTCAATTGGAAGAGGAAAACAGCCACCTCAGTGCTGATTTAGAAAACAATAAACAGGTTGCCTCCAGCATCAGTGCTGAGAATACATCGAACATCGAGCGGGTAGATGAACTTCATAAACTAGTCGCAGACCTCCAATACAAAAATGATGAATTGACTGCTCTGGCTGACCGAGGGACTTTTCAATCTGATGATGTTGAGCACTTGCAAGACACCTTCGAGCTGACCACCAACCGGATCAACGCACTGGAAGTAAAACTCAGCAGAATGGAAGCTGAAAACCAAAACTTACATGCCGAATTAGGCACCAATTCAGGCACTCATTCTTCTTCTGGTAGTAGCTTAGATAGCGGTATAATCGCCATAAAATCTCGGCTGGAACAATTGGAACGCGAAAACAACCGCCTCCAGAAAACATTATCAACAATTCAAATCGCTCAGGCAGATTTGGGAACTAGTAAACCAAAGCAACCGGTGGTGGGAGATGAAGTCTCGATGGAAGAGCGCACGGCCTCTGCCCGGTCTGCAATTAATTCAGCGATTGGAAGCAAGATTAAATCTGCGACTGTTGGTGAAAAAAATGACTTGAAAAAAATTAACGGCATTGGTCCCTTCATTGAAAAGAAATTGAACGATATAGGCATTTTCACCTACCAACAAATCAGCCAATTTGATGCTGATCTTATTTTACAAATTACAGCCGCTATTCAGTTTTTCCCAGGCCGAATAAATCGGGATGATTGGGTTGGGCAAGCAAAGAAATTAATCGCTTAGCTTCATTCTTAAATGACGAATGAATTATAAAAGACATAAAAACCTGCCTGTTGTAAACAGGCAGGTTTTTTTTACGACCTTCGCAATTCATTTAGAAAACAGCATATGAAAAAATTAACCTTACGGCCCCAACGAGAGGTCTCTATCGAACGATTTCACCCATGGATATTCTCAGGTGGTGTAGCCAAAGAAGATAAAGACATTTCAGATGGTGATCTAGTGGAGGTCTATAGCTCCCGGGATGAATATCTAGCTACTGGTCACTATCAGGATGCTAGTATAAAGGTTCGGATTATTTCTTTTGAACAAACAGAGGCAGCTCAGGAATTCTGGACGGCAAAGATTCAACAGGCCCATGATACCAGAAGTCAAATTGGCTTTCCTGATAACGACCTCACGGATTGCTATCGGCTGGTGCATGCTGAGGGAGATGGTTGCCCTGGCCTCATTATAGATGTCTTTGGAACAACCGCCGTGGTTCAATGTCATTCCATTGGAATGCATCGCCAGATTAAACAAATAGCAACGGCGCTTCAAGCTGTTTTCGGCGAAAGCCTCCTCCAGTCCATTTATGACAAAAGTAAAAAGGCACTACCTGGTAATTATGCCCGGACCATGGAAGATGGTATGCTTCACGGCGAATTGGTTGATGAAATTGCTGTACTTGAAAATGGAAATTCTTTTCTAATTAATTATCAAACAGGGCAGAAGACTGGTTTCTTTTTGGATCAGCGAGACAACCGGGCCTTTGTAGGGAAGTATGCTGCGGGGAGAAAAGTACTGAATGCTTTTTGCTACACGGGTGGCTTTTCAGTCTATGCATTAAAAGCTGGAGCTACGTTGGTTCACTCTGTAGATGCCTCTGAAAAGGCAATCGACCTTTGCCGTAAGAACATTGTTGCAAACAGTCCTGAATTAGTAGACAAGCATGAAGGTTTCTCTGCCGATGTCAATCGTTATTTTAAAGAAACGGAAACGACTTACGACTTAATTGTTTTAGATCCTCCAGCTTTTGCCAAATCTATAGCCAAGCGGCACAATGCAGTTAAAGGCTACAAAAGAATTAATGCAGAAGCCATTCGAAGGATAGCCCCTGGAGGTATCTTATTCACCTTCTCTTGTTCTCAGGTTATTGACAGACAATTGTTTCAATCAACTCTGATGGCAGCAGCTATTGAAGCAGGGAGGCAGGTAAGTATTTTACATCATTTATCTCAGCCACCTGATCATCCGGTAAGTTTATTTCATCCAGAGGGAAGTTATTTAAAGGGCTTGGTTTTGCGAGTAAGTTAAGTTTTTTCACAAAATCCATACAAATAGAAAGGGGCGGTGTTGATATACACACCGCCCCTTTTTTCTATGTTTCAGAAGTAATTAAACCGTAGGATTATCCGTTGCTTTATCAACCGCATCTACGACATCTCCCGCTTTGTCGGCAACAACATCACCAACTACATCTTTTTCTCCCGACAATGCATCACCTGCGGTATCCATTACTACCCCTCCTACCTTTTTTGCCATGTCCGCAGCATCTCCTGCTTTGTCTAACACAGTACTTCCGACATCCTTTGCCATCTCGGCTGCGCCTTCTGCCAAGTCACCAGCTTTGTCCACCAAGTCGCCTGCCATATCTTTTGCTCCTGACAATGCATCGCCCGCCATATCCACGGCACCATCTGCTAAATCGCCTGCTTTGTCAGCTAAATCTCCTACACCATCCGCAGCTGCTTTAGATCCATTTTTCGCCATGTCTACTGCTCCTCCAGCAATATCGCCAGTAGTATCAGCTACACCGCCAAATAATTTTTTAATAAAGTCGAATAAACCCATAATAGTTTGTTTTTAATTAGTTAAAAAGTCCGTTGTTTTGATGTATAAATAGCCGTGAAGACATTTATACTTTCGTTAAAAATATAAATTAACTTTAATAAACGGAAATACTAGGCTAAATTTGTAACTCACTAACAACTTAATAATGATTAAATCTACACGATTCTTTAGCTTTATTTTCTTTTTACTCTTCTTATTCAACAGCTCCATTTTTGCTCAAAAATTTGGACATATCAATTCTCAAAAATTTATTGCAGAACTTCCTGCGGCTAAACAAATAGATAAAGAGTTGGTTAATTACCGCAATCAACTGGTGGAAACAACAGATAAATTACAAAAAGCACTTGATACGAAAGCAAATAGTTTTGAGCAAGACTATAGCACTGGAATATTTTCTAAAAAAGCAGCAGAGGAAAAATATGCTGCTTTGGAAGCAGAGCAACAAGAAATTTTTAAACGCAGACAGGAGGACGAACAAAAAATGTTGAGGAGTAGGGAAGATTTATACTTGCCTATATTTACTCAGGTGGAAAAAGCAATTAAAGAAGTTGGGAAAGCACAAATCTTTGCTTTTATTTTTGATTCCAGTTTTTACAATGCCATTCTTTATGTGGAATCGGAGGATGTGTCGGAAGCTGTTAAAAAGCAGATGGCTCTTTAATAAACGCCATTATACTTACCGATTTTACTCCTTGTATAAACCGGTAAGTATTTTTTTAGCCTCTTTAAAGTCAAGTCCTCAGACAAGAAGAAATTTATATTGCAAAACGGGTACGCACCTTCTTTTTGACAAAGCGATTGAGCCGATCTAAGTCTATAACCCCCACCAAGGCCCCTGCATCATAAATGGGTAAAACCCGGTAAATTGGATTATCCATCCTAGAATAAACGACACCCAGTCTATCGTCTAACAACACTGCTCCGTTTATGTTTTTTACGTGATTTTTAATCTGACTACCTATACCTTCCCCGTTTATTACCATTTGAATTGCTTGTTCCTCCAATACACCGCAAAGCTTTTCTGCTTCATCTAATACCAAAAAATTCTTTTCATTTCCTTTTGAAAAAATATCAATAGCTGTTTTCATTTTCGCCTCTGACCGGAGCAGCGTAAAATCACTCTGCTGGTTCAAGTCACCGATGTTTTTATTCGCCAAAACATCATCCATCCGAACCATATAATATTCGTGCGCGGCCATAAAGAAAACGAAAAGGCTTACAAAACCGAACAGTATGTCTCCGTTGTAAATAGCAACCATTAACAATAATATAGCAATCACCCGACCAATCAAGGATGCTACTCTTGTAGCCTTCAAACGTCCTAGTTTTATTGACAGAAGTGATCGAAGCATCCTACCCCCATCCATAGGAAAAGCAGGAAGCAAATTAAAAACGGCTAAAACGATATTGAGGAAAAATAACCATTGAAAAAAATTATCAGGGTTACTAAAGGCCTGTGTTGGGTTCGTAGAAAAACGAGGTAAGAACCTGATTGAAAATATTAAGAATACAATCCCAATTGCTAAACCAATAGCAATGTTCACTAATGGTCCTGCTATGGCTACTACAAATTCCTGTACTGGTTTTTCTGGCAATCTATTCAATCGAGCAACGCCTCCTATTGGAGAAAGTGTTATATCCTTGGTAGAAACCCCGTAACGACGCGCAGCTAGCGCGTGACCAAACTCATGCAAAACCACGCAGGTAAACAGAGCAGCAAGCAATAAAGCAAAGGTGAACATTTCATTCCACGAGAGCCCATTTTGATTCCCCTCATAATACACCCAAAAAAATAAAAAGCTGAACGACCAGTGGATTTGTACTGGAATACCCGTAATAGTCACAATTTTCCAAACTCCTCTCATATTGATATAGCTATAATTCTAGATAAGGGAGACCCAGCATTAATTGCTGTTTCCTTAGCCCTTTAACGGATAAAACGGATTTTGGTTTAGAACCAATCAGGTACATGAGAATCAGTCTTTTACTGAGGACAGCCACAATCAGAGGCACGACAAGCAGCCAAAAATAGCAACATACCTAAAAGGAAAAAATAATACGATAAATTAAGTTTGGGCCTTATGCTCTTCATACTCGTTGGTTTTATTGAGTTCTAAAATTTAACAATCGCCATTCGACCATTCTCCGTTTAAGAGGCGCCAGACATTGTCGCTATTTTTATTTTGCAGCGGTGCGGGCAATAGTCCCGCGGGGCAACTTTGAAATGCTACTGGCCGTGCAAAACGTTTGATGGCTGCTGTTCCAACTGAAGTAAAACGACTATCTGTAGTAGCAGGATAGGGACCACCATGATGCATACTGTGGCATACTTCCACACCCGTAGGCACTCCATTAAATAATAAGCGACCTACTTTATTTTGCAAAGCGGATATTAAAGAACGATTAGCTACTATTTCTTTTTCTTGCCCCATGATGGTTCCTGTCAATTGACCATCTAACACTTTAACTACATTGACACAAGATTCCATATCTGAACATTTTACAAGGAGTGTAAACGGACCAAAAACCTCATGTTGTAATTCTGCGGCATGAGCCATAAAGTCACTTGCAGAAACAGAGGCTAGAGTCGGTTGGCCCCTCCAACCTGTTCTGTCTTTCTTTTCAATCCCTTCTTGCCGGACGCCAGGAATCTTAAGCATCTTTTCCTTTCCTGTAAAATAATTGTTACATACGCCCTCATTTAACATGACGTCCTCTGGCTTTCCGTTCATGGCTATTGCCAAATGTTCAATAAAGGTATCCGTAGCTTCTCCTTCGGGGACTATCAATAATCCCGGATTCGTGCAAAACTGTCCCGCTCCTAAGGTCACAGAACCCGCATATTGCTGAGCCAGTTCCTCCGCTTTTTCATTCAGTATTTCCGGTAAGAAAACAACTGGGTTCACACTTCCCATTTCTGCAAAAACAGGAATTGGTTTTTTACGATTAGTCGCTGCATCAAAAATGGCTTTCCCGGCGCTGAAAGATCCGGTAAAGGCAACTGAAGTCACAGCTGGATGTTTTACCAGATATTGACCCAATTTAGGTCCTGTGCCATTGAGCGAAGAGAAAACACCGTCCGGCATTCCTGTTTTATGTGCTGCTTGTTGAATCGCATAAGCAACCATTGCATTAGTGCCCAAATGTGATTCGTGCGCTTTAACAACAACGGGACAACCTGAAGCCAGTGCCGAAGCGGTATCCCCACCTGCGGTAGAAAAAGCAAGGGGAAAATTACTGGCGGTATAAACAACGACTGGCCCTACTGGTAGCAACATTTTTCTAATATCAGCCTTAGGGAAAGGTGTCCGATCAGGAATAGCAGTATCAATACTGGCTTCCACCCAAGAACCTTCAGCAACTACCTGAGCAAATAACCGTAACTGTCCTATCGTACGTCCTCGTTCTCCTGTGATTCTGCCTTTAGGCAAACCAGACTCTTTCATGGAGCGCTCAATAAGACGATCTCCAAGTTTTAAAATTTCGTCCGCAATGGCGTTAAGAAAAGCAGCTCTTTGCTGTCCGCTGGTATTTTTATAGGTTTCAAAAGCGGTAGTTGCCAACTCAAGTGCCTGATCTATTTCTTCAGGGCTGGCCGCAAAGAACTGACCATCCAATCGCTTTTGTGTTTCCGGATTAATGGCTTCCATGATTTCTTTGGTCAGCGCAGAGTATTGGTATCCGATGAGGTTTCTTCCATCCATTGTATTCATTGTTTCTTTTATTTCGTAATAGGGAACGAGTCTGTTTAAAGCAGACATTTATTCTTCAATTCTAAAATTCTAAAATTCTAATTTAACTAATCGCAAACGATAGCGACGTTCACTTGGAACGATGACATCTCCGGAACCAATTTGAATGGCATCCTGAAAACGCAATTGAATGTCCTGATTTTCA
>JBLHRR010000001.1:0-217117 GCA_047626155.1 Saprospiraceae bacterium | reverse complement strand
GAACCGCATCACGGTAAATACCACGAGCTTTGATTTTTGGTCCCCAACGGCGCTCTATTGTCTCATCCATACCAAAAACTAAAGTGTCTGTATTGATAAACCGTTTGATTAACAACTTGAGCAATTGAGCAGGAATACTAAAGGTTATCCCACCACCACATTTATCATTCGCTTAGGAACAACAATGATCTTACGAACTGTTTTTCCTTCCGTCCATTTCTTAACCACTTCTAAATCCATCGCCAACTTCTCCAATTCGTCTTTAGAAGCCGTAGAAGGAAAAGTCGCCTTTCCTCTTGTTTTTCCATTAATAGAAATTGGATATTCCACCTCATCTTCTACCAAGTGCTTTTCATCAAAAAGAGGATAATCAGCTGCATGAACAGAAGCTTCATGGCCCAATTGCATCCAAAGTTCCTCTGCCATGTGCGGTGCAAAAGGAGCAATCAGTTTCACCAAGTCAGTTAATACCGTTCTATTGTTGGATTTTAATTTGATTAAATCATTAGTCGCAATCATAAAAGCAGCTACACAAGTATTGAAAGAGAATCGTTCGATGTCTTCCGTTACTTTCTTAATGGCGGTGTGCAATACTTTTAATTCATCCTTAGTTGGTTCTCCATCAGCGACCTCGAAACCATTGTCTCGATCATTGAATAAGCTCCAGAACTTTCGAAGAAACTTGGAAACGCCATCAATTCCTTTGGTATCCCAAGGCTTTGATTGCTCAACCGGTCCTAGAAACATTTCATACATTCGGAAACAATCCGAACCATATCGAGCCACCACGTCATCAGGGTTCACTACGTTGAAATAACGCTTGGACATTTTCCCGACCTCTGATTTTGTAATCAAATGTGCATCGACTTCTTCTCCGCTTGGGGTAAAAACACCTTTATGGAAAAGACCATTCCCGCATTCAAAAATCGCATCATTAAATTCTGGCCTCCACTCTATAAACTGTTTGATGCTTTCCAAATTCAAATAAGAACCCTGGTCTCCATAGTTCTGAACGAAGTCAACGTGAACTGGAATATTTGTATACTTTTCCTTTCCGTTTGCTTTAGCAATATCAGCACAGGCAAATTTGGCGAAGCCTTCTTCTTTCTCTTTTTGCAAATACATGGTTTCAATAACGCCCTGAATCATTCCTTGGTTAATCAACTTTCGGAACGGCTCATTGGTTGGCACTAAACCTTTGTCGAACAAGAACTTATGCCAGAAACGAGAGTACATCAAGTGACCAACGGCATGCTCTGTTCCTCCAACGTACAAATCTACCTCTTGCCAATAATCAATCGCTTCTTTACCAGCAAAAGCATCGTCATTGTTAGCATCCATGTATCTTAGGAAGTACCAAGAAGAACCCGCAAAGCCAGGCATCGTATCTGTCTCACGAGTAAAATCAGGAATCTCATTGACCCAATCTTCATTTCTTGCTAAAGGGGATTTTCCACTAGAAGCTGGTTTGAAGTCATCTTGGTCTGGCAACTCCAATGGTAGCTTTGATACCTCCATTGAGTGAACAATACCTTCTTTATCATATTGCACAGGGAATGGTTCGCCCCAATATCTTTGACGAGAGTAATTGGCGTCTCTCAACTTATAGTTGATGATCTTTTTACCAATTCCTCTTTTCTCAATTTCATAATTCATTGACTTGATCGCCTTCTTCACTTCCATTCCATTTAGGAAATCAGAGTTGATCATCTTTCCTAACTTGTCACTCAAGGACGCCTCTGGGTACATCGACTTGTCAACCACGTCTATGATTTCCAAACCGAATTTTGTAGCGAAAGCTTTATCTCTATCGTCATCACTAGGTACGGCCATGATGGCACCAGTTCCATAATCCACGAGGACGTACTCCCCTATCCATATTGGAATTTTCTTATTTGTAAAAGGATTGTTGGCATAAGCTCCAAGGAAAGTTCCTGTTACTTTTTTCTCCGCTTGACGGTCTATATCCGAACGGGTATTCACATAAGCCAAATAATCTTTGACTTCTGCTTTTTGTTCCGGAGTAGTCAATTGCTCAACCAAAGGATGCTCTGGAGCTAAGACCAAATAGGTAGCACCATAAATTGTATCTGCTCTGGTGGTAAAGACTTCAATTTGCTCTTCCGAATCAGCGATGTTGAAAAACAACTGCGCACCTTCCGAACGACCAATCCAGTTTTTTTGCATTGCCTTTAAGGCATCAGACCATTCCAATTTATCCAAAGACTTTATCATTCGCTCTGCATAAGCAGTGATCCGCAAAGACCATTGCAACATCGGACGTTTCTCTACTGGATGACCGCCACGTTCTGAGAATCCATCTTTGATTTCATCGTTTGCCAATACCGTTCCCAAGGCTTCACACCAATTTACATAAGTGACTTTTCGATAAGCCAAACGGTAATTCATTAAAATCTCCGCTTGTTCTTTCTTGGACATTGCGTTCCATTCGTCCGCAGAGAAAATAGCGGTCTGAGTAGTTGCCGCATTAATAGCTGCATTTCCATCTTTTGCGAAAGCGGCTTTTAAGTCAGGAATAGAGACCGCTTTATTAGCAGTATTATCGAAGTAATGATCAAAAATCTGAAGGAAAATCCACTGGGTCCATTTATAATAAGATGGATCTGAGGTTTTCACTTGACGACTCCAGTCAAAACTAAAACCAAGATTGTTCAACTGCTTTCGATACATCTTAATGTTGTCATCGGTAGAACGAGCAGGATGGACACCGGTTTGAATGGCGTATTGTTCTGCAGGTAAACCAAAAGCATCATAACCCATTGGGTGCAAGACATTAAAACCTTTCAACCTTTTGTATCGGGAGAATATGTCAGAAGCGATGTAACCGAGTGGGTGACCTACGTGCAGTCCGGCCCCAGATGGGTAAGGAAACATATCAAGTACGTAGAATTTAGGTTTATCCGATTTGTTATCGACCTTATAAGTCTGAGCGTCTTCCCAATACTTCTGCCATTTGACTTCGATTTCTCTGGGTTGATAATCCATTGTTGTTGTGTTTGGTGGTTAATTTTGAAAATGCGTGGAGGGGTCTAATGCTGCCTCATTGTTTGCGGTTTCTCACACAGAGAGCATAGAGTCCGTAGAGCGATTGCGTTTAATACGTTTGCTCTGTGTTCTCTGTGGCCTCTGTGTGATTAAAAAACGTATTGGCGCGTTTGCTTTTCGCAAGCACCTACGATTTGTACATATAAGTACACGCGATTTAAATAAGTAATGTTACCTAAATTACTTGTAGTTATTAATTGGAGGGCGAAAATAGCGTTTTTTTACGAATGAAGGGAGTTTCACGATGCTTCTTCAATTCAATTCAATAGAACCCTGTTCCCCTAAACGAAAGACAGAATATCTATTCCATTGACGTATTTCGAGTTTTTCGTCATTCGGAAAGGAATGTACTGCATCATATCAGTGGCCCATGTCTCTAGGTTAGAGGCATATTTGATTTCGACGACGACCGCGGGGTCTTCCATTACGGTTTGATTGCTAAGTGGGCTTACACAGGCCGAACGAAACTTCATCTCTCGGTCAATGGTCAATCTTACTTTATGATTGAAGGATTCATAGTAAGAGCGTTCATAGGAATTGTAGAGAACGGGTTGGAGTTTCATGAGGTTGCCAAATTGGCTATTCACATTACGTGTAAGGGGATAGAGGTGGTCCAAGTCAAAAGACGGAAGTTCATGGACCTCTTTATATCCTAGCGCGTTATCTCTTATTTTGACTTCTAGTGTTGGGTTTTCTACAGTACTTTCAGCATCACCATACCAACGAACTCTGAATTTTTTCCGTTGAGAAACCCCCATCTGATTGTCTTGATAACAATTCAAACTCGGTGTATCAAAATAAATGTTATTGACTTTTCTGTCAGGGAAAGCCTTGGTAAAAGAAGCCGGATGGTTCTTTACGATTTGTTCCACCACAGAAAGGTGGGTTATTTCTAGTCTGTATTTTCTCTCGTAGCGCATGTATATTCCTTAGTGTGTCCCCTTAACTTCGTCCTCGCGTCGGGTTGGTTCCCAAATTCCCTTTTCAACTCCTGCCATAAACTTAAAAAAGCCAACAAATAGTGCCCGGTTCATGGCCATGAAATATCGAACATGGCGGAAAGGCATAATGTGTATCTTAAAGGTATGCAGTATTTTATCTAACAAAGGAATTACAACTAGTATCCCGAGGTAAGCCATCAAAATGATTTGATACAGGCTATTGCCATTAAAGGCGAAATACAAAGCGATGATCAAACTCAATAAAATAAAAAAGGGCCCGATCCATCGCAATACTTTATGAGATAAAAAAGCAAAACCCAAAGGCGAAAAAGGCTTTCTTAAAACTCCGGCGAAAGTAGTTAAATTTTGGAAGTTACCTGTAGAAATACGCACTTTTCGACGAAACTCTTCATTTATATCCTGAGAGATCGATTCATAACAAAGTGCTTTCAAGTCATTAATGGCCTTACCTCCTTGGAGCATTGCTTTAAAAGCAATAAAGAAATCATCGACCAGAAAGTTGGTAGGCACCTTGTGGTAAAAATTAGAACGCAATACGAAACAGCCGCCAAATGGACCAATCATCGTACCCCAAAGTAAGCCTTCTCTATTCTTAAGTTTCACCTCACTATCCACGTAGCTATTTTCTGATTGCGAAATGCCAGGCTTTTGAAGATTAGTTCCTAATATATGGCTATCCACCAGTGCGATACCCGGATCTTTAAAATGACGAACCAATTGCTTCAGCGTTTCCTTTTGTAACATTACACTTGCATCGGTCATTAGGAAGAGATGTGCTGCTGATTTCCCGTTTTTGGCGAAAGCTGACTTTGTTAGATTATTAACGACTCCAGGTTTCCCCTGCCGCTCTGTAAACGGATAGAAATGAAGCCTAGGTTCTTTTTCGGCTAAAGCAGAAAGAATGGAATTTGTTCTATCACTGGAGCAATCCGATCCGACATAAAAAGACAGTCGGTCTTTGGGATAATTCAGGTTCAATAAACTTTGCATTTTTTCTTCCAAAACGGCTTCTTCATTGTAAGCGGCCATTATAACCGAAACAAGGGGCCATTCTTCTTCTTTCTCAAAGTAATCAGCATTACTTTCCAAGTCACTTGCCCACCAGCGCAGCAACATCGGATACACGATATAACTGTGTACGAGGCAGCTTACGCAAAGCCAGAAAAGAAAGTGAAAGAGGATCAAAATATTGAGTGCTTTTTTATGGGGGCAAATTAGGGAATATTTTGGGCTTAATTGTCTATTTCCTCTTTTTTGCAATAGATTGGATCAATAAATTAGGAGGGTATACGAATAAGAGGAGCTATAGAATTCTATGTACGAAGAAGAATTTCTCATTAGTGGTTGCTAAAACTTATTCTTTGGTTGTCGATAGCCATAATGCGGAGGTTACCTCTTTTTTCTCGTTACAAAGAGATAACCAATACCTAAGGCAAGGCTTCTGTGATAGGCTTCAGTTCGTGGGTTATCCGCAACATTTTTCAGGCCATGATAGTAACGGATATCAACGTAACAGGCTCGCCATTTTGATTGATGCTTTATATATCTAGTCCCAAATATAAATCCAAAATCAATTGAGTTGAATGATGGATCTGCTTCCTCAATAAGACCACCCGCAGGTTTCCATTTCGAATGAAGTTTATAGCCTAGGAAAAGCCCCGAGAGCGTATATAGCCCTTGATATGGTTTCCTTTTGCTTCTTTTTTTTAAGTTTAGATTATGGGAATAAATGGGATTCAAGGAGAGATAATGAAACCTATTTTTTGAAATTGCACTTTTCTGATCAAAATAATTGTGCAGCTTAAATCTATATCCCTTCTGAACATATGAACTTTCAATATAAATGAAATCATTTTTAGAGATAGGTAGTCCAATAAAAGGTGAAATAGAAAACCCAGCTAATCTGTCCGATCTTTTCTTCCCATCTCCAGCCACGACGCCATCACTTGAGAAAAGAGCTTGATTCGAGCTAACTTCACCAGAGACACCAATATGCAATTGACCTTGTAGTTGAACTAGGAAAAAGAAAGGAATCAAAAAAGATATTAGATGTCTCAATGCTATTGTTTAAAAGTGAACACTCGCTCCAAATTGCAGGCCTGCAGTAAATATATTTCCTTGTTTTACATTGTGAATATCTGGTCCTGCATCTACTAAATTAGATAGAAACTCTATTTCAGGAGTTACATTTAACCAAATTAAATCTCCGATCAGCTTTAAATAGATAGGGCTTCCTAATACCAACCCAAGCCTAAACTCTCTATCTTTGAACTTCGTTCTTAGATTGTTCATCCATTCCTCTCTTGGTAAATCCCCCCCTAGGCTACAACAACTGTTTCTCTTAAGACCTGTTTTCGCTTCAATTAAATAGTCTTGTATGATCATGTTTTGATACACATCTACAGGAATTCCTACTTTAATTCCTACAGACAAATTACCTTTCTTATTAAGATATAGTTGGTATTCTGATCCAAGGATAAATTCATTGGTTGTTAATCTTACATCCCAAGAGCCTCCTCCCCAGCCAGGATTGTGATCTGCCGGATCTCGTCCAAAGGAATTAAAATAATGAGAAGTCTCTTGGCCTTTTTGTGTGAAGCTATAACTTAAGAAAATGTTTACCTTTTTAGAAAGATATCTTGAATAACGAAACCCAATTTGAAACCCTGTGAAAGAACTTGTTGGCTTTTTTGACAAAAAAAATTGATCTGAAACCCAACTGCTATTATTGTCAATTAGATTGGTTTTAGAAAAGGTTGGCGTATAAAAAATTACGATGCTATTCTTTTTTATACGCTCTGACTGAGCGCTTAAAATCAAACTACAAGTTATTCCCAAAATTAATGTTAGAAAATATTTCTTAGTCATTTAAACCACTTGAATTATCGTTTTAAAGGCAGGTATAGTTTATTAAAAACTCAATCTTCTTTCAGAGCTTTAACTGTCTAGACGGTTTTTTATTGGATGTTTTTCACCTTTAATAACTTTTGTTAATTGAGCCTACTCCATATCTCCAAAAGCTTCCAACACCCGCCCAGCAATAGCCCCATTATCATACTCCTCCAAAATCACCTTCCGCGCCGCCTCTCCTATCCGCTTCATCGCCTCCGGGTTTTTATAACAATAATCCAACGCTGCCATAAATTCTTCAGGAGTATCAGCCACCAGGAACTCTTCTTTGTGCTTCCCAATGATTCCTTCCAGACCAACGGTTGTAGATAAAACAACCTTCCCCAAAGCCATCCCTTCCAGTATCTTCACCCGCATGCCGCTGCCGCTCAACAGAGGCACTAACATCAGAGAATGCGCATTGATAAAAGCCTTCGCATCAGGGATTTCGCCAAGCACTTTGAGTTGATCGCTTTCTAAGTTGTAAAGGGAGTCCGGGGTGTTTCTTCCGGCAAGATGTAAGGATATTGTTGGATGTTTTTCTTTAGCTGTTGTCCAGATTTTATCTAGGAACCAATTCAGTCCTTCTACATTGGGCATCCAATCTAGGGAACCGATAAAAGAAAGCGATAGTTGTTTTTGAAAACTGGAATTGTCTACCTGATAATCGGCGGCATCAAGACCTATTGGCGTAACCAATCCCTTTTTATTGAAACCAAACTGACGAGCAAAATTCAGGTCTCTTTGGGTAATGGGTAATAGTAAATCACAATTGTTCAATTGCTCTTTTTCATAAATAGCCAGACGGCGACTAAGTAGTTTTAAATACCAACGCTTGGGTGCAAAGATGGTATTCTTCGTTATGCGTTCCCAGATTTCATGCTCGATGTTATGCGCACGAAGGACAATTTTAGCTTTTGAGTATTTCCGAATCGTATTTATGTAAGGTGTAAGAAACAAGGTCTCTAACTGAATAATGTCAAAAGTTTCTTTTTGTAAAATGTTTGTTAATTTTTCATGGTAAGCTGGAGAGTCGAAGCGGCTAATGTGATAAGACTCACTTGTGAAAAGATTTAAAAACGCCGAAATTGGTTTTACAGAACTGTCCACATCTACGGCGTGGATGGATTTATAAACTTGGTAGTCTGCCGGAAGATCCTCGATTTTAAAATAATGCTTAGGCGTATTCATGCAAAGCAAAGTAAGCTCTGCACCCAATGCTTTGTATGAACTGCTTAGATTGTGGATCGCAATGACTTCACCATCTTTTATGGGATATGGAAATTTCTTGGTGAGCTGGAGTATTTTCATAAAAATCAGCTATGCTCTATCAAACTCCAGATCATTAACACCAAACCTGCTAAAGCGATGATGCCCGCAAGCCAGCCAAAGATCTGTGCTAGGGTGAAAATATTGATAACTATAGCTCCAATGATTCCTATCAATAAAAGCAAGGCACCCAATCTGAACTTCCCGGAAGCGAGTACATTTCCAAAAGAGTTGTTTTTCTTAAAAACTCTTTTTATAAGTCGCTTTACCCGCTTGAATCTTTTACTACTTTTCCATCCCTTCGTTACTAGGGTCGACTCTTTTAGCGCTTCTTGGCCTTGTGGCTGAATGTCTTTGTTTGAAGCTGTCAAGCTGTCCACACTTACAGCTTTTACCATGACTACAGCTGAAGCAGAAAATGATAAGCAACAGATAATGGCGATCCACAAGGACTTGAATACTTTTGAATTCATAAAATCAATTTTAAAATATACATTTGCAGGACAAATGTAATGAGCTTCCATGACATATCCAGTTAAATTAAGATAATGAACACTGCACCATATCAATTTTCTTCTCCGCGCTTTCGGCAATTGGGCTACCTCAGTTGGTTGATCTTACTAATAATGGCGATTGTGTTTTATAAAGAACGTGCAATCTTTCTCGATGGCGCATTTCAATTGGAAAAATTGATCAATCAGGGTACTTTTAAAATATACCATTATAGATTGACCAATCCATTCACTCAGATTCTTGCCCTAAGTGCCATTTACCTGAAACTACCCCTGAAGATTGTCCTGATAGGCTACTCCATAAATTTCATCCTCTTTTTTGGAGGCATCCATTATGCCATTGTACGCTGGTGCAAAAACGACTTTCTCGGCTGGGTGCATTTGTTCTTCTTTACCCTTATGGTGCTGGACAGTTTTTACTTTTTGCCGCCTGAGTTATATCAGGGATCTGCTTTGCTACTATTGTGGTGGGCCATTTTATTAAAAGATCCTAATTTAGAGAACAAATGGACAATGCTCGGTCTGGTTTTATTTATGATTCCAATTCTCTCTGGTTCAAGATTGATAGCAACCTACTTCCTCTATTGCTTTGTTTTCTTTTGGTTTAGCATAAAAGAATTAAGGCACTGGAGATACTACTTGCTCTTTGGATGCCTCTTCCTTTTTGCCTTTATACATAGCAAGTTTTTCATCTCTGGTTATGATATTGGAAAAATAGAAGAGTTTAATAAAAACCTGGAGACCTATCTTCCAAATTTATTGGACATTCCTGCGAATAAAATTTTCTTAGCAAAATGTATAGAATACTATTATGGTTACGTCCTTGCTTTTGCGCTCGTTGTGATAGGCTATCTATATGCTTTTATCAAAAAAAGAAAACAAGTACAATTTCCATTATTGAAAATCCTAATGGTTATCGGTGGAAATGTGGCCTTTTTGTTACTGCTTCATTTAGGTTCCCCTAAAACGAATTATCGATTCTACGCAGAAGTTAACTATTTGCCATTGACCATACTTGTTTGCATTCCATTGCTGTTCGATATTCTTCCTTTGGTGAAAAATCAAAAGTGGGTGCTGTATGGTTTTCTATTAACTATTATAGTTCGACTAAGCGTTATCGCCACCAATCATCAGCAATTTGAAAATCGTCATCAGTGGTACATTGATAAAATGGATGAAGCTTCCGGAAAAGGAACCAATAAGAGCATCACCCAATGGCAAAATTCGCCTAAAAAAATGCTGATTCAACCCTGGGCTTCTCCACAAGAGACATTATTGTTATCTTCGCTTCGAGGCCCAGAGCATAGCCGCAGTTTGCTAGTGGCAAATACAAAAGAACACTATACCCGATCTTTAAACGAGGGGCATTTCTTTCTATCGAGTTACTATCATTCTCATACGGAGGACGATATGAACAAAGCCTTTTTTCGGATGGGGACGGAAACGGAGTACCTTATTTTGGATGAATGATTTTTCACCGCAACGACGCAAAGCGTTAGTCTTCTAATCGTTAAAAAACGTAGCGCCTTTCCCGTTAGATTAGTAAACGCTCCTAGAGACAATAAACATCACCTATGAAACTACATTTCGGCCTCGAATTCGACAACCCCGTTTTCCCAGAAGCACAAAAAGCAACTTGGCAACTTGGTCCAAAAGGGCTACTCAAAACACTCGAAATCCATTGTGGCCTCAGTGGGCACCCAAACAATAATCAGCATCTTAGAATAGAAGAATACCGACAGGCTTTATTGAACTTCTCTGAAGAGAATGAGGACGTTTTTTATAAAGCAACGCTCGACACAGATCAATTAGCCGCCGCTGCTACCCTACTGCAAATGCGGGATGAACTCTTAGCCGCTGGTTGGAATTTTGAAATAAAAAAGGATACTCCTAAGCGTTTAAAAACCTTAGCAAAAATTGAGGCTTTGTTGGAAGATGAAGAAGTGAACTTAAAATTATCCGCGGGCTTTGCTGATAGATTCGTAGCGCTCCTTCAAAACATTGATCAACACAACATTCCTTTTACAGAAATCATTTGCAATGAACCTGATGAGCTATTAGCGAGTCATGTAGTTAAATTGTTAAATAAATTAGAAGCCAAAGGGATTAAGCGTAGTGAATTTATAACGCCCTCCATTGACGGTCAATCTGACTTGGACTTATTTAAAAAGATTCTGAGTCGCCAAGTAGATTGGAAAGAAAAACCAAGTCTGAAAAACGATGGTAGTTTACTCATCCTTCGAGCAAAGAGAGATACTCAAGCTGCTGAGTATATAGCTCAACTACTTCGATTAAATCCAAGTTTAAGACCACTTTGTTTGATTCCTGAAAAGAACCGAGTGTTGGATAATGCCTTCATTCAAGAAGGACTTCCTAGTCTCGGGATACTGTCCGCTTCTCTTGCACGACCAAGTCTGCAGATATTAAAACTAGTCACTGCCTTTTTATGGAATCCGGTTGACCCTTTCAAAATTCTGGAATTTGTTTCTTTGTCCATTAAACCCTTAGCTAGGGATTTGTCTGCTCAGATAGCAATGCAAATGGCACAAACTCCTGGTTTGAAAAGTGCCAACTGGTTTGGAATGATAAAGGGCTACTTTGATAAAATAGAAGAACGTGCTGAAACAGACAAAAGCGTCGATCCCAATGCTATTCGTGCCCAATACAATTTTTGGTTTGATCGCACACGCTACGACATCAACAAATCGGTACCAAAAGAAGATGTAATCGAAATTTTTGAATACCTAATCAAATGGGCTTATACAATTTTTGAAGAGTCTCCTTTGAAAAACAATAACCTATTGGTATTGAGTGAACAGTCTCGCAGAATCGTAGACTTCCTAGAAGCACTTCCCAAAAGGGATCAGTTTCTTTCTTACCTTGAATTAGAAAGAATCGTTCGTACTGTTTATGAACCAACACCTATTCTATTCAAGGATAAAGAATGTGAACACCTGCCTTTTATTCACAATACTTCAGCAATTACCAGCCCCGTAGAATCTTTGTTATGGTGGAGCTTTTCAAGAAACGAATATGAACACTTTTTCTCTCGTTGGTACCATACGGAACTGACTTACCTTTCGGAAAAAGGCATTACGCTAGTTGCACCTGAACAAAAAAACAACGCGCTATTGTGGCAACGACCACGTCCGGTCTTGTTTGCGAAGAAGCAATTGATCTTAGTTATACCTGAAATGGTGAACGGCGGTACTGTTTTCACCCATCCTCTTTTTGAAGAAATGGAAGCAGGACTAGAGGGAATTGAAAACATCACTTTGGATTTAGCTGATCCTACAACGACGGCTAATTTCGAAACACATTTTACTTTACCCAAAGAAGTAACAATGGACTTCCGTCAGTTAGGTATCCAACAGGCTTTCTTTGAAGTAGAAAGACCAGAGGATTTGGCCCCAAGAGAGAGTGAGACTTTGACGAGCCTTGAAAACCTTTTCTATTATCCTTACCAATGGGTTTTTCGACATAAATTACGCTTACGCAAATCTTCTATTCTAAGTGTTATTGCAGATAATACTTTAAAAGGAAATTTGGCGCATCGCCTTTTTGAAAAACTCCTGGAAGAGGATGGTATTCAAAAGTGGGGAAAAGAAAAAATATATAATTGGATTGACATTGAAGCACCAAAACGCCTCCGGCAGGAAGGGGCTGTTCTCTTGATGTATGGCCGTGAACCTGAGAAGTTTGATTTCATCAACAAAGTAAAATATGCTGCGCTAAGTTTGGTCACTGCCATTCAGAAAAACGGATGGACCGTAGTAGAAACAGAACAGGATTTGAATGGGGAATTTCTGGACCTTCCGGTTAGAGGAAAGGCTGACTTGGTATTAAAACGTGGTGAAGAATCTCTAATTATTGACTTGAAGTGGCGTGGAGCTACCTTCCGTGAAGGCATGCTGAAAAATGAAGAAGACTTACAATTGGTCATGTACGCTCAATTATTACCGAATGACAATAACAATTTGCACACGGCCTACTTCATTATCGAAAACGGAAAACTCATAGCTAGAAACAACCTAGCAATGGAAGAAGCTACCGCTGTTCAACCCAACGAAAATCATGTGGAAATCAATGAACAGATTTTAGATCGAATGAAAAAAACATATCGCTGGAGACGGGCACAACTTGACAAAGGTCAAATTGAGGTCAGAACTACCCAAACGATTCCTGACTTAGAATTAGCTTATGAAGGTGAATTGATGCATGTATTGGAAATGAAAAATAAGGAAGCATTTTTTGATGACTATGGCGTTCTTATTGGCCTTGTGGATTGATGTAAAATATATCACGTGTAATTTTATTTAAACCTCCAGCCAACGATTTTCCTATTGTCTCCGTTTCCTATAAAAAGAAGATACGCTTGGTGTATACTAAGCATCTTATAGAAAATAGATTCACCTTTGTAACAATGAAAAATTAATATCATGAAATCTGAAAAACTATTCCTACTACTTGCCGTACTTTTTATATTTAGCCTTCAAAGCTGTGTAAAGGATAAATGCCAACGAGAAGTAACTTATGTAAAATCAACTCCGATTTATGCTACACTTGAGGAAATCAGGAGCCCTGTACAAATGGACGAGGCCAGAGAATTAGAAGACCCGGGCAAAATATATTTTTACAACAATTACATTTTCATAAATGAAAAAAGAGCTGGTGTCCATATCTTTGACAACAGCAATCCGTCGAGCCCGCTAAACATCGGGTTTTTAAACATCCCTGGAAACGTCGACATTGCCATCCGAAACGATATCATGCTTGCGGATAACTACATTGATTTATTATCTATTGACATTAATGATCCAAGCAATCCATTTCTGGTAAAAAGAACTACAGAAGTTTTCCCTTCTTTTGGAACATCTGAAGAAGGTATTTTAGTTTATGTTGAACAAGAAGAAGTAACGGAGATGGTGGATTGTAGCACGGCTAACAACCAATTTGGAGATGATATCCTATTTAGTAATGCCGAAATAAGCAACGACCAAGCATCCGGAGGAAAAACAGGCGGTGACGGCATCGGAGGTTCCCTCGCGCGATTCAGTCTTTATGATAATTATCTTTATGCAATTGATCAATCCAATATGTATACCTTTTCTATTGACGACCTAACAAATCCTTCAAAAGTTGGGGAGATGAACGTTGGTTGGAATATTGAAACACTCTATGCTTTTGGTGATAAGTTGTTCATCGGTTCTCAGCAAGGCATGTTCATTTATGATGCCTCCGATCCTGCAAACCCAGTATACCTCTCTGGCTACGAGCATTGGACTTCCTGTGATCCTGTTTTTGTTAAAGACAACTACGCGTATGTTACTTTGCATGGAGGAACCCTCTGTAACGGAAGCCAATTAAATCAACTAGATTTGATTGACATTACAGATATCCTGAATCCGAATCTCGTCAAATCATTTCCAATGGAAAACCCACATGGTTTGTCCATCAAAGACAACAATCTCTTTTTGTGCGAAGCTGATGCTGGCCTTAAAGTCTTTGACATTGAAAATCCTTTAGTCTTGGACCAGAAGTTACTTAGTACGCTTAATGATTTTTCTGCAAAGGATGTAATTGTTGTTCCTGGAGATCAAAATATTCTCTTAGTCATAGGAGACGATGGTTTTTATCAGGTGAATTTTGACAACCCTGAGAATTTGGATGTTTTGAGTCTTATTCCTGTCAAAAGGTAAAACAAGCTTATTTGCAACCTCAACTTCAATTTTCAATTCCCGTAATTCGCGAACTGAGCGCTTTGAAGTTGAGGTTGCACTTTGAATCTTCACCTCGCTCTGTGTCCTCGTTCTAAGTATGAGCGATTCTTATTCAAGTGCATAAAAGAATAAAAATGAATAAAAACATCCTTCTCCTCCTAGCCTTCCTTGCGTTCTCTTCCGCTCTTTTCGCGCAAGACAGTCTTCGCCAACAGGCCATTCAACTGATAGATGGCAGCATCTTGAAAGCACAGATATTAGAAGAGAGTGATGACTACACCCGCATCAAAATCATAAGCGGAGATGTATTGTTATTAAATAACGAACTTATCAAATCTATTGGAGACGTAGCTATAGCCAATATCGAAAAACTGCCTCGCCGTTCGGCTTTACAGCATAAAGGAAATTATAACATCTTTTCTCTTGGCTTACTTGCCGGAAGAGATGCCCAATTGGAGCAAGGCTTAATTATCGGCAGCTCCGTTATAAGTTTTATCAAAGGCTACCAAATCAATCAGTATTTAGGAATTGGAGCTGGAATCGGTTTTGATATTTATGACGAAAGATATCTTCCAATACATCTGGATTTTCGTGGAAATTTCAATGTAATGAAAGCAACGTTGTACTACACTTTACAAGCCGGGTATTCGTTTAGTGACCATGATTTTGGAAGCGACGATGATACACAGATAAGCGGAGGGCTTTTAGTATATCCTGCTGTTGGAATCAAAATTCCAACCACCTCAAAGCTAGATGTGTTAGTGGAATTTGGTTACAGAAGCCAACGAGCCAAACGAGATTACACTTGGAGCGAAAACACGGATGAAATTACTTATCAGCGCTATGCTTTTAAGGTCGGTTTAGCTTTTTAGAAAAGGAAGGTTCACTTCTGAAATCGTAAACTGTAGTATTTCGTATAACTTCCCCACCATTTGATGGAAGAAGAAGCTTTTATCAAACGCTTCACCTTACCTGAAGGTTTCACCAACAATATTCCTACGCCTTCAAATTTGCTGATTGACTTCAGGATCTTTTGGTCTTCTTTAGATAGTTTCTCAAAGCTATCTACAGAGAATGCCAGCCATTGTTCGTTAGCGGGGTATTGCATCAACTGTTCTATAACATTCACTATTTTATGTCGATTGGATTTGTACGTAACCCAACCATAAAATAGTGCCGACCAGATAAAAACATTCAAAGGGAAGAGGTATTGGAATAAGCCATCCGACATTCGGAAAAGCGCAAGGTAAGAACCAGACAATAGGCAGATAGCACCACCCATTTTCAAACTGTTCCACATTAATTTATAAGGATCGAGCCGAGGTTTTAATGCAGGCATGGTTTTAAAAGATTTGGCTTCCATGGAGACGACATATTGCCCCCACAACCAATGGCGAAAAACCAGGAGGCCGTCCGCCCGTTTTGAGCCATATTCCTTTTTAGTTCTAACTTCTTCTTTGGCAAAAAAGCTAGAACCAATGGATTTACGACTGTAGTGTTTTTGAAGAAAGCTCATGGCGTAGCGCTGCACGAGGTCTTCTGTTAAATGACTCATAGGTATAGTGTTTCACAATAATACTACGAGTAAACGTATAGAATGTTCTTAATAGTACCGTTTGACTTTGCTGTAAGGCATAAAAAACCGGCTGATAAAATGTATCAGCCGGTTTTTTTTAAATAAGATTATTTCTTATTTAAAACATTTCTACCGATTCGCTGCCAGCAAGTACAAGATTGCCATTCTTACTGCCACTCCATTCTCTACCTGTTCTAGAATAATGGATTGGTCTGAATCGGCAACATCACTGGAAAGTTCCACTCCTCTGTTGATTGGACCAGGATGCATAATCAGCACCTCAGAGTCAAGACTATCTAACAGCTTTTTATTAATTCCGTAGTATTGAGTATACTCTCTGATGGAAGGAATGTATTTAATGTCCTGGCGCTCTAGTTGAATTCGTAACACATTGGCTACATCGCACCATTCCAAGCTTTCTCTTACATTGTAAGATACTTCAACACCTAATTCGGTAATGTATTTTGGAATCAAAGTTGGCGGGCCACAGACTCTTACTTTGGCCCCAAGTTTTTGCAGACAAAAAATGTTACTCAATGCCACTCGGGAATGAACGATATCTCCAAAAATGGCAATCTTTTTCCCAGTTAGATCTCCTAATTTTTCCTGCATGGAGTAAGCATCCAATAACGCTTGAGTCGGATGTTCATGCGTACCGTCCCCTGCATTTATAATGTTAGCATCAATGTGTTGTGCTAGGAAAGTAGGCGCTCCTGGAGAAGGATGCCGCATAACTACCATGTCGACTTTCATCGAAAGTATATTGTTAACTGTATCCAAAAGGGTTTCTCCTTTTTTAACAGAAGAAGAGGAGGAAGAGAAATTTACGACATCGGCAGAGAGTCTTTTTTCTGCCAATTCAAAAGACAATCTAGTTCGGGTAGAATTCTCAAAAAATAAGTTCGCCACCGTTATGTCCCGAAGCGACGGAACCTTTTTTATTGGACGATTTATAACCTCTTTAAAACTAGCTGCAGTTTCAAAGATCAATTGAATATCATTTACCGTAAGGTCTTTTATTCCCAATAGGTGTTTGGTACTCAGTGTAGTATCGGGCATGGTGTTATTGTTCTTTATCAGCAAATAAAATGATACGATCGCTGCCCTTTTTTCCATCCTTCCATTCCACCCGGACATAGGCTTCATTTATGGCATCTACTGTTAAGCCTGTATAATCAGATTGGATCGGCAAACTTCTGTTAAAACGACGATCAACCAAAGTCAGTAATTCAACTTGTTTTGGTCGCCCGTAATGTTGCAAGGCCGCTAAGGCAGATTGAATCGTTCTTCCACTATACAACACATCATCAATTAGAATAACCTTTTTCTTTTCCACTAAAAAGTCCATCTCAGTAATACTTGCAGCAATGGGGATATCCCTCATTCGGAAGTCATCCCGATGAAAAGTCACATCCAGTTTTCCATATTCAATCTCCGGAATATCCAAGATCTCCAACAGCCGCTGATGGATACGGTCGGACAATAAAACGCCCTTAGGTTGAACACCGACAATGCAAGCATTGTCAAACTGTTCATAGTTCTCAATCAATTGATGACAAAGACGATCAATGGTCAGGGCGAAACGCTCTTTGGCAAGTATGGTTTTTCCTTTTGACATTGGCGAATTAATTAAAAATTAAAAATTAGCACAGAGCTTTAGAGGTTACTCGGTTTCGGGTCTTCGGTTTCCGGTTTCCGGCCGACCGTACCATTCTATTTGGAATAACCTCTAGTGCATACAATTGCGTTTTCGTTGCGTCTCTTTGCGCCGTTGCGGTTACCTCAATACTAAAAACCCGCTTTCAATGACACCGTTTGATTAAACACCATCTTCCCTGGAGCAGAATCTCGGTCAATGCAAAAATAACCGACGCGCATGAATTGTAGGATGTCTCCAACTTTACGATCACGCATACTTGGTTCTACCTTTATATTGAGCACTTTCAGAGAGTCAGGATTCACAAATTCCATGAAGTCTTTGTCCTCATGTCCTGTTGGTGTTGGATCAGTGAAAAGGCGATTGTACATTCTTGCTTCCGCATCAATAGATTCATTGAAAGGAACCCAACCTAAAGTACCTTTTGGCTTTAAGCCAGAAACATCCGAACCGGATCGACTGTTCTCAAAATAAGTGCAATGAATCTCTTTGATCACCCCGGTTTCTTCATCCTTAACAAAATCATCGCATTGAATGATGAAAGCACCTTTCAATCTTGCAATTTTTCCTGGCGCCAATCTTCGATATTTCCTATTTGGTGCTTCTTCTCTAAAGTCCCCTTGTTCGATGTAAATTTCTCTAGAGAACGGAATGGTTCGCTTCGTTGGATTTTCTTCCTCTGGGTTATTTACCAAAGGCATATCTTCGACTTTTCCTTCAGGGTAATTCGTAATGACCACTTTTAAAGGATCAAGAATTGCCATGATCCGATCTGTCTTTTTGTTCAAATCTTGGCGTAAGCATTCTTCTAACAATTCAATATCAACCATTTGCTCGCGACGAGTTACCCCAGCTTTTTCAATGAAGTTTCGCAAAGCTTCAGGAGTAAACCCTTTTCGACGTAAGCCAGAAATAGTCGGCATCCTTGGATCATCCCAACTGTCTACAACTCCTTCTTCCACCAACTTCAACAGACGACGCTTACTGGTAATCATGTAAGTCACGTTCATCCGAGAGAACTCCGTTTGCTGTGAAGGGAAAATGCCTAGTTTTTCAATAAACCAATTATAAAGCGGACGGTGGTTTTCAAACTCCAAGGTACATAAAGAGTGTGTCACCTTTTCGATGGAATCCGACTGTCCATGAGCAAAATCGTACATCGGGTAGATGTTCCATTTGTCTCCTGTTCTATGGTGGGGTACTTTTTTGATTCTGTAAATCAAAGGATCTCGTAACAACATGTTGGGATTCGCCATATCCACCTTCGCACGTAACACCTTCGCTCCGTTGTCAAACTCTCCGTTTTTCATTCTTTCGAATAAATCCAGGTTCTCTTCTACGCTACGATCTCTGTAAGGACTGTTTGTGCCTGGAACCGTTGGTGTTCCTTTTTGTTCTGCAACTTCTTCCGCCGTAGAATCGTCCACATAAGCCAGTCCTTTCTTAATCAAGTCTACTGCGAAGTCATACAACTGATCGAAGTAATCAGAAGCGTAGTACTCCCCTTCTCCCCAATCGAAGCCCAACCACCTGATGTCTTTTTTAATGGCGTTGACATATTCTGTGCTTTCTTTCTCCGGATTGGTATCATCGAAACGGAGATTTGTGATTCCATTAAAACGCTTGGAAAGTCCAAAGTCAACACAGATAGCCTTGATGTGGCCTATGTGAAGATAACCGTTTGGTTCAGGTGGGAAACGAGTAACTACCGAGGTGAATTTTCCGGAAGCTAAATCGTTACTGACGATTTGTTCGATGAAGTTTAACTTTTCTTCTGAAGTATTACTCATTCTTTTTATAACTTTTAACTGTTGACTATTAACTTTTAACTTTTAACTTCCCACTACTACTCTCAAAGGCGTCGCTCCTACAGGGCTGTTTGTAGCAAATTACATTCGTTCTGGCATTTCAGCCCCTAACAATAACATTCCGGAAGCCAATACTTGTCCGGTAAAATGACTTAATAATATTCTAAAGGCCTTTGCTTCTTCAGATTCTGCTCGCATAATCTGAACATCATGATAAAACTTGTGGTAAGCTTTTGCTAAATCGTAACAATATGCACCCACTAATGATGGATCATAATTTTTAGCGGCATCAGCAATTACTGTCGGATATTGAGCGAGCAAAAGTGCAATTCCCGTTTCTGTTGGGTCTAAATTATTATAGGTTTTTGCTAATTCCAAATCAGCAGCACCTGTTTTTCTTAAAATCGATAGAATTCTGACATAAGCATTCTGAATGTAAGGACCAGTATTACCTTGTAAATCTACAGATTCCTTCGGATCGAATAACATTCGTTTTTGTGGGTTTACTTTCAAGATGAAATACTTCAAAGCACCCAATCCTATTTTTCTATAAATTTCAGGAATAGCAGCTGGGTCTACATCCGTTATGCCACCACGTTCTTCTGCGCCGGCTTTAACCTCTGCAATTACTTCAGCAATCAATTGATCCGCATCTACCACCGTCCCTTCTCTGGATTTCATTTTACCAGTAGGTAAATCTACCATTCCATAAGACAGATGATACATTCCTTCGGCATAAGGCATCTTCAATCGTTTCATGATTTCGAAGAGCACCTTGAAATGGTAGTTCTGCTCATCGCCAACTACATAGATCATTTTATCTACATTCCAGTCTTCGTGACGTAGCTGCGCGGTACCGATATCTTGAGTGATGTAAAGGGAAGTACCATCAGCTCGGAGAACTGTTTTGGTATCCAATTTAGCATCGGTTAAGTCGATAAAAGTGGAGCCATCTTCTTTCTTTTGGAAAATGCCATCAGTTAATCCTTGGTCAATGTATTGTTTACCCAGAAGGTAAGTTTCTGATTCAAAGTAATTTTTATTGAAGCTGACGCCCAGGCTTTTATAGGTTTCTTCAAAGCCATCCATTACCCAGCCGTTCATGGTTTTCCATAAAGCAATGGTCTCTGGATCTCCCGCTTCCCATTTCAATAACAATTCTCTTACTTCCTGTAGTATCGCTGGTTCCTCTTTATCTTTTCCGGCAGCAACCAAAGCTTCCTTTTGTTCTTTTTCTATACTACTGTAAAGGACATAGTATCTACCTATTAAGTGATCTCCTTTTGTGTTGTTAGAATTTGGTGTTTCTCCGTTCCCCCATTTCGACCAAGCTAACATGCTTTTACAAATATGAATACCTCTGTCGTTTACGATTTGTGTTTTGACCACTTCGTAACCTGCAGCTTCCAAAATTTTGGCGCAAGACCAACCCAATAAGATATTTCTGATGTGTCCGAGATGCAATGGTTTATTAGTATTTGGAGACGAATACTCCACCATGACACGACTGTTCTTAGAAGCTAATTTTCCATAATCAGCATTGTTCCAGTTTTCCTGAATTAATTCCAACCAATGTTTTTCATTCAATTCCAAGTTGAGGAAGCCTTTAATAACATTGTAGCCATCAACAACAGCGAAATTTTCAGAAAGATAAGCACCGATCTGCGCGCCTATGTCTTCTGGCTTTTTGCGGGTAAGCTTTGTATATGGAAATACGACAACCGTGTATTCGCCTTTGAATTCTTTTTTCGTGGTGTTTATCAATACCGTTTCCGGATTAATTTCCTGCTGATATTCCGCTTGCATAAATGCAGAAACTCCCTTCTTTATCGTCTTAAATAATTCCATGTTATATGTTATTGGTTGCTCTTAGGTAAAGCCCTATTTTCGGTGGGCAAAAGTAAGGGCTAGCAGTGGCTTATCAAAATTAATGTTTAGTTGATTGGTTAATGAGATTATTTGTTAATTAGTTCATAAGTAACAACGAAAAATTAAATCCCGAGTTGGAAACGATTATGTAAATCAAAACGACCATAGGGAGAGTGGTTTACATAATCGTTTCCACGAAAAAAATCAGGAAATTATTTTTGGTGTAATACTAAGTGCTTGGTTAATTTGTGAATGGTTGATTGGTTCCCTTAGCTCCTGAGGTAATAGGACTGAAGTCCTATCTTTATTTACGTCGTCCTTCCAGAGCTATAGCTTTCTAAAACATCGTAACGTTTTGTTGCGTCGTGGCGGTTACCTTTCCCTACAAATAAAAAAGCCTGTTCCTCCAAAACGGAAGAACAGGCTTTTTACTCAAAAGAGCCGATAAATTACTTTACAGTAATTTCCTTAGTTACATTTCCAGTGAAGGAACGCAACTCTACATCGTATTTACCTGATTTGTAATCACTTAGATCTAATTCATAAATAGAATCAACTGGTAAGTCAAGAACATCATCTTTAAAAAGAACTTCCCCATTTTCATCTAAGACAACAATGTCGCTTAGGTTAAAAGTCAATTTTGCAAAGTCAATGTACATTACATCTGAATTCTCATCAGAAAAGAATGACCAGTTTTCGTTGTTTAATTCTAATAGATTGTAGTTGTTGTCTGTGCTTACCGAAGTTTGAGCGAAAGAAGTAGATACAGCAGCGAAGACGATTAAAGCGAGGAAAAGGAAACATTTCATAATAACTAGTAAGTTTTTTAGTGTTTTGATCTTTTTTATAAATGCGGGGAACATTGATTAATAAAGATCGAATTGTATTGATTTTTTATCCATACTGTTATTCAAATATATCGCTAAATGGGCAGATATAAAAATTTTGATTTTCTTTGTAAAACCACACAATATGCCAGACTACACGCGTTATTAGCATTAAATTTGGCATTATCGTTTAACGATCAGTTGTTTATATCATTATACGCGAACAAGCCGATAGATAATTCCGTTAATTAAAAACCAATGATTTGTAAGTTAATGGTCATATCGAAAAGGCTTATTTAGAAAATTGGGGTTATTTCACCTATTGTAAAATAATCTTTGGATGCATATGCTTTTGTTTTCAGGCCTTTAAGACATCCAGAATGTTCAAATAGATAGGGCTTTCCTCTTTTAAATTAGCAGGTCTAACCCAAATAGCCTTTTCAATACCTTCCTCTGCTTGAGGGGTCAAACCCTCATCAGCCGATGACATTCGGTACCAAAATGTCTTCTTCAGCACTCTATTATCCTTACGGGGATGACGATAAGTGTGGTAGGTCGTTATTAATTTATGCTCTAATTTTACCTTTTTCAATCCGGTTTCTTCCATAACTTCTCGCACTGCAGCCATCTTTTTCTTTTCTCCCTTTTCAATTTTACCTTTGGGTAAATCCCAAAAACCGATTCGATGGATGGCCAACACCTCTCCATCCGGATTATAAACCAAACCACCCGCTGCCCTTATAATACGGTACAAAGATTTGAAATCGCTCCACAGCGCATCAAAGTCACTTGCGTAAATTATGACAGCCCCTTCCTTCGTTGTCTTTTCCAATAGATCAATATGTTGCAATAAGAACTTAGTTTTGCCGGTATACCTAGACTGAAGGTGAATAGTGATATCTTTAGGTATCTCCTCTAATTCGATAGTATTCATTAGCAATAATGGCTTCTCATTAATATATATTTTGTACATTTGCGGCGTTTTATTTTAAATTTTTCATCAATGACACATCGCTCTACCGTAGCACAGCAACTATTGCAAATTAAAGCAATAAAGTTAAGTCCCCAAAATCCATTCACTTGGGCCTCCGGGATGCTTTCTCCTATTTACTGCGACAACCGGATCAGTTTATCCTACCCGGAGGTACGTAAAAATGTTGTGGAAGGCTTCGTTGCTCTTTCAGAAAAATTTGGGCCTTTTGACACCATCGCTGGAGTGGCTACCGCAGGGATTCCGCATGGCGCTTTGGTTGCTCATGCTTTGGACTTGCCGTTCATTTATGTACGTTCAAAAGCAAAAGCGCACGGTCGACAAAATTTGATTGAAGGTTTTGTCAAAGGAGGGGAAAACGTCTTGGTCATTGAAGATTTAATTTCTACCGGTGGGAGTAGCATGTTAGCAGTTGATGCACTTCGTGAGGCCGGATGTAACGTTGTTGGCGTTATGGCCGTATTTACTTATGGTTTTGCCAAGGCAGTTACCACTTTTGAAAACGCTAATTGTCCAATGGACACTATAACCGATTATGACACGCTTATTCAAGAAGCTGTAAAAAGCAATTATATTGACTCTAGTCAAATGGAATTATTGCAATCCTGGAAATCCAATCCTAAAGAATGGGCCAGTAAAACAATAAGTTAATAACACTTACTTGAATAGGCCATTACAACTAATTATATGGGTATTATCACAAAGAATTCAGAAGCATTTTTACACAAATACATCAACAATGCTTCTCCAACGGGCTACGAAGCGCCGGGTCAGAAACTATGGCTCGACTACCTTATGCCTTACATCGACGACTGGGATATTGACGTCTATGGTACCGCTTATGGTGTTATCAATCCAGGTCAGGATTACAAAGTAGTCATAGAAGGCCATGCGGATGAAATATCTTGGTATGTTCACTTCATTTCTGATGATGGGTTTATTACCGTTATCAGAAATGGTGGTTCGGATCATTTAATTGCTCCCTCCAAAAAGGTTAACATTCACACCAAAAAAGGAATTGTAAAAGGAGTGTTTGGCTGGCCAGCTATTCATACTCGTAAAGGAGACAACGCCAAGCTTGTTCCAAAAATGGAAAATATTTTCATTGATGTTGGAGCGAAAGACAAAAAGGAAGTTCTGAAAATGGGCATCCATGTTGGTTGTGTCATTACTTATCCGGATGAATTATCTATAATCAATAATAAATTTTATTGCGGTCGGGCTTTGGATAATAGAATGGGTGGATTTTGTATCGCTGAAGTTGCTCGTTTGTTAAAAAAGAACAAGATTAAATTGCCTTATTCCTTATACATCGTCAATTCAGTTCAAGAGGAAGTTGGCTTACGTGGTGCTGAAATGATTACACAAACCATCAAGCCGGATGTTGCCATCGTAACTGATGTAACACACGATACGCACACTCCTTTGGTCAATGCCAAGCAAATTGGGGATGTGAAATGTGGCGATGGTCCTTCTGTTACTTATGCGCCAGCCGTGCAGAGAAACCTGTTGGAACTAATCATCAATACCGCTCAGAAAAATAAGATTCCGCTGCAAAGAGAAGCTTCTTCAAGAGGAACTGGAACAGATACAGATGCTTTTGCTTACTCCAATGGTGGCGTCGCTTCTGCTTTGATTTCGTTGCCACTTAGATACATGCATACGACTGTGGAAATGGCTCATAAAAATGATGTGGAAGCAGTGATTCAGTTGATTTATGAAACATTGAAGAAGATTAAGAAGGGGCATGACTTCAGGTATTTTAGCAAGAAGTAAAGAGGTAACCGCAACGGCGCAACGAGAGCGCAACGTTTTTTCGTTAAGTGGTTGTTTAGGTCCTTAGCGAAAAAAAATTGTCTCTCTTTGTGCCCTCCGCCTGTTGTGCGGACAAGTTTGTGGTTTATACTTCTTCAAGCGAAGCGAGAAGAAACCACATCACAAAAATAACGTAGCGTCTTCGTTGCGCCGTTGCGGTTAAAAAATATATCATTAAAGCACTCCTCAAAAAAACAATCGATCTTATCCTTTATGGCAACTATTGGATTGCCATTTGTGCGGTGGCTATGCTTTGGCAAACACAGTTTATACTTTCGGACAAGATTGAATTCACTTACCTTACTGGCCTCGTATTTTTAGCTACCTTATTTTTATATGCCGCACATCGTATAGTTGGCATTTCCAGATTAAAAGATTTTTTTGATGTAGACCGTTATAATGTCATTGCTAGTTTTAAATGGCATATCTTCCTCTATGCAGCTGTAGCTGGGGTTGGTTGCCTATACTGCTTCCTCTACCTTGATCGCGCCCTTCAATGGGCTTTGATTCTACCCGGTCTGTTCTCGTTGGCTTATGTCATCCCGTTTCTTGGAAACAAAAAACGATTGCGAGATGTCAATCACGTAAAAATCTATTTGATTGCTATTGTCTGGGCATTTGTAACTGTAGTGTTACCAGCATTGGAATTAAAGCAGGCCACTACCCTTCCGGTGCTACTCATGTTTATAGAAAGAGTGTTCTTCATTTTTATAATCACTTTGCCTTTTGACATTCGAGATTTAAAAGTAGATGCTTTTAGTGAGGTAAAAACATTGCCTGCTCAATTGGGTTTGGAGAAAACCTTGAAGCTGGGGTATTCCTGCGCAGCCGTGTTCTTATTGTTAGTTTTGGTGAATTTGGGAATCGGAACTTATAGTATTGGACAAGTAGTCGGCCTTTTTATTTCGGGAATTTCGACTACTTGGTTATTATCGAAAAGCAGCCCAGATAGACACGATTACTTTTATTCAGGACTTATGGATGGGACGATGGTTTTTCAGTTTTTGTTGGTGTATTTTTGTTGTTATTTTTGGTAAGTGACAACGAAAAATTAAATCCCGATTTGGAAACAACTATGTAAATCAAAACGACCATAGGGAGGGTGGTTTATATAATTGTTTCCACGAAAGAAATCGGGAAATTATTTTTTGGGTAATACTAACCGATACGTTCTCAGTCTTTTGTGTTTTTTTCTAGTTTCGCTTGAAGCCAATTAACCACGAGCCTGTCTGCACAACAGGCGGAGGGCACAAAGTATTTCTCACTAACTAAGAGCGCTAATAACTAACCGACCAAACCTTGTTTCTCCATTCTGTCAAACTCATTAAACGAAATCATCTTCTGCCGATCCTCATCCCACAGCTTCATCCCAATGCACTCTAAACTGCTTCGAAAGCTCAAAACAGTAACATACTTTTCCAGGATAGGATTTTCTTTATTGCATTTTTCTAAGTTATAATTTGGAATTAATGCACTGAGGTGGTGAATGTGGTGAATGCCAATATTCCCAGTAAGCCATTGAAAAACTCTTGGTAACTTATAGTAAGTACTTCCTTGAATAGCGGATAACAAATACTCCCAATTCTCCTTCCATTGCTTATAGGATTCTTCGTGCTGATGTTGTACATAAAAAAACCAAATGGCTATGATTGCAAAGAAAACAACGATAGGTGCCTGAACCATTAAGAAACTTTTCCAGCCCAAGAGGAAACCCATTCCTATATAAAATGAAACTAATAAAACATTACTTTTACGTAAAGAGTGACGAGCGACTTCCCAGCCTTTCATTTTTATAAACGGAAAGCGATTGTGTATAAGCAGATAGTACAATGGCCCTATCAAGAACATCACTATTGGTGTTCTGTAGATCCGGTATTTCAAACGCTTTCCTTTGGGGAGTGCTTTATATTCTTCAACGGTAAAAAGGTCTACATCCCCGATGTCTCTTACTTCAAGTTCGCCATTGTGGGCATGATGAAAGTTGTGCGACTTTGCCCAGTATTGATACGGAATCAAAGAAATGAAGCTGCAAATAAAACCAATCCGATTGTTCCATTCTTTAGAATTTAGAAAAGACTGATGTCCACAATCGTGTTGGATAATGAAAATCCGGACTAGAAAAAAAGCATTAAGAATAGCCAAAGCTAGCGTCAACCAATAGTTGACAGTCAAGCTCCAATACATCAGTCCCCAAATAGCCAAAAATGGAAGAAAAGAATTCAAGATCTGAATAACCGCTTTCTTTGAATTGGGCTGTTGGTAGCGTTCCACAATCTTTGGCCAATTTTTAAGAACAGCTTTAATTTCTTGATGCTTATCTATGGTCGTGGCAACTGTATTCATGATATTCAATTTTAAGTATCTGATTTGTGCAAAGTTGAAGATATTTATTTGAAGATACTAGTTTAGTGGTAATATTATTTTCATAATATTACCACTAAACACAATTAAGTCTAAATATGTTTTCATTCGAACAGCTATTAGCTCTATTATTTTGGAATTCCTGTGGAAAAAATCCTAATTTCACCCCGCCTCATCTCAATCATTTCACTTAGCAAAACTATAAATCAAACATGCGTCACTCCCTTCTACTTCTATTTTTACTAAGTTCAATAACCCTTTTCGCTCAACAACCTCCTGCAAGTCTTGCCTCGGAACGTATTGAAGGTCTCGAAAAACGAAAAGTACTAGAAGCCAATTCTCTCGTTAATCAGATTCCTTTTCGTTCAGCAGGGCCAACTGTTTTTAGTGGCCGTGTTGTAGATGTAGCTGTACATCCAGAAGACCCAACCATTTTTTATGTAGCCTATGCTTCTGGTGGTTTGTGGAAAACAGAGAATAATGGGACTTCCTTTAGTCCCATTTTCGATGATGAAGCTGTGATGACCATTGGAGATATTGCAGTAGACTGGAAAAACAACGTCATTTGGGTAGGTACTGGTGAAAACAATTCTAGCCGTTCTTCCTATTCAGGAATTGGGATCTACAAAAGTAATGATGATGGAAAAACATGGACGCATTGTGGATTGCCAGAGAGTCATCATATTGGTAGAATCGTATTGCATCCTGCTGATCCAAACACTGCTTGGGTAGCGGTGCTGGGCCATCTTTATTCTCCAAATAGAGAACGCGGTGTTTACAAAACAATTGATGGTGGAAAAACCTGGGATCAAAGACTTTTTGTCAATGAAAATGCGGGAGCAATCGATTTACTCATTGATCCGAATGACCCGGAGACCTTGTATGCGGCTACATGGGAAAGAGAGCGTCGATCCTGGAATTTTACTGAAGCGGGCGTTGGCTCTGGCATTTACAAAAGTATAAATGGTGGAAAAACCTGGAAAGCATCGACTGCGGGTTTCCCAATAGGAGAAGGTACAGGGAGAATTGGTATTGACCTTCACTCCAACAATGGAGTTACAACACTATATGCTATTGTTGACAATCAAAATCGAAGACCTAAGGAAAAAGACAAGGACAAAAATAACAAACTGGTCAAAGATGATTTTAGAGAAATGTCAAAGGAAGATTTTTTAAAATTGAACAAAGAACGACTCGTTGAATTCCTAAAAGACAATCGTTTTCCAAAAAAATACGAGGCGGAAAAAGTTATTGATTTGGTTAAAACTGATGAAATCAAACCATTAGCATTAGTGGAATATTTGGAAACCGCAAATTCATTGTTATTTGATACACCTGTTGTTGGTGCGGAGGTTTATCGCTCTGACGACAATGGCGAAAAATGGTATAAAACCCATGAAGGATTCCTGGATAATGTCTTCTTTTCCTATGGTTACTATTTTGGACAAATCCGGGTAAGCCCAATGGATGTAGATCATATTTATATTTTTGGTGTACCTATTTTAAGATCCGAAGATGGAGGTAAAACCTTTCAATCTATGAATGCACGGAATGTCCATGTCGATCATCATGCCCTATGGGTTAGCCCAAATAGAAAAGGACATTTGATAAATGGTAATGATGGTGGTATTAATATTAGTTACGATGATGGCAAAAGCTGGATCAAATGTAATAGCCCAGCCGTTGGCCAATTCTACTCCGTCAATGTGGACATGGAAGAACCTTACAATATTTATGGTGGCTTGCAGGACAATGGTGTTTGGGTTGGAACTTCTTCTTACAAAGCCAGCAACTATTGGCACAACTCCGGACAATACCCTTACAAATCTATTATGGGCGGAGACGGAATGCATGTAGAAATTGATCCAAGAGACAAAAATACGGTTTATACTGGCTTTCAATTTGGCAATTACTATCGTTTGAATTTACAGTCCCAACAAAACAAATACATCACGCCAAAGCATGACTTGGGTGAAAGACCCTATCGTTGGAATTGGCAATCTCCCATCCATTTATCCAAACACCAATCAGATATTTTATACATCGGCGGCAACAAGGTTTTTCGTTCCTTTGACCGTGGAGATAACTTTACGGCAATATCTGAGGACTTAACTAATGGTGGACGCAAAGGAGATGTGGCTTTTGGAACCTTAACCAGTATCCATGAATCCCCATTGCAATTCGGTTTGATATACGCGGGCTCAGATGATGGTTTGGTTCATGTAACCAAAGACGGAGGAATCAGTTGGACTAAAATAAATAACAATATACCTCCGGATATGTGGGTCAGTCGACTCAAAGCCTCTAGTCACCAAAAAGAGCAGGTTTACCTTTCTCTAAACGGCTACCGATGGGATGACTTCAATGCCTACATTTATCGATCACATGATTATGGTAAAACCTGGGAAGCCATTGGAACAGATTTACCGAATGAACCAGTCAACGTAATTAAAGAAGACCCCGTCAATCCTGATTTATTGTACGTAGGCACAGATAATGGTTTTTATATTTCGCTAGATCGTGGAATTAGTTTTCAGATGATGAGTAAAGAATTACCTAAAGTAGCGGTACATGATTTGGTCATTCATCCAAGAGATAAGGACGTTATTCTGGGGACGCATGGTCGCTCCTTTTATGTTGCGAATGTTGAGCATCTACAACAGTTGAATGAGGAAATCTTAGCAAAAGAATTACATGCTTTCGACATAACAAAGAAATATTGGTCTTCACGTTGGGGTAATGCTTCCAGCCCTTGGTCGGAACCAAATATCCCGGAAGTCAGCATTCCGTATTTTGCTGCAAAAGCCGGTGATATAAAAATTAGTATCAAAACGAAAAGTGGGAAGACTTTAAAAAGCATTAGTCATAAAACCGAAAAAGGCATGAACTATTTTACTTATGATTGTGCTATTGAATCTTCTGCATTAAAGACTTATGAAAAATGGCTAAAGTCAGAAAATAAAGACAAAGAGGAAATCGAACTGAAGAAAGCGAAGAATGAGGTTTATTATTTAATGGCTGGAACCTACAAGGTTGTTTTATCTAAAAATGGAAAAACGGAGGAAAAGGAATTGGTAATAGAAGAAAGGTAGTGCTACAATTCGATTAGTTGGTGCTGTTTATGCATGCACTTACTGGTGATGCATTATAATTCCAGCTAATTCGTTTTACACAAAAATAAAGCACATGAATACGATATTGTTATTAGTACTTTCCCTCTATTTCACGGGAGAGCAGCAAATGCTTTCTGAGGATCGAATATGGGATGGCGGTGGTGGCGATCAGCAATGGATGAATCCTTTGAATTGGGACAATGATATGATCCCCGAAGAAGATGCCGATGTTTGGATCATCACCAATGATACTGTAATATTAAGTGGTACTGAAATCCTAGTTGAATCGGTGACACTGGAAGGTGGCGCTGATTTAATCATTGCAGAAGATGCTATTCTAAATACGTTCAAAGGCGGTCCAAACGGTAGTGATGCCGTACACATGGAAGGCATTGACAGCACTGGAGTGGAAACAACACTCACTATTGCCGGCTCATTATTAATTGACATGCACGGTGCTTCCGGAGATGGCTTAGACATGAACAGATCTACTTCGACGACAGTTACCTCAACAGGACTTTTACAAATCATTCATACGGGCGATGACGGTATGGAACTCGCTGACGACTTCAATAACTTTGGGACCGTTATCATTGAAGACACTAATGATCATGGCATCAATTTTAGCGGAGTTGTCTCAAGTGGCGCTACTATTTTCAATGCAGCAAATGCCCTAATGCGTATTGATACTTGCAATAAAAACGGGATAGAACTTAACTCCACTTTACTGTTTCAAAACGAAGGGCTTTTAAATATTTCCAATTGCGTGGAAAGTGTTCTTAATGGCAGTTCTTATAGTTTCACCAATGGGGTTGGCGGTTCTTTCATTGTCAATGGAATTGTAGCAGACGAAACTTTTTCTAACAGTTCAAATACGAACATTCAACCAGGGCCTCAGTCCGCAGCCATCATAAGCTTCGAAGAGCCATTCGACCTTTCATCAAGCACGCTTTTCTTTGATATTTTAGAACCGCAAAATGGAGATACCCCAACGCCAGGCCTTAATTACGACCAGATAGTCTTTCAAGAGGGAATAATTGATCTTAGTTCTGCTAACATGAACCTTACAGGGAGTTATCAACCTGTCGTTGGAGATGAATACACTTTGATTAACAACTTAGGTTCCTCCGCCATTTCTGGTGATTTTCAAAATCTACAGGAAGGAGCTAGCATTGATTTTAATGGCGTTGATTTGACGATCACTTATATTGGTGGCGAAGGAAACAACAGCGTGGTTTTGTCTGCTCAGCCAGCTGCCATTCCAGATAATGATATGGATGGTTATAATGAAATGGTAGATTGTGATGACAATAATCCTGCGGTAAATCCGGGTGCTACCGAAATACCAAATAATGGTATTGATGACGATTGCATGAATGGAGACTCTATGATTATTGCTACTTCTGACTTAAAAATGGCCAATATTAAATTCTATCCTAATCCTGCAAATGATTTTCTTCAAATAGACTGCCCTGATTTTACTGAAGCGGTAGTTTCCATTTTTGACATTAATGGAAGAGTATTGTTGGAAAAAGACATCAAGCAATCTGCGCTGTTAAACGTGAGTAGATTTGAGAATGGAGTTTATATATTGAAGATTAAATCGGGAGATGCTGTTTACGAGACTAGGTTTGTTAAAAAGAGGTAAATATGTTTTTCTATTCAAAAAGAACTACTCCTCTCCCCCGCCAAATATCCCATACACCCCAAGCGTCCAAGTACTTGGATTCGCTCGAATGGCCCAAGTTGGAGCGGCGCGTACAAAACTTTCTACATCATCTTTTACTTTCTGGGTGAGCTCAATACCGCCAAAAGCAGCGGTGAGACCAAACCGTGAATTAACGGCATATCGCAACTGAGGAACAAGGCTTATTGCCCAATATTGTTCCTTGGAATTAACTTCTTCCGTTGCTGGATTCTCTGGAGTGAATTTCAATCCATCCGAAGAAGCTGTCCAGGTGCTTAACTCATCTACTAGGGTTAAATCCAAACGTTCTGTCTCTTCAATAGTTAGTGAAACCCAGCGCCAATTTGCAAGCCCTGTAAGGTTAATACTAAAACGATCATTGATTTTCCAATGTCTGGCCACTTCTATTTTAGGCGAGTAACTATAGATAGTACTTTGCACTTTGGAAGGTATCAAAAAGGCTATATACTCGCTGGGCTCGTTTATTTGAATTTCATCAACAAAGCGCCGGGTGATAACTTGACGAAAGCCCATGGCAATTCCTACAGACCATTTTTCATTTATGAAATAGTGCAATCTTGGATTAAAGGTGAGGTTGGAAGCATATTGTTGGAAAACATAATCAATCTCAGGCACCAGCTCTCCGTTAGTGGTTCTTTCAGGGACAGTGCGATTTGACTTATCTCTGTTGTTGAAGAAGCTGAAATCTCCGTTTAATAGGAATTGCCCGGAGGTTTGTGCTTGTAGTGCTAGGCTGGAAAGTGCAACTAGGAAAAGGATTGAAGTGATTTTTAGATGGATGTTTTTCATGTGGGGGAAGGTGTGATGAGGGGGATTTTCTTTGTGAGGGAGGTAGATTTTTAGACTCGTGCCTCGCTCGAAATTAAAAACGTAAGCATTCTGTTATTCTTCGACGCTCTCCTGCGTCGTTCGCTCGGAATGACAGGATAAGTGATCTCATTTTTTCAATGGACTACCATACTTGAAATGATAAAGAAACATGACATGTAATTAATATCCCAAATAAAAAGACGTTGCCTTCGGGATGAAAATGATTAAACTTTCCGACAACATTTAATAGGTCTACTAAGCGCGCAGAAGCTCCCCTTCAGGGGCTGGGGGCAAGTGCCGGAATCCCGAATCACTTTTCACAACAAAAACCTCAACTTAAAAACAATTCATCTACGTACCAAGCGATTTGAAGTTGGGTTATATTACTCCTTCTCCTTCTCCTTCATCTCTATCATTTTCTCCAAAACCTCTTCCAATTGCTCTGCTCCAATTCGTTTGGAAATAATTTCCTTTTTATCATCCAGAATAAAAATCTGAGGTGTAGATCGGATGTCATAAATTTGCTTGTATCTTGATTTCAAGTAAGGGTCTACTACATTAATCCAACGATCCATTCCTTCTTTTTCATCAATGTATTTCCAACACTCCGGTACTTTGTCCGTTACTTTAGAGCAAACGGCGAAAACCTCCACCCCACGGGATTTAAACTTTTCGTAGACCTCCAACATCTTAGGCATGGACTTTTTGCAATGACCACAATCTGGCGCCCAGAAGAAGAGAACGGTGAAGTCCGATTTCACATCGTATAAGTTGATAGGTGTTTTATCTCTTTTTTCAACTTTAATGTCTGGAGCTATTTTTCCAATTAGAATAGGCTTTAAGGTATTGGCATTTTTGACAATCTTTGCCAATTGTTCCTCATCTGTCCATGGCGCAAGACCTTTGTTATAATAAGTATCAACCAAATGAACATAGACCGCATCCATTCCAACGATCTTTGATTTTGCGAACTTGTTTAAGAAATGAACCAGGTAGAATTTAAAGGTTTCTTCTGCGGGTTGTACTTTTGTTAAAACAACATCAATGGCTTTGATTAAAGAATCAGGATGTTGTACCGTGAGCTTGTTGATATATTGCTCTACTCGCTGGAAGAAGAAAGGTGCGTGTACCAGCCGCGGATCCGCCATCTCGAATTGATCGAAATAACGATCTCTAATGTATCTCCATCTCGCAATTTGATTCTCTTCATCTGTACCTTTGAATTCGGGAAGTTCTGGATCTACTCTATTGGAAATGAAGGCAGCAGTCAATGTCTTTGGATAATTGGTAATTACATTGTTATGAAACTGCTCAACCTCTTCGTTCATTTTATTCAGTTTATCATCTATCTCTCCTTTCCCGGCTTCATCCACTGATTCTTTTTCCGCTACCAATTTTTCTTTTCTAGATATCAACCCACTAAGGAAAGCCATGTAATCATAGAAGAGCTTATTATCAATTGAGCTCTCCACCTTGATAGACCCGTTGAGGTCTTTATTGTCTGCTTTTACCTTGAATTGTTGCTCCCCCTTGCTAATAAAAATCTGGATGAATTGGTTATTTGGTGGAAGCACCAAAAGGTAGATACCACCATCCAGTTCCTCTGTTCCTTCAAAAACAAAACTCCCATCCTTGTTGATTGCGACTGTGTCTTTGATGTAGGGCTTATCACCGTAATAGTAAGCGAGATAGACCTCTTTCTCTTCAAAATTGGTTACTTCAAGCTCTAGTTTGTAGCCATGCTGAGCAATGATGTTTTGAGAAGCGAATAATATAAGGAAAGCGAAAAATGTATAAATTCGATTGATGTGCATAGGTATATCCTGATTGTTTTAGTACTAAAATATTCATTTAAACTCTAATAACTACAAAGATGAATCCTTTCTTGCATTACGCAAATTCTTGATCCTAGTTTAATGAAAATTTAACTGCGATTGTTATCTATACGATAGTTTTTTGGCCAAAATGAGGCTTTGCTTCTCAGGGCTATTATGATTTTCAGGTTTTTCCGTAGAACTCATCTGGCAAATAATTGGAATCCTTTTAGTATAGTTCCCGTCTGAATCAGTTATTTCACCAGAGGAAACGTTATCTATTAGTATGTCAACATCATCAACTGGTTCGGCAGAACAATGTGATTGGATATGACCCGCTATACCGTAAAGATTCTTACAAACACTCGTCCCTTCTTCTACACCAGCTGGCAAACTAAAAGTTATTGGGGTTTGTTCCATCTTTCCTTACCCATTGGAGGTCTGAATTGTTAGCATTGGAAAATGTAATAGGGTTGTTTGCTATATAGTCTGCAATGTCATTAGCTGCTATGTTGGGTACAATTCGATAAGAATAAGACGCAGGAGTCGTTTCACTTGGATAACCGTGATCTATGTATATACCGCCGAAACACAAACGCCAAACCAAAGGCCACCCACAATCCAATCTGCAAAACCCGTATCCGTGGGGCTAAAGGATCTTCCCCACTCGATGGTAACAATACATCCGTAGCATAGTCTACCAGATCTTCCGCCACATATAACGTCTCCTGCGCTTTTCCTTTACTGTCTCTGTGATGGTTGGTTCTACTGAAAGAGATGGATCAAAAGTTGGAGCATCCGTTATGCTATTTCCAAAAAGGCTCCCCACTTATAGTCAGCTAACAATAAAGTGATGTGTCGCCTATCTCCCATTCTTCTTCATATTTATACTTCCCCAACTGTATTTTGTATAAAATTATACTAACCCTCAATCTAGGTCAGTACTAAATTTGGCAGTAAAGGAGCATTACGATATATTTGTCACACCTTAATATGAGGAAATTTTCGATTAGGAACCCATTTTCTAACCCATAAATAAATTCCCCTTTATGCGAGTATTGTATTCCTTACTTTTCGCACTTTGTTGTTTTATTCCATTTGCCAACGCCCAACAGCGAGACTGTGGCACAATGGAATACCTGGAACAACAGATAGAAACCGATCCTAAAAGAGCAGCCAAAATGGAGCAAATAGAAAACGCGACAAAAGCTTTTCTAAGTGATCCAAATCGGGTGATCGAAGGAATCCTCACTATTCCAGTTGTTTTTCATGTCGTGTGGAACACCGCTGCGGAAAACCTTAGTGAATCTCAAATTAATTCTCAATTACAAATCCTTACAGATGATTTCCGAAGATTTAATTCGGATGCAGATGGAACCTGGCCACAAGCCGCAGATTCCGAAATTGAATTCTGCCTGGCCACTTCTGATCCTGATGGAAATGCCCATAGTGGTATCACTCGTACCAACACCTCGGTTACTTCCTTTGGTGGTAACGATAATGTAAAGTTCAACAGTACTGGAGGTCATGACGCCTGGCCTGCCGGTGATTATATGAACTTCTGGGTTTGTGATCTTTCTGGAGGATTACTAGGTTATGCCCAATTCCCTGGCGGTCCAGCAAATACGGACGGTATTGTTTGTGATTACCAATATGTTGGTGACGAAGGAACTGCTACACCTCCTTATGAACTTGGTAGAACTGCAACTCATGAAGTTGGTCACTGGCTCAATCTGAGACACATTTGGGGAGATGGTGGTTGTGGTGTAGATGATCAGGTTGCTGACACCCCCCTTTCCGATGCTTCAAACGGTGGTTGTCCTACCACACACCAATCCTGTGGTAGCGTGGATATGGTTCAAAACTATATGGATTATACCTATGATGGCTGCATGAACCTACTTACCTTAGGACAAAAAAACAGAATGCGCGCGCTCTTTGATCCAGGAGGGTTTAGAGCAAGCCTTTTAGAATCTACCGCTTGTGGACCAGTTACTCCACCAACTTGTGACGATGGCCTACAAAATGGACAAGAAACAGGTGTTGATTGTGGTGGTCCTGACTGCCCAGAATGCCCTCCTTGCCCTGGAACAGATGTTACCATGACCATTCTATTAGATGACTACCCTGAAGAAACTACCTGGACTTTGGTTGACGCTAATGGAGTGACCGTTGCATCCGGTGGACCTTATGGAAGCTTCCCAGATGGTGCAACAGTAGAAGAGGTTATCTGCTTGGAAGATGGTTGTTACGATTATACGATTTTTGATTCCGCCGGTGATGGCCTTTGCTGTGGGTATGGAGAAGGAAACTATCAATTGACAGATCCTGATGGAAACGTCTTAGCTTCTGGTGCTGAATTTGGTTCTGAAGAAACCACTAACTTTTGTGTAAGTGGTGTTATAAGTGGTTGTACAGATCCAAATGCACATAATTACAATCCGGATGCCGTAGAAGACGATGGCTCTTGTGAAACTTGTAGTGATGGTATTTTAAATGGTGATGAAGAGGATGTTGATTGCGGCGGTGTACTTTGTGCTCCTTGTGCTATTCTAGGTTGTACTGATCCAGATGCACACAATTATAATGTGGAAGCAACTGAAGATGACGGCTCTTGTGAAACTTGTGATGATAATATTTTGAATGGTGATGAAGAAGACGTTGATTGTGGTGGCGTACTTTGTTTCCCTTGTGCGATCCCAGGCTGTACTGATCCGGATGCGCACAATTACAACCCGAATGCGACTGATGACGATGGGACTTGCGAAACTTGTACGGATGGTGTTCAAAATGGAGATGAAACAGATATCGACTGTGGCGGTAGCCTTTGTGATGCTTGTTCGGTTCCTGGATGTACGGATCAATCTGCTCACAATTACAACCAAGACGCGACAGAAGACGATGGCTCATGTGAAACTTGTAGCGATGGTGTTCAAAATGGAGATGAAACAGATGTCGATTGTGGCGGTAGCCTTTGTGATGCTTGTTCGGTTCCTGGATGTACGGATCAATCTGCTCATAACTACAACCCAGATGCGACAGAAGATGATGGGTCTTGTGAAACTTGTTCAGATGCCGTAATGAATGGCGACGAAACAGATGTTGATTGTGGCGGTAGCCTTTGTGCTCCTTGTGGCGAACCAGTCGTTGAAGGTTGTACAAATCCTGATGCACATAACTACGATCAGAATGCAAACCAAGACGACGGAAGTTGTGTGACTTGTTCCGACGGTCTTCAAAATGGCGATGAAACAGATGTCGATTGTGGCGGTAGCCTTTGTGATGCTTGCCTAATACCTGGCTGTACAAACCCAGATGCACACAACTATAATTTGGAAGCAACTGTAGACGATGGCTCTTGTGAAACTTGTACCGATGGTGTTCAGAATGGCGATGAAACAGATGTTGATTGTGGCGGTAGTCTTTGTATTCCTTGCGGTGGTACTTGTGCCGGAACTGTTGCAAACCTCACGATTGAACTGGACAGATATCCAGAAGAAACCACTTGGACTCTAGGTTCTACAAATGGAAATATAATTGCTGAAGGCGGGCCTTATGGCAACCTTGCTGATTATGCTACGGTGGTTGAAGAATTCTGTTTACCAGCAGGTTGTTACAACTTCATTATTTATGACAGTTATGCAGATGGTATCTGTTGTGCCTATGGAAATGGTTCTTACCTTTTCATTGGCAACAATAGTACTACATTAGCATCAGGTGGAGAATTTGGTGAATTTGAATCTACCATTTTCTGTTTAGGTGGTGCAGAACCAATTGAAGGATGTATGGAAGAAACAGCTCACAATTACAATCCTGTAGCTGATGTCGATGATGGCAGCTGTGAAACCTGCTACGACAACGAACAGAATGGAGACGAAGCTGGTGTTGATTGTGGTGGTGAACTTTGTACTCCTTGTAACATAGATAACTGTCTGTATGAAAACATAAACTTTAGTCAATTTGACTCAGGATGGGGCATATGGAATGATGGCGGATCAGATTGCCGACGCTCTTCTAGCGATGCAAATTACGCATACAGTAATCCACGTTGTGTACGATTGAGAGACAACAGTTCTTCTTCTCACACGACAACCGATAATCTAGGTCTCAGTTTCTATGATGAACTCACCGTGGATTTCACCTTTATTGCTAGAAGTATGGAGAACAATGAGGATTTCTGGTTACAGATTTCTACAGATGGAGGAAGCAGTTATGCCACTGTTGCAGAATGGGCACGTGGATCTGAATTCCAAAATGACGTACGATACTTCGAGTCTGTTACCATTGAAGGACCTTTCACTAACGCTACCCGATTGCGATTCCGTTGTGATGCTTCCTCAAATGGAGACCGAGTATATCTTGATGATGTACTGGTAACAGGTTGTAACAATGGAGAAGGAAATACGCGAATCATTACAGAAGAGGCCATCACTGCTGAGGAAGAAAACAATACCTTCATTAGTATTGATAACATCTATCCTAACCCGGCTAGTAATATTCTGAATGTGAAGTTTATTTCTTCTGCGGAGAAGGAAGCAAGCATTGAGTTATATGACTTGACAGGTAAGTTAATGCATTCCTCAACAATGAACATGATCCCTGGCAAGCAGACGGAAAGCTTCGATGTTAGCCAGTTTGGAAATGGAATTTACTTCATGCATCTGACGACGGATACGCAGCGTATCGTTAAGAAATTTGTTGTAACGAAGTAGTCATAATAACATAAGTACTACAAAAGAACCCTGACTGAGAAATCAGTCGGGGTTTTCTTTTTGTGCGCCCTGCCGGGCGCGCAAAAAAAAGGAGATAGCCGCTAAGACTACCCCCTTTTTTACTTATATCATTTTAAGCTTATTTTAGCTTATTTCCTGGCTTCTTCCGTTGAACACTTAAACTCTTCGATGTCGGTTGACCAAAAGCTTCAGGATGGAGATAGAAGCCTTTTTCCTCCGGCTTCTTATCTACTTCATTCGGAATACGATTCTTATTAGCATAAGCATCCTGACGAATCCCAGTTACCTGCCAGCTCACTTCTACATTGGGTTCATTGGTTTGGATGACAAAATGATTATTTGCCACTTTCTCTTTGATGATCGCTTGTGCAAACGTACCAATTACAGTCAGTTGATAACGATAATCCTTATTGAGTGCCAGGAAATAATCAGGAAGTTCCACTACTGAGAATCCATTTGCATCCGTCGTTACATTTCCATTATAAACGTTCATCATGTCGGGTGATTCAACGAAGGAATGGTAGAGGTACTTGTTTTCTGGATCGAGGGGGTGATCTATTTTGAAGGAACCACCACCTTTGGAAAGGTTGTTTATGACAGCCACATTTCCATCTCCTAATACATCTAACAATGGATTTCCAGCATCATTTTCTATGGAAAAGAACCAAGGGTCTCCTGCGATTCCTCGTACAGTCATAGAAACATTACTATACTCAGTGTTCAACCCAAAACGTCCAGCTTGACTAATTAAAAGTCTATTTACACCATTTCCATCTCTAACGATTAGAGAATGAGAATCTCCGGATTGATCCACATCTGGTTGAAGAACAATTGATCCATTACTTTGAAACTCCCCATTGTCCATTCGAAGATTTCCAATCACATGTAGCTTCGCATCTGGATCCAAAGTACCAACACCAATATTACCACCGTGTTCCAGAAATAGCCTTCCATCAGCAGCACCCGATTCTGAAAAATTAAGACCCAGACCATTATAATCATTTAAATGCCATTTATCACTACCAGCGTTATCTTTGAGGGAGATCCACTGGCTGCTTGCACCTGCACTTCCCTGAATGGAAAGCGGTCTATTGGGCGTTGGCGTTCCAATCCCCAGCATTCCATTAATCTTTACAATATCATTATCAAATTCCCCATAGATCAAAGGAGTAGAAGAGCTCGAAGGTTCGATGTACAATCTATTACTTCCAGTTTCAATACCTCCGGAATTATATCCGAGAAAAATATTACTTGTCCCGCCTACATTAGAACTTCCAGACAGACTATCTAAGAATACATTTGCAGTACCTGTTTCATTGGAAAGACCTGAAGATTCCCCGATGAATGTATTCTCCTGTCCTGCCGTATTGCTTGTTCCAGCCCTTTGTCCGATATAAGTGTTGTACAAGCCACCCACATTAGCTGTTCCTGCTAATTGTCCAACAAAAGTATTATTGCTTCCAGTAGTATTAGTCATACCAGCATTGAACCCAATGAAGGTGTTGCGGTTGTTCGAACCATCATCATTTATTCCGGCATCTATTCCGACAAATAAGCTGGAACCTGATGCACCCAGATGAAAGGTCTTATCATCCAAAGAAGCCACCTCAGTCCCTTCCACATCAAATCGAATAATGTCATCATCGTTACTTTCTTCCACCTGGATTTTAGTGTCGGCATCGTCATCCTCAATCAATGTACGAATGGGCAATGCAACCGAGTTACCATCAGATATAGTTAACGAATTGGAGGACAAACTCAATGATTGTAATTCGTTAGTTACAGAAGGATCAGAAGCACTTATAACATCATTAGTAATATCTATCCCGCTCCCTTGTGTATACGTGCCCGCTGGCCCAGTTTCCCCTTGTATGCCTTGAGCACCGGTATCTCCTTGTGGACCTTGAGCACCAGTATCCCTTGTGGACCTTGATCACCTGTAGCACCGGCAGGACCCGCATCTCCCTGTAGACCTTGTGGGCCTGGTACGCTAAGAGATGCTAAGTCAATGTTATTTCCGCTTTCGATAGTCAGGATCGTTCCGTTTAAGGTCAGCTCTTGATTATCTGTTCCTCCGAGGGGAATAAGTGCTTCTATGTCAACGGAATTGCCATCAGTAAGTGAAATAATATATCCGTTGAGTACCAGTTCTTGAATTTCATTATTCGGGTCTGTATCCATATCGTTGGTGGCACTTTCTGCGGTTACCGCTGATTGTGCTTTCTCTGTAAAAAGGGCATAAGGCACACTCACTAGTTGGGAAGTCCCCATATCTGTAAAGTTGGCTGCCCCTCCAGGATCTAATTCTACCTGTAAGAAATAAGTACCACTACCCCAGTCTACATTTTCAAATATACCTTGGGTAACAACCGCAGCACTCCCACCTACTTAAACGGAAAAAACGCCTTGTGCATTCGTTTCTGGAAACTGTCTTTCCTGGCAAACAACCGTACCATTTGTCGTATTCGATCTTATAGAAAGTTGCAAGCTGATAGCGCCTGTGATAGCATTGTTATTTTGTCGGGCGACGCCCTGATAATTAAAGCTTTGAGGAGTATTTTGAGCCATTAAAGAAAAGACGCTCAAAAAGAGAAAGATAAAAGTAATGGTTAGGTTTTTCATTTGTTCATTTTTTGAATGGTAATAATAGAAACCAGATTCCCACTGGCATTAGAAATTTGAAGAAAGTACTGAGCCGCTGCTAAATGATCCAGGTTAATCATTGTCTTCTGAATGGGAATATTCAAATCCTGTATAGATATTGTTCTTCCTTTTAAATCAACAATAGCCAGGGTCAAGTTTTCTGTAGCGTCAGAAGTGAGGTAAATCACGTCGGCTGATGGGTTGGGAAACAATTCAAAAGATATCTCTTGGTCTATTTCAAAGGTGCTCACTATGGTTAGCGCCGCCTGATTAAACCCTTGAGAAAGGTCGATCTCAGAAGCATTATCAACAAGTGTTAGGGTAGCGATTTCACCAACAGTAGAAACTAATGATAGGTCACCTTATTCCATATTGGTACCATTGAAAGAGACTACTTGCCGTTCTATCTCTTGAGCGGAAAGTTGGAAGACGAGAAAATGAAGGAGTGGGAAAAAGAGGTACTTTTTCATACGTTTTGGTTTTTCTGGTTAGATAATCAATAGACTTTGTGTCAAAATAGGTGGCTTATTACAGTGAGCTACCCCTCGGCGCAAAGCCCATGAGTATCACTATTCCTTTAGGAGAATAAGCTGGACCATCCTGTATCAAAAAATGAACAAGGTTTCCATTGAAATTTTTAAACCTATTGTAATATTATTGTTTTGTAATTTGGTTTTCCGTTAATATTTTCACTTTCGATTGCAGCTATTTCTACAATATTTAACTTCTAAAGTTTTAATATAAAACCAAGGATACTATTCCTCAATGATACAACTAGCGGAGAACTATTCGTTAATATTACGATAAAAAAACGAATATCTTGAATTTTTGAGCATAGTATTGAATTTATGCAGTGTGCTTCCTTCAAATAACTCTTCGTTTATGTTATAATATTTTATAATATAATAAAAAATAAAATTAGACCTTAGTGTGTTCGCACAATCCATGATTGTGCTCTTTCTCGACCTCGCATCTCAAGATTTACCAATCAAACATTATTTTCCTCATTTACTTAGGAATTCGAAAGTAGAAAGTTAGCTTTGCCAGTCATCTTTATTATCTCTGTTATTATAGCGGAGCGAAAAAAATCAAACTACCCAGCATTGGAGCAAGCCTAAATGGAATACGTAAACATACAACTCCCCGTTCTGGTCGAAAATAAAGAGGTAGATGGTAAGCTATACTACTTCCTAAGGCCTCTTTTTTTTGAAGAACCAATGGTCAGTCGGATGCGCTACGAGGTAGCCGTTCAGCGAATGAAGTCCGAAATAGGTCAATTGTTTAAGGACTATATTTTGACAAGAGCTAGCTCAGATCGCTTGTTGTGGCATTTATTTAACCCTGACATTCAGTTTGAAGTAATTCCACTATCCTTTCGCTCAGGCAAAGGATTTGTAAGTGGACATTTTGCAGTTGGTCGCTTTGTGGTAAAAAATATAGCCATCAATTATTTTCCTCATTTCGACAATCATATGTCTATTTCTGAAAGGCCTGCTACGGAAAAAAACATAGACAATCAGGAGGTTACCGGCATTTTAGAAAAGCTCTTACGTAATTTACGAAAGCGACATGGAGATGATTTTAATATAGAAAATTATTATAGTGATAAAGCCACTTTTATCACAACCATACAAATGGATCAGGCTATTGAGCAGGGGCAGTTTCGTTTTTTAAAACCGCAACAGGAGTCCTTCTTTTCCCATACTCATGAAAGTCAGATTTTCAAAGGAGCAGTAGAGATTACCAAAATAGGGCATGAGCTTAACAATAAATTTCCGGGGAATTTACAACGGGCTCATTTAAGAGATGACTTGGTAGATCGCATCTCTCAATTAACCTATCAAAAAGAAAACGCTCCCTTTGTTATGGTGGGGCCCAAAGGGGTTGGAAAGCAAAGTATTTTAGAAGAGGCCGTCTTTCGATATTTAGAAGCTTTTCAAAAAGAAAACAATAATAAGCCATCTAGAAAGCTGTGGCAAATTGATCCCAATAGAGTCATTTCAGGAATGAGTTATGTAGGTTGGTGGCAGAAAAGAATGGAGGCTGTTCTGGACTTTGTCATCAAAAGAAACATCTATGCAAACCTGAATTTACCACCCGATGTTCTTGTGATTGATAACGCGGTCGCTTTACTTCGTGTCGGCGAATCCGGACAAAACAGCATGACGCTTAGTGATTTATTAAAACCTTATATAGAAAACAGATCGCTGCAATTAATCCTCCTTGCCTCCCCTGCTGAGTGGAAAGTTGTTCAGGAGAAAGACCGACGGTTTAGTGATTTATTCCAAGTGATTCGGATTGCTGAACCTGATTATGAGACTTCCGTAAAAATAGTGTTAGAAAACAGGAGGATACTAGAACGAAAACAAGGTTGTGAGTTTACTATAAATTCCATTCGTCAGATTTTAAACTTGCATAGAACCTATTTACAGCAGCAAGCTTTGCCAGGTTCGGTGCTTAGGTTGATGAATCAGTTGAGCACCAAGTATCGTTTCCAAACTATTGATAGCCCACAGGTTAAGGCGGAATTTGAAGAGCAATCCCGATTGAATGAGTATATTTTTGACAGTTCTATAAAGCTGACGAGAGAAGAAATCAGTGAAGTGATTGATGCGAAGTTGATTGGGCAACCAAAAGCTGTTGATGCTTTAACAGATGTGGTTTCTATTATAAAGGCAAAGTTAAACAGGCCGGGCAAACCTCTCGGGTCTTTTATGTTTATTGGACCCACTGGAGTTGGGAAAACCCAGGCGGCAAAAGTGCTCTCAGAGTATTTAATGGGCAATGAAGCGGAATTGACTCGTTTTGATATGAACGAATTCAATACGCCAGATTCTGCGGACCGCCTTATTGGAGATTATTTCAACCCTGACGGATTGCTAACAGAGAAATTACGTTATCAGCCTTTCAATATATTACTACTGGATGAGATCGAGAAAGCGCATCCAATGGTCCATGATTTATTCCTCCAATTATTGGACGAAGGTCGCTTGACTGATAAACTAGGTAGAACGGTCGATTGCTCGAATGTTATTATCATTATGACTTCTAACATTGGCGCTAAAGAAGTTGCCAGTCGTCTGGGTTATGAAACTGCTGGAAGAAACGATGCAGATATTTACCGGAAGGCAATGGAGAATCGGTTTCGCCCAGAGTTCATCAATCGAATTGATAGAATTGTAATTTTTGATCCTTTACAATTTCCGGATATTCTACGTATTGCTAGATTGCAAATCAAAGAATTATTGCAACGTGATGGTTTTGTTAGGAGAACCACTATTCTAAATATTTCAACTGAAGCTCTGGAGTGGGTGGCCAAAAGAGGTTTTGATGAAAAGATGGGCGGACGTGCTTTAAAACGTCAAATAGAAAGAGACCTAACTTCGCTTTCTGCGGAGCAGTTAATTTCTTCATATTCCAATTTACCGGTTATTTTTGAAATCCTTTGGGAGGATGATAGCCTACGTCCTTATATTACGCCGTTAGACTTTGCACTACCTAACAATGATTTAACATTTCCGACATTTCCCGAAGAAGGAAAGGGAAGGAAGTTTTATTACAAATTAATTTCAGTCCTTGACGGAGTTGAAAAAAGAGTGCGATTTAGCGAGGATCGGAAGGATACAGTACTTATCCAAACAGGGCAGAATTTGAATTGGATGCCTTTTCATTTTAAAGATTTGCTGAGTCAATTGAAAGAGAACATAACAGAACTTTCCCTGGCTTATGGCAGCTCTTTTATTCGGGAAAAGGTCTTGACTCCAATCCGCTTAAAATCAAATTTCATTTTACAAACAGCTGAAGATGGCACTAACACGATAGCCACTTCTCAACAATCTAATTACAACTTCTTCCAGGAAGATGCACTTGATTCTTTAAAGGAAGGTTATCAATACAAAAGCAGTCGTTTTGCCACCGAAGATTCTGAATTTCTAAACTACTACTTGTCGGTGCGATTCATGAAATTATTTACACGCGGCTTTTTAAGTAATTCAGTTGATGATATTTCGCTAAGGTTTGTTCCATTAACGGATTTGGAACATGAGCAAGAACAGGAGGATTTGATATTGATGTATCTTCGTTTATTGGAAGATTTGGATATTCCATTTACTAGAAAGGAAGATGTCATTGAATTGAAGTGGTATAATATAGCCGCATTTCTTTCTGGCGAACTCGGGGTTCACCTATTTCATAGGAGTCATAAAAATCCGATATTAATTCGTTTGGATATGATTGAAAATGGAAAAACCATAAATATAGAAAATCAAAACAAAATCATCCGGGTCTATGAGCGCGGAGGGATTATTTATGACTTGCGGACTAATTTGACTAATGTGTATGGTATTACGGCGGCGGAGTTGAAGGTTTTGGTTTTTGGGGGAATTGAGGCGTTGCCGGAGTTGTGAGATTTGGATCTATCTTCTCTCCTTTTGTCGAGGTTAAATGAATATTTCTTAGTTTCTGATTTTTTACGTGTTGAGATTTACGAGTTAAGAAAATTACGCCTGAGTATTATTTTACAAGGTTAATGTTTTATTGAATTTCCAATAAAATTGTATGTTATTATTATTCATAATGACCTACCTAATAACCAACCTCACCACCGATTGATTCAAATCATTAATCCACTTAGTCCTATATTCCTCCACAAAACTCCACCCAAGTCATATACTTCCATAACGGGTTCCCTTCTAAACCCCTCCCCACAGAAACCCCACAAAGGTTCCGTAATTTTCCAGGCAAAGATTCAAGCGCATTTTCAAAAATAGAAAGCTGTTCCAACTGAATCATATTCCCTAAAGTAGCAGGTAACCAATTCAATTGATTCTTTTCAAGGTGAAGTTGTTTTAGCTTACTCAAATTATGAATAGAAGCGGGCAGCGCAGTCAAATTCTTATCCGCTAAATTCAGCTCAATAATAAAGCCTTCCCTATCGCAGCTAACCTCCTTGAGCAAACAAACTTCAGAGGTCTTTTCATATTCCAAGCTACTCCATTTCTTTGACAGCCGATTATTGGGATTGGCCTGTAAAAGCTCTTGTAGTGTTGCACGTTCTACATGTCGTTTTGATTCGAGATTGGAAAAGCTACTTTCAAGGATAGGTTCCTGAGCGGTGAGTAATAAAGGAAGTAGCAACAATAAGATACATATCCCTATAAAACCGAGGTCGTTTTGGTACTTTTGCTTCATGGTATTTTTTTTATTAAAGTTAGTCGCTTAATGAAGCAAGCACCATAACAGAAAAAAGGTAAAAAACGTAAGTGATTAAACGATAATGTTTTAAACAGCCTAAGATGAAAGTAAACGACAAACACTACCATACCATCTGGCTATCCAAAGAAGATGACCGTGTAGTAAAAATTATAGATCAACGTTCCTTACCACATGCTTTTGTAATCGAAGAATTAAAAAGTCTTGATGACGTTGCCGTTGCCATCAAGGATATGCATGTACGTGGAGCTCCTTTGATTGGGGTGACAGCGGCCTTTGGAATGTATCTGGCAGCATTGGAAACTGAGCCGACAAATTTCAAAGCGGATTTAGAAAAGGCTGCGGCCAAACTTAAAGCAACTCGGCCAACCGCGGTAGATCTCGCCTGGGCGGTAGAACAACAATTGGCTTTAGTGAATAATGCAGATAGTCTAAACGCAAGTGTACTGTTAGAAAAAGCTAAAGAAATTAAACAAGATAGTATTGATCGTTGTAAAAAAATTGGGGAATACGGACTGCCGCTTATTAAAGCTATTTATGATCGAACAAAAAAGACAGTGAATATTCTAACCCATTGTAATGCGGGTTGGTTTGCTTGTGTTGATTATGGCACCGCCACTGCTCCGATTTACGTTGCGCATGATGCAGGAATTCCTGTTCACGTTTGGGTAGATGAAACGAGGCCCCGAAATCAAGGTGCTCGGATTACTGCCTTTGAACTTTTGGAGCATGGCGTTCCGCATACCATTATCACGGATAATGCTGGTGGTCATTTGATGCAACATGGCGAGGTAGACATGGTTTTAGTTGGAACAGACCGAACCACCAGAACAGGAGATGTTTGTAATAAAATTGGTACTTATCTAAAAGCTCTTGCAGCGGATGACAATAATATTCCTTTTTATGTTGGGGCGCCATATAGTAGTATTGACTGGACAATGAGGGATGGGGTGAAGGAAATTCCAATTGAATTGAGATCTGAGGAAGAAGTAAAATTCATTCAAGGAAAACAAAAAGGAGAAATTGTAAAAATATTGTTAACACCAGAAGGTAGCCCCGCTGCTAATTATGCTTTTGATGTTACTCCCGCAAGATTGGTTACAGGTTTGATAACGGAGAAAGGAGTTTGCGAGGCCAGTGAAAAAGGACTGACAGGTTTGTTCGGTGAAAAATGATAGGACAATCTAGAGTTGCGGCGTTTTTTACGATTTAGGGTTGACCCCATTCGGGGTCACAATAGGTTAGCTGAAAGTGAAACCGTGTGTTCAGACCCCAGAGGGTGTCACACCTTACGTAAAAGAGTACGACGCCCTACGGGGTCGAAAGCTTCTAAAACAATATAGGCTAACCTACTGTGACCCTCTGCGGTCAGTCCAAAACGCAACATCGCTTTTAACAAACCAAAACGCGACGCACCTTTCCCCCCAGCAAATTATACGCTGCCCTTGCAAGGCTTTACGTAGCGGCGTTGCGATTACCCACACACGTATTTGAAAATTAAAAAAATAATGCAAGAAGAAGGATACATAAAATTCAATGCGCACTGGAATCCTACCCTAGCATTTTCTAACAAGAAGATTGCAGCCCTAAATGACTGGCGCAAAAAACTGTATGAACTCCATTTCCTTGGCGCTTATCCTGATGGTATTGGTTATGGCAATGTCAGTCAACGTGCAGCAAAAGAGACCTTTTTTATCAGTGGATCAAAGACCGGCAATTTAAATACATTGACGGCGGAACATTATTCTAAGGTTATAGGTTTCGATATCTCTCGAAATGAAATAAAGTGCGAGGGGCCAATAGTTGCTTCTTCTGAGAGCATGAGTCATGCCGTCATTTATCAGGAATTGGATTGGGTGAATGCCGTTTTTCATGTGCACGATTACGAGCTATGGAAGGCTGTTTTACACAAAATTCCGACGACTGATGTAACGGCAGAATATGGTACTCCAGAAATGGCCAAGGAGATCATTCGAAAGATCCGGGAAAGTAATGTTATTGAAACAAGGGTATTTGCGATGGCTGGCCATCAGGAGGGATTGATTGCTTTTGGGAGGACTTTAGATGATGCGGGGAAAAGTTTGATCGAACTTAAGGAGGCTTCTAAATAAAAAGATGGCCAGGAAATAAGATTGTTAACACAACTAATTTCCTAGCCATTGAGGAGAGGGTCTTTAAATTAAATGTTTCGATCTATCGCTTACCATTCACAATAACAAACTCCCCCGTCAATACCCCAGTCTTGTTTTTCAATTGCACGAAATAAACCCCATTTCCTAAATCAAGGTTTGAAATCCTGATTTCACGCGCTCCCTTTTTCATTTGACGGACTTCTTGCAACAATACTTTTCCGTTTACATCCAAAATGGCCAATGCCACTATTTTTTCTTCTGTAATCGCTTCAAATAATAATCGCACATAATCACTTGCGGGGTTTGGAATAACCTCTAGACGAGTACTTTTCACAAGTAATTGTTCTTCCTCCTGGTACTCCCCTGCAGAACCTTCAACAATATCCATACTTAAATCCCACTCCACACAAAGCTCCGGAGCCGAATTAGGATTCTTCTCATAAGCCATGGCCACTCTCATACCAACACCCTCAAATAAAATACAAATTGGCGAACTCGCTCCATAGCCAGGTCGATTGACCAACTCCTGAAGCACTGGCGATAAATCAACGGATTCCTGATCTTCTCCTGCCTCCCCTTCATTTGTCCAATCCTCAGGTGACCAGGATACGTTTGCATTCGTTTTACTTCTGTTAGAAATATTATAAGGTGTGTTGACAAATCCCGCAGGATTATTGTTAGCCTCTCCGTAGAGTGTAAAATTACAAGGATTAATATTCTCGTCCTCATCAACTGTAAACTGGAGTTTCGCAGAAGAAATGTTCACGCCTGCCGGAATATCCATCCCCGTAAATCGCAAACCTATAACCTGAGTTGATTTGTCAACCATCAACTCTAAATCACTACTTCCAATTTTCAAACTTCCACTTGAGAGTTCCTCCGCATCGTCATTTCCACTGGCAATCCTAGCACAAGCTTCGCCTATTGGCAGCCTACTTTCACAAATACAATTCTCATTAATAACACCTCCTATCGTTTCGGGATTGCCATCATCACAAGGCGTTCCAGGGTTGTTCGGACTTAAAGGGCAATCATCTAAGTTGTTACAAACGCCATCTTCATCGTCATCAACGCAAACGTATCTAAGCTCAACGACTAACTTTGCAGCTTCAATTTCACTCTTGTCAAAAGACTTAGCTACTCGCCTACCGCTTCCTTCCAAGATTAATGCAATAGCATTGTTAAAATCATAACCAGGGCGGTTGACTATTTCCTGAAGTATGGCAGTTAAATCGCTAGTTTGTTGCTTAACAGTTTGTTCATCAATAATCCAAGGCTCCGTAGGTGACCACTGAGCAACAGCATTTGTTTTTGATCGACTACTAATATTATTAGATGATTTTACGAACGTGGTTGGGTTATCTGCGGCTTCTCCAAAGATGGATATCGAAACGGGGTCTAAGTCTTCGGTCTCATCACAAGTAAACTGAACATAGGCATTTACAATAGTTGCAGCATTTGGAATACCCGGATTCTGGAATCTCAATCCTACCTTTTGCGTGTTGGAGCCATCCTCCATCATTTCCAAATCGCTACTTCCTACAGACACGGAACCGCTTGGCTTTTCCTCTGCATCATCACTCTCTAATGAAATGGAAGTAGTTACCGTTTCCAAAACACCAGGAACACCTGCACAATTACAATTTGCATCGAGTATGTCAAAATATGTATTTGTATTGTTATCATCGCAAGCTCCTCCTATGTCGGTCAAATAAATGGGGCAATCAAAGGGAGTCCCAGCACAATTACAACTTGCATTCAACGCATCGTCATAAGTTGTAGGATTACCATCATCGCAAGCTCCTCCTATGTCGGTCAAATAAATGGGGCAATCAAAGGGAGTCCCAGCACAATTACAACTTGCATTCAGCGCATCGTCATAAGTTGCAGGATTACCATCATCACAAGGCGTTCCAATATCAGCAGCCAACGCAGGACAATCATAGAATATTCCGACACAGTTACAATTCAGTCCGATGCTATCATTATATGTACCATTATTAAAATCATTACAAAGGGCGCCCAGTTCCAGACCATTTGCACAAAGGTCTTCCGTGTCATTAGTTCCATCTCCATCGCTATCTGCTGGGTAAGCTGGTGTGTACTCCAGACAAATTTCAGCCCCATTTAAAGGATTTCCATCATTAGAAAAAGCTGTTCGGCGACCTGTTCCGGTAATAATAAAGGCCATCGCTTCATCTGATTGATAAGTCGATCGGTTTACCAATTCCTGAATGACATTACCTATATTCGGTGTTTCCTGATTTGGTCCGGAAGCACCAGCTGTTTGCCAAAGTGGTGGTGCCCAGGCTACGGAAGCCTGCGTTTTTGAACGACTGGAAATAGAGAATGGAATATCTTGATAAATAGCTGGATTGTCACTTGCTTCACCATGAATGGTCAAATTACATGGATTTATGTTATTGGTGCTTTTAGCTGTAAATTGAATGTTGGCAGAATGAATAACCGATTCTGCTGGAATATTCAAAGTACTAAATCGTACTCCGATATGCTGATTGGTATTGTCATTAGCCAACTCTAAATCGCCGGAACCTGTATTTACAGAACCATAGATTTTTTCTTCTCCGTCATTCTCATTTGTATAAACTGTTTTACAGAAACTCTTAGGCCCAACGGAAAAAGAAGTATCATCCTCATATTCCAAACCTGCTGCCGTAGTTCCTACCGCTTCAATCAGGTATTCTCCATTTGCCGGAATCGTATAATTCATAAAAAACGGATACATCGTCTCTGTAGACGCTAACAATCCATTTACAAAATACTGAACCTGAGTCAAAGCATCCGTCGAATCATTGAATTCATTGGTCACTGTAATTGCTTGAGGCTGAGCAAATCCTTCCCGTAAAGGGTTTGTTATATAAAACATAGTTGGGCCAGCCGACGGTAAATCTTTTTGAATGGTAAAGTAATCTCCAATAATTCCTTCATGAGTCATAAAGATGGCATCTAGTTGATCGTGTGTTATTTGCAAACGAACAGAACCCAAAACCATGTGATTCGAGTACATCGCTGGGTGATCCAAATCGTCACTTACATCGGAGATACTGCCCGCAGAACCCGAAACCAAATACACCGTTCCTTTTCCATTTTCGGTCTTTTGATAAGCACCATCGCCGTCCAATTGTCCATCGCCCATATCTATTGCATGAGTATCAGGATCAAACGCTGAACTATAACCATAGTAATTATCCATTAAAACGGATCGCTGATAACTATGTGAATGACCGGACAAAACCAAATCAATACCATGGCTTTCCATCAGTGAGTTATAAACCTCTCGCATCACTATTGAACGCTCTCTACTGTCTGAATATCCATTTCTTCCATCATGGGGTGCGTAGTGACAGATCGCAATGGTCCATCCTTTGTCATTATTTATTAAATCTTGTTCAAGCCATTGGTACTGAGCACCATTAGTGGTCATATCTTCATCATAATCATTAATGGAAATTACATGGATATCTCCATAATCAAAAGAGTAATAACTTTCTGTTCCAGATGGAATTCCGCCAAGCTCGCCTTCTCTTGGGAAGTTGAAAATATCAAAATAAGGTCCGGATTCCGATTCGCTATTTGCTGTAAAAGCATCGTGGTTTCCATAGGCAGAAAACAGTGGCATATTGATCAGGCGATCCTCATACATATCTTCAAACCAAGTATCTTGATAATTACTTTCGGAACCATCATTATATGCATTGTCTCCAAGGAGCAAAGCCATTGCAATCGGTTCATCACCATGGAGATTATAAAAAGCATCTCGAACATCTCGTTGGTTCGCTCCACCTTTTCCTGCATCGCCTAGGACCCAGATATTGATGGGTTCTTCTATAGCGCCTTCCGGGCTAGTGGTGAAGTAATGATTAGCATCCTCGCCAGCTAATTGTCCTGAGAAGGAACCGACAGCATAGTAGTATTTAGTATTGGCAGAAAGTCCGCTAAGTTCTACTAAATGCTCTTCTGTCAAACTACTGTTAGAAGTTGTTTGATTGAGGTTCCCTTGCGTTTGGCCGTACCAAACTTTGGAAGAAGTATTAGAATTGGTATGCCATCTGATGATAATGGTTTCTTGTCCTACCATTTGAAGGTAAGGTCCTCGAACCACAGATTGAGCGTTAAGGTTAATGCTATTGCTAAATAACAAAAGCAGGAAAAGTAAAATAAGGTGTTTCATTAGGAGGTTTGGTTGTTTGTATTTTATGGAATTATAAACTGTAAAAATCACTCCATTGACCAATGTTATCACTTTGAAAGTGAACCATATAAGCCAGCTAGAGCTATGCATTATTGTAAATAAGGTTTTTGGATAAGGCTAAACCAAACGTCAAACGATATACCTCCGAAAGGAGAATCAGTATGAATTAGTAGCCTTGTGTTGAAAGAAAATGAGTGATACTAAGGTAAAGTAAACACGATCAACCGTTTAAATAAATGTAACAATTAGGTATTGATTTGAAACGGCTTTATATAACGAAGATAGGATTTTTCTTTTGGAAAACAAAAGGGTTTCTTTATTTCCTGCCCTTATTTGAGATGGGAAGAATGGAGGCAAGGAATGCCTTTCCTTGCCTCCATTCTCTGAAGGAGAGCATCCGCCCACTTGGTAGGCCTATTAATTGCTGGAAACTTTAATCATTGTCAGGGTCTCGGGACAAGCTTTTGCAGAAAGCGTGTTTATAAGGAGCTCTGGATTATTAGGAACCTTGTCAAACCCCAATATCCTCATTCCATAATTCGGGCGAAGCAGTAATAAAATCCTGCATCATCTGATAACAATCTCCATCATCCAAAACCGTAACCTTCACTCCCCTACTTTTCAACAATTCCTCCTCTCCCATAAAAGTACGATTCTCTCCTATCACGACTTCTGGAATTCCGTATAACAATACAGTTCCGGAGCACATCGGACAAGGAGATAAGGTGGTGTACAATACACAATTTTTATAAACAGAAGCTGGTTGACGTCCTGCATTTTCCAATGCATCCATTTCTCCATGCAAAACAACGGAGCCATCTTGAACGCGTTTGTTGTGTCCAAAGCCAATGACTTTTCCTTCATGTACGAGGATGGAGCCGATTGGGATGCCTCCTTCTTTTAGAGATTTTTGAGCTTGGTCGTAGGCGAGTTTGAGATTAGTATCCATAAGTTTTAAATCAAAATTAAAATGAGAATCAAAATTAAAAGCCCGTAATTCAGCGTAAAGTAGAAACCTAAATCACCTGATTCAAAAAACGAGAACATAGCTTAAGTTACCATGCACTTTTGCCAAAGCCATCTCCATTCCTTAATGGAAAAATCAACAACTTAATTGAACCGAGATGAAACTCCCCTTTAGGGGCTGGGGCAAAACGCTACCCCCAACCCCTAAAGGGGAGACCTAACGCATGCCCTAAATACATCAAAATGAAACGCTCTTTTTAGCGATAGAAGTGAAAGCATTTAAAGTGCAATTCAAAAAAAATACCTAAGATCCAAAGGCACTCCCTTGCATCCCAGGCATTTTTATTTCTAACCATTCAAACCTAAAACTGTCCCTCCTCGTTCAACACGACAGTGAGAAGTTTTAGTTTTAGTTAACAGTTTTAGTTATCTTAAAGTGTCCCCCTCAACTCCTGCTCACGCTCAATTGCTTCGAACAAAGCCTTAAAGTTTCCTTTACCGAAAGACTGCGCGCCTTTTCTTTGAATGATTTCAAAAAACATAGTTGGACGAGCCTGAACGGTCTTAGTGAAAATCTGTAGCAAATAACCTTCCTCATCACGATCTACAAGTATTCCCAAATCACGAAGTGGGGCTAGATCTTCATCTATTTCACCAACTCGTTCTACTAACATGTCATAATAAGAATCCGGAATATTTAAGAATTCAATTCCACGATCCCTCAACTCCGTAACCGTTTTAATAATATCATCTGTAGCAAGTGCGATGTGCTGAACGCCTTCTCCTTCATAGAATTCGAGGTATTCATCCACCTGAGATTTTTTCAATCCTGGAGCAGGTTCATTAATTGGAAATTTAATCCTCCCATTCCCACTACTCATCACCTTACTCATCAAAGCCGTAAATTCAGTAGAAATATCATTGTCGTCAAAAGATAAAATCTGAGTGAAGCCCATTACCTTTTCGTAAAAGTCTACCCAGTAATTCATTCGACCCAATTCTACATTTCCAACCATGTGGTCTACAAATTTCAAACCTACAGATTCTGGCTTGTAATGCATATCCCATTTTGCATAACCTGGCAAGAAAGTACCATTGTAGTCCTTTCTTTCCACAAAAATATGTACTACTTCTCCGTAGCTATAAATCCCAGAGCGAACCACTTTTCCGTTCGCATCCTCTTCTACTGTCGGCTCCATATATGATTTAGCTCCTCTTTCCATCGCAGTATTATAGGCATAGGTAGCATCGTCTACCCAAAGGGCATTTACTTTTACACCATCACCGTGCTTATCAATATGTCTTCCAATATCAGTCCCACTTCTAAGCGGAGAAGTCAAGACCAATCTGATCTTGTCCTGCACTACGACATAGGATTCTTGATCCCTTGAACCTGTTTCCAATCCAGCTTTCGCTAAAGCATTGAAACCCATAGCAGAGCAGTAGAAATGTGCCGCTTGCTTGGAGTTACTTACGTAAAATTCGAGGTAATCCGTACCGTTTATAGGCATGAAATCCGCTGCATCTTCATGCAATTTAGGGAGGTCGAGTTTTTCTGTATTCTTTGTCATAATTAAATTAAATATGAAATCTGATTAATATTGTTGCTTTATTAATAGTTGTCATAACAAATATAATGGGATTTTCTTGGAACACAAAATTCCATAGGGCTAAAGTCCTATTCTTTTGTACTTCGCCCCTGCAAAGGGGTGAGATAATCACAGTCCCTTTGTGCCGTTGAGGTTACCTTTCCTATAAATTGACGCTTCAAATCAGAAATTCCACTCTTTATGATATATCACAGACTTTCTTTTTTTATCTGTAAGGCTTTTTTTTCTTAAATTTGCGCCACAAAAAAGCTATTTCGACTAAACTAAAGGATAATCATGTACAAATTAATAACATTAGTTTTACTACTATTTACTTTTAATTCGAGCTTTGCTCAGCTGATTGACCAAGATGCTAGTGCTCCTAAAAGCGTAAATGCGTTGGCTCTTGAATTTTATAGAATTGATTTTACAAAGGGGCAAAGAGCGGAATTGGAAGGAAAGGAACTGGAGTTGATTTTTACGCTTAGCGAATCAGGAAGGGCTGTTTTAGAAGAAGTCAATGGTTTGAAAAATCAGATCATTTTAGATAGTCTTAAGCAATGTACGAATAGACTCCCTGAATTTAATCCGAAAATTAAAAATGGAGTAGCAAAAGAGAGTTTGTATTTTTTGCAATTGATTTATCCAACTTATGAGATGACGAGCACTGGGACTGGATATGTTCCTTCTATTGAATACAAGAAACTTCAGTCCAGTGACTTTAAGTTTATAGAAGAGAAAAAAAGTGGTTTTGAATATTACCTTGGAGTTATAATTAATCACCATCTAGATAATCCGGCTGATTATATTGGAGTGGGCATTGGGGTTAAATCTGACTTCATATGGTCAATCAGGAACGAAATTCAACTAGGTCTTGATTTTGGTTTTTACAGCAGCAAGTTAAAACAAAACTATCCAATTTCCTCAATTGAAGAACAAGAGGATTGGCAACAATCTGTTTATGGCGGCTTACTAATTGGAAAGAAATTTAGAAAAATTAGTGCTCAGCTTGAATTCAATTTTGCTTATCAGGATGTAACAGAGAGAGATGTGGATAACGTTGTATCTTTTAACGGCTGGAACGCTGGCTTACTTTTCTATTACCCCATAAACCTGAACTATGAAATATTCGAATTAAACAAAACTAAAAAATATATACATCGTCTCAATTTAAACTTACACCTAGGCATTCGTCTTATTCAATTATCTGAAAAAGAAACACAAGGTACTATAATCGAATTCGGTGTCGGTTTCAGATTTGACAGCCACAGAATCACAAATTACCAATTAAAATAAAAAACACCTTAACAAACATGCACAAAAAAATAACACTACTCTTGCTGACTATCTTCATGCTTTCTGCTTTTACACCAGAAGTCAGCGCTCAAATATTCAAAAGGAAGAAAAAGAAGAAGCCTTCCATTGAAATGGGAGACAAAAAGAAGAAAGACAAAGACAGCAAAGTAAAACCATATGAAGACATCATCACCGAAGATGCCATTTCTGACGAAGGCCTTTTTACGGTTCATAAAGTAGGCTCGAAGCAATACTTTGAAATATCAAAGGAGATTCTAGAAAGAGAAATCATGGTGGTTAGTAGAATATCTGGTTTTGTAAAAAACCTGAATTTTGGAGGCGCTGGAGTAAAATCACGTCCACAGCAAGTCATCCGATGGCAACTGAAAGACGAACAGATTTTACTTCGTTCTGTTAGCTACAATTCAGTGGCCTCTGAGGAAGACCCGATTTATAAATCATTGCGGAACAATAACTTTGAACCAATTGTAGCCGCCTTCGACCTCGCAGCTTATAACAAAGATTCTACAGCTTACGTTTTCGAGGTCTCCCCTCTCTTCGCCAAAGACATTCCAATGATTGGTGCGATGAGTAGCCGTCAAAGAAAGAACTTTGAAATTTCTGGCCTAGACGGTAGTCGCTCCATGATTAGCAGCATGAAATCCTTTCCAAACAATGTAGAAGTTCGACACATCCTTACTTACAAAGGGAAAAAACTACCCGATAATAACATTACGCAGACGCTTTCTGTAGAAATGAATCAGTCCTTCATTGTTTTACCAGAAGAGCCGATGCAGCCTCGATATCTTGATGAACGGGTAGGCTACTTTTCTATTTCTCAAACAGACTATAGTTCAGATGCTCATTTTACCGAACGTAAAAATTACATTACGAAATGGAGACTCGAGCCAAAAGATGAAGAAGCTTACTTCCAAGGAGAAATAGTTGAACCTAAAAAACAAATTGTCTATTACATCGATCCAGGAACACCGACAAAATGGATTCCTTACATCATACAAGGGATCAACGATTGGCAACCAGCGTTCGAAGCTGCAGGCTTCAAAAATGCCATCGTTGGAAAAAGACCTCCTTCAATCGAAGAGAACCCAGAATGGTCGGCAGAAGACACTCGGTTTTCCACGCTCCGATATGTAACTACTGATATTCAAAACGCCATGGGACCTCATGTTCATGATCCAAGAACAGGCGAAATTTTAGAATCTGATATCATCTGGTATCACAACATTCAAAAGCTTTTGCGAAATTGGTTTATGACTCAAACTGCAGCTAGTAATCCAGCAGCTCAGAAGGTAAAATTCGATGATGAATTAATGGGCCAGCTCATTCGTTTTGTGGCAGCTCATGAGGTTGGACATACGCTTGGACTTCCACATAACATGGGCTCCAGTATTGCTTATCCTGTTGATTCACTTCGCTCTCCAACTTTCACTGCTACGCATGGAACGGCTCCTTCGATAATGGACTATGCCCGTTTCAACCACATTGCTCAACCGGGTGATGGCGTTACAAATTTCTACCCTATGATTGGGGAATACGATGTTTGGTCAATCATTTATGGTTACAAATTGGTACGTGGTGCGAAGTCAGCAGACGAAGAAAAAGCAACCTTGAATGCATGGGTAAAAGAAAGAGCAAATGATCCCGCTTTCCACTTCGGACGTCAGCGTTTTAATACTTTTGATCCAACGGCACAGACCGAAGACCTTGGTGACGATGCTATGCGCTCTGGCGATTATGGTATTGAAAATCTAAAGAGAATTGTTCCAAATTTAGTTAGGTGGTCTGAAGAAGCTGGGGAAGGAAATGACTATGCACAACTCGATGAAATGTATGATGCTATATATGGACAAATGGGGAAATTCATTCGCCACGTTGCTACAAATATTGGAGGTGTAATTGAGCAAGCAAAAACAACAGAACAGGAAGGAGTCGTCTATACTCCTGTAGATAAGGAAACTCAGCTTCGGGCAATGGCTTGGATGGATAAGCAAGCATTGCAAACACCAAGTTGGTTATTGGACAAAGAGATTTTACAAAAGATTGAACCAGTTGGAGCGATGAATAGAATGCGACGTTTCCAGGGAAGAGCACTGGCACAGCTTTTTGATAAAGGCCGCCTAATCCGCCTCGACGAAGCAGAAGCGTTATATGGGAATGGAAACGAAAACGGAAATGTATTTACATTGTTGGATTTATTTGACGGTACAAAAGCTTCCGTTTTCTCTGAGCTGAAAACAGGTTCTGAAGTAGACAACTTTAGAAAGAATTTACAACGTGGTTTCGTTGATCGAATGGCAGAGCTAATAAAGTTGGAAGACAATCAGTATGACCAATCCAGCATTAAAGCCATTGCCAGAGGAACCTTGAAAACCTTACAGGGAGAGTTGAACTCTTCTGTAAGTAGACAAAAAAGTACCGCTGGAAAATACCATTTAGAGGATTTAGTGGGCCGAATTGAGCATATTTTGAACCCAGGGAAGTAGGTTGTTACGACTGCTCTTTTATCGGTAATACTTGTGCGAAAGCGAGCAAACCGATTTAGAGTGATTGCCCACATAAAGACCACAAAGAGCACAGAGCTAACGCGTTATTTTCCGCGCGAAAGCTCTGTGTCCTCTGTCTGATTATAATCGTTTTACGGGCCTTTACTCTTTTTGAGCAGCACTACCATGAAAAAAAGTCATCCATCAAACGAAGACCAACTTAGTTTAACTAAAGCCTAAAACAGTCACTACATTCGATTAGGAAGTATTCTTCAAAAAAGACTACGATTATACCTTAAACTGAAGCCATACAAAAACGATTAGCCTTCCTATTACTTCTGCTTTCAACAATAAACTTACACAGTCAAAGTAGTAATTCAGAATTCCAAGAAGAGATTCAACGTGTTTTTGACATTCTCGACAATAACTTTACAACAGATAGAATCTATCCAATAATCGACGATCAAGCAGCACTTATCAGAGATGCTATTTATGACGATCCCAAGTACATTTTCACCACTGCCCATTTTGAATATGACATTTGCTATGGTGGTCTGGCCAATGGGACTTCCATTCCTCAATTAAAAGTTTTCATTGAAGATAGAATTCCTAATCTGCAAAGTGATTTGGAGGGTACGAATTACGATTGTAGCACAGCCTCCTCTCCCCCAGCATTCATGGAAATTGTCATAATGAATTATTTTGTTTTAGGATATGATGGACTCCGTCCTTCGCTAACATAGGCCGTCCCATCAGGACTATGGTTTAAAGTCAAAACCTTCTAACGTGATTTCCACGTTAGAAGGTTTTGATTTTAATTTACATTTTAATTTTGATTTAATAACCCTGAGAAGCTGATCGCCCCATCCCTGGAGGCATCAGTTCATTAGCCACCTCTTTCAGTTCTTTCCATTCTGGATAATCCTCATGTAAGGCTAATATCTCTTCCGCATTTCGGTCAATCCGATGAATATGGAAACGACAAACGACCTCTCTCCGTATTTGATTGGCAATATGCCCCTGTTGTTTATCAAATAAGGTTTGATAGGATTCAAACACGGATTCAGAAGCCATTAACGGTACCAGGTCCAGCATCACTTCCCAAAATTCTTTGATTTGGTAAACATAAGGATTAAGATAAAACCAATCTTGGTATGACCAATCGAAAAAATTACCCGCTGCGTGAATTCGACGCAGGGTATTTAAAAACTTTGCATTCTCTTTCTGTGCAGAATAACAACGTGCTCGCAACATTAAATAATCTGTCTTTCTTCTTCCTTTTAATTTAGTAAATACTTCTTCAAACTTTTCATCCGCTAGTAATTCACCACATTCCCATATTAAGTCTCCCTTTCCATATAGCGATGCTTCTCGCTGATCGAAGCTATTTTCAATTTCTTCTTGCTGCTCTATTGCAAAGTCGTCATCCGGATCCATTGAACGGGCTTTGATTACAAAAACTAGGGCACCTTTATAATCACCAGTTTTGTGCATACAGTTGGCCAATTCTCTATAAGATTCACTGTGATCATTATCGTAGTAAATGGCTTTTCGATAACACTCAATAGCTTTTAGGGGCGCATCCAATTCATAGAAAGTCCAGCCCAAGGAATGCCAATTCTCCGCCAATAGGGAAGAATAAATTATTGGCGATTGCGATGCGAATTCCAATGCAGGCAGCAATTGGTCTTTATACCATTCATAGCCTTCCCATATGACCTGATAGTATCCTTCATTCGCAATTTTCTCCAACACTTCTATAGCTTCTCTTTTTTCCATAACAATATATTTGTATTCACAGCAGTAGCTTGTAAATCATTAGTACAAAAAGGTCTAGGAGGGTAAGGAACCAGATAATAATAGCATAAACACTATGTTACTTTTAAAAAGTCCTTAAGGTAAAGCCATTATAATGAGTCGGTTTAGGATGGGAGCCCTTGGTGGCAGTATAATAATTAATATCACTCAGCTAATATAATCATAAAGGAACTAGAAATGAATTGTTCCTTTGAAAAAATGTTAAACCAGTCCCTTTTTAACAAATACAAAAAGTTGAAATACTTATAATGTATTGATATTCAATTGTTTAAATATAATACCCCTTATCGGGTAGACGCCAAATTATATCACCGATTGGTTCAATTTTGTATTTTAGCTGCAATTGTTCCCCATCATAAATGGTGCGACTCTGACAAGGGCAGAGGCCTGTTAAGGCCATCCATGTTATTATCAAATCATTAACCTTAGAGATATGATGCTACAAAAAATCAATAAAATAGACATCACTTAAAAGCAGTCCCCAATATCGTCTGCCTTCCACTAAGCAAAACCACCAAAAACAGCCTCTTCGTTTGCCATTCCAACAAAAAAATAGGATTTTGTGATCACTAGTAGTTATCAGTACTAATTATTCATCTATCGTTAATAAGAATTTCATATGTCCTCAACAATACGCCCAATCCTTTTTGCAAGCGGAATACTCGGAATTGTCATTGGAATGGCCCTGATGCCACTCAACAATGAAGTCCGTGCTTACCACTCTGAAGCTGAATTGCACAGCTTCCGTAAAGCTAGTGTTATGAGCCCTGTTGATTCGTCTCAGTACTTCCCTACTTCAGCCCATTGTAATGGATGCCATTCTACTGACCCGCAGGGATTTGCCATGCACGACAATGACGGCAACGATGTAAATATGTACGACGATTGGGCTGCTTCCATGATGGCGAACGCTGCTAGAGATCCTTTTTGGAGAGCCAAAGTCAGCCACGAAACTTTAACACACCCAGCCTTCAAAGCTGAGACTGAGGATAAGTGTACCACTTGCCATGCACCAATGGGTAATTATACCTCTAAATATCATGGCGATCCACACTACGGCATCGACGATTTATTGTTAGATTCCATTGGGTTGGATGGTGTTTCTTGTGCGGTTTGCCACCAAATGAGTGAAACTGCTTTAGGTGACTTGAACTCAGGTGCTATGATTTTCGATACCATCAACAGAGCACAATACGGACCTTACCTCACTCCCTTTGGCGGACCAATGACTGACTTTGTAGGCTTTAGTCCGGCCTATAGTGAACGCATTCACGATGCAGGTATTTGCGCTGGTTGTCACACCTTAGTTACAGAGACTTTTGATCCTGCGACTGGTGCTCCTAACGGTGATACCTATGTAGAGCAAGCAACTTACCACGAGTGGTTAAACTCTCAATACAATGTCGATAATATCAGTTGCCAATCCTGCCACATGCCGCAAATAGAAGACTCTGTTGTTATATCAGATAATTTTAGTTTTTTACAAGCCCGATTTCCATATGGCCTACATGAACTCGTAGGTGGAAACACAATGATGTTACAACTGATGAGAAACAATAGAGTTGCACTGGGTATTAAAGCAACCGCTCAGGATTTTAATGAAACCCTCGCTTCAACTTTTGACATGCTTCAAAATCGTTCTATTGACTTAGCATTGAATTTTGACAATTCAACAGAAGACAGCCTTTTTGTTGAAGTCGAAGTGAAAAATAAGGCGGGACATAAATTCCCTTCCGGCTATCCAAGCAGAAGGGCCTTTGTTGAATTACTGGTGGTCTCTACCGAAGACGATACGCTTTTCCATTCCGGCCAACAAACTAATACTTTTGAAGTAGTAGGTCATGATGCTTATTTTGAACCGCACTACGATGTCATCACTCAAGAAGATCAAGTGCAGATTTACGAAATCGTTCCAGCTGATGTAAATGGCAACTTTACTTCGCTATTGGAAAGAGCAGCTTACTCGCTAAAAGACAATCGCCTCCCACCTATTGGTTTCACAACAAGCCACGCCGTTTATGACACTACTTTAATTGTAGGAAATGCCTTAACGGACCCCAACTTTAATTACGATGACGACAACGTAGAAGGTTCGGCCAGTGATCGCATTCAGTATCATATTCCAAGAGAAAGCTATAATGGTGGTTTTGTAAATGTTATTGCTAAAGTTCACTACCAATCTTTACCTCCTCGCTTTTTAGCGGAGATGTTTGAAGTTAGTACCCCAGAGATAGAAACCTTCCGGGACATGTTTAATGAAGCCGATCAATCCACTGTATTGGTTGGAACGGCTACACTGGATTCTGTATTCCTCGACACTAGAGTGGCTACGAAGGAAATCAATAAGATACCTAATGGTATAAAGCTTTCGCCAAATCCAACCAGGGATGGCTGGGTTCAAATCTCATTGCCAGAAGGACATAAAATGATTGGAATCGAGGTGTACAATTTGAATGGACAATTGATGTCAAATCACTCAAGATTAGATTTTGAGCTTCCTGAACAACAAGGTGTTTACATTGTGAGATTGAAGACGGATAGTGGGGAATTTGTGGAGAAAATAATTCGAGGGTAGCTTGAATAACAAAACGGAGTAAAAGATAATGGACCATTAAAGGTTATTCGGTTTCCGGCCGACCGTACCATTCTATTTGGAATAACCTCTATTATATCTAGCTTATTACTTGAAAAAAAACAGCCCCACAATCTTCGATTGCGGGGCTGTTTTCATATCCTTATATTTTCTAACAGGCTAAACTACTGCACTATTAGCTTTCCAAAAAAGCGCTCCTCTTTAGTTTGTACTTCCAGCATATAAGTCCCTGGACTTAACGTAGTTGCATCCCAACTAGTCTTTGTCAAACCACCTACAGCTCCTAAGTCTTTGCTTAATAAAGTTCTTCCTGTAACATCCGAAATAGATAGCACGGCACTTTCAGTTACAAGATTCAACTCCAATTGTAACAATCCATTTCCTGGGTTAGGGTAAACATTAACCAAGTCTGTGTTTTGTAGATTATTGGTACTTACTCCAACGCTTAATTCTACTACTACACGATCATCTATACAATCAAAACCAGGAGATTGTACTTCCCAGTCGTAGAAATAATAATAACGATTAGCGGATAAGCTTGTTCCAATAATATCTACCAGGTTATTAATGCTGTATGGGAATGTCACGTTTTGATTACTTCGTTGTAGACGAGGAGATTGTGTTCCCAAGTTTTGCAAATTTGTATTTGTGTTCGTTCCCAATCTGTAATTATTACCCGGGGAAAGAATGAAGTTCAATTCAACTCTGCTTTCACCAACGGGTACATTTACCAATCGACTATCCAAGACAGTTCCAGCACTATTTCTAACCTCAAACATACGCTCACCAGCCTGATCTGTATAAACTTTCACGGACTTGATGGCCATGTCAGCTTCTACATTAAAGTATAAGTCTCCATTAAAGTTAGCAGAACTATAAGGACTGTTGCCTTCATATTCATGTGGCTCCATGTAATCGAGTGTAGCTAATGAATTTTCTACATAGAAAGTTGCAGGGCCGCTAACATTTGGAATGGTAAAAATCGGGCCTTGACCTAATAAGTTACCATCTGTTTGAGCATCATACCATCTGATGTTATCGCCGGTCGCCTCAAAAGTAGCATCCTCTCCTAAAAATGCAAATACATCTGAAGATTGTGCCTGAGTTGCGATTGGAAGAACCGTAACTTGTACAGCAGACGAAGTAAAATCACCACAATCCGCAGCAATAGTCACTGTATACTCACCAGCTTCAGTTACCATTATTGATTGAGATATTTCTCCATTTGACCAATCATAAGAAGCTGCCTCAGAAGCCATTAGTTCAACTGAACTTCCTTCACAAAAAGACAACTGACCAAGTACTGAAATTTCAGGTGTTTGGTCTGCTTCAACAGTTACGTTGATGACTTGACTCCATTGGTGGCATCCACTTCCATCACCTACCACTACTGAGTAATTACCAGGTTCATCTACCGTAATCATCTGAGTGTTAGCTCCATTTGACCAAAAGTATTCCGCCCCTGTTGGAGCCATTAAATCTACAGAGCCACCAGGACAAAAAGAAGTAGATCCATTCGCTATAATCACAGGACTGGTAGGCAAACAATCTCCCTCTATAATTTCGGCTAATCCATTTATTGTAGGGTTTTCAATTACATCTACAATACCTGAAGGCCATTTTACGACGACATGATCTATTTGATCGAAAGTTCCTAAACCAAAGTGAGGAATCGCAGTATTAGTAATTCCGTAACCTTCACCCGAACGCACCTCTCTTACCTGCATTCCAAATGGGCCATGGATTTCTACACGGGCTCCAATTCCATCCAAATTACTTGCCGTCCCAACCAAGTGAGCTTTAAACCAGTTATTGTCATTTCCGTCATTAAGCCACAGTACATCTTCTATGTTTGAAGGATTGTTATAGGTCTCGGCGTAGCCTGCGTAAATATCCAGATGACCATCATTATTCAAATCACCAATCGCACAAGATTCCATTTCGTTGTTGTCAAAAGGAGTATCTACAGCAGTAAAAGTAAGATCGCCATTATTTCTGTAAATGTACTGTTGAGTTCCCGCAACGATAACATCCACATAGCCGTCATTGTCAAAATCACGCATAAAGCCCTGGATAGCTATTCCGTTTATAACGATACCGCTTTCCGGAGTTATATCTGTAAAGTGTCCAGCTCCATCATTCAGTAATAATTGAGAGGGGTAATCATGATTAGTAACAAAACAATCATAATCGCCATCATTGTCGATGTCCTGAAATTCAGCAGTCCAAGATTGCCAACCAATTCTCAAACCATGTTCGGCTCCTTGCTCCGTGTAATTATTGTTACCATCATTCACAAAAAGCTTATTAATTCTTCGTTCATCGAACTCACTGCTCACTCCTAATCTACAGTGAGCAATATATAAATCGGTATCTCCATCATTGTCAAAATCCGACCAGACCGAGCCATAGTTACCAGAAGAAGGCTCTCCAGTATTTCCATCGATGGCCATGTCTATCCAGTCATTTGCATTGGTGAATCCACCACTTCCGTCATTTTCATACATAAAACTTTCTCCATCATCATTACAAACAAAAACATCTAGGAAACCATCATTATTTATGTCTACAAAATTAGATCCCTGCGCGAAAAAGTTGCCAGGTAAGTTAGAAGCAGAAAAGGATACACCACTTGAATCAGCCATATCAATTTGGCTAGCGGAATAACCTCCTGTCAATATATCACCAAAACCATTGTGGTCAGTATCCGCGATAGAAAGTGTCCATTGTTTACCACTTCCGGAAGCTCCGATGTTTGTTTCAGTATATTCTGTTCCAGCTGCTGATTGGTAAAGCACACTAAGATTAGAACCGTTACTAAACCGAACGATGTCATCGAGGTTGTCCCCATTCACATCTGTTACACCTATTGCAACTCCACTATAATTAGTAGAAGGTAGTAGTAGGTTGCTATTGGTAAAATTAATTTGAGCATTTAAGGGGCTACTCAGCAGGAAGAATCCCAAAGCAGTCATAAATAGTGAGGTGTACAATTTCATTTTCATAAAAATGGGTTTTAAATTTTAAATAAAATTTGCTTTTACATTAAAGTAAGTCTTTAGTTATGTTGAATTTTGAAGAGCTTATTCCCACCATCTATCCAACAATCTTAGGGTCAGTTTATTCCCAATGATTTAACTTACAATAGAGCAACTTTCAAAACTACTCAGCAATATAACAAATAAATCAAAATATGTTTAAAATATAATTGGTTTTGACAAAGGCTTGTCCGTATAACATCAAACGAAAATCTAATTTTTCAATCTAAAAGCACGCTCCAATACAATCACTCGATTATAATTTTTCATTCCTTCCTTTATTCCTTGCGTCTTCAAAAAAGCGTCATAGGTTCTGTCTCGGAGATCTGGGAATATGTCCGGATAGAGGCGGCTATTTGCATTGATGGCATCCAAATCGGCTATAATTCCCCGAGGAAGTGTCGCTCGAAAAGCACGATATTCTTCTGGAGCCTGCCTTCTATAGTTCACCGCAAGCGTTCGCCAAAACGAGAGATATCCGCTGTATTTTATAAATACATTCTTAGACTTAGTACAGCTTAGGTAAGCGATAAAATTACAGGAACCTTCGTCACCTATGCCTTGTCCATGTGCCATTTCATGAGCCAGCACATAAGGCTTTTGCAGGGGGTGCAAACCCGCATCAATATTACATTCCCCGGTAAAGGGCAGATAAAACCCGGCTGTTCCAATACGAAGTAAACTGCCTTTTAACAATGTGCGCACGGGCAAATTTCCACTTACCGGATATCCCAAATCACTCATACTAGAAGACAAGCCTTCTTGGACCAAGGAACTTAGATTATTTGGAATAAAATGGGCTGTAAGGGCTTCCTTATTGTCGGATGGAATCCGTCTTCTAGTTTCAATTATTTTGATGGTAAATAAATCCAATTCTTCTTTCAATTCGGGCAAAGAAAGCGGTACGGGCTTAATTCCTATCTGCGTTTCGATTGGCACTCGCAAATAGTTAAAACCCCAGGACCAAAGAAAAATAGCTACTACCCCGCCAGCAAATGAAAACAATAATGCTACAAGTGTAAAAAACTTTGCAACCCAGTCATCAGCCTGACGAATGGCCTTAATCAATTTTCTAATAAAGAAAAACGGCAAAATCAAAATCATTAGATACAAGACTGGAATTGGTATCCGTCCAATGGTCCAGTCCGATAACAGTCGGATCCATTGAAAAAGACCTCGACTGTACCATTGTTCGACCAGCTCAGGATGGCCTTTTAGAAAAGTCCGAAGCAGGATGGTTACAATAGCGAAACCGATCCAAAAAAGTGATCTTTTTTTCATCAAATCCATAATGTGTTCTTCGGTCTTCACGCGGCCGAAGCTACGCTCCTTTATAAAACAATGTCTTTATCTTCTACAAATGTAACCTGAACTCTGCCGTCCAAGTCTTGAATTTTTTGAAATTCTTCATTGAAATAAATTGAATATTAACTTCCTTCCCTAAACCATAGTATTACACAAAAAATGCATTCTTATTTATCCATCAACTGGTATGAAATGTGTTACCTTTGTATAAAAAAAATAATCATGCGTTCTATTTCTGTTATATTATTGTTATTCATAAATATCCTGCTACTATCTATAGCTTGTTCTAGTTCAACAAATCAACAAGCGGCCATTGACCCTATGGATGCAGCCATGCCTCATGGAGCAACCTTGCCCTCCACCTCACTGAGCGTGGAAGATAAAAAGAAACTTGCAAATGCAAAGGGAATTGTTGCCACACCAATACTAGTCAAAGATCTTGTATATCTCATAGAAGAAGGCTCTCAGAATTTGAATATTTATTGTCTTTGGAAACTCAACTCTCCTGAATGCGATAAATTACTCAAAAGCCTGACCCAGCTCAAACAAGAAATAGGTTCTGACATCATGGCCATTCATCATGTAAACGCCAATTACATAGACGATGAGGACAAGGTAACCTCCCACATCCGTGAACTAGGTCTAATCAACAATAATTACATGCTCTTCGGCTTAGAAGAATACGATAATGACCAACCTTACTCCACACTCTTCAAGGGTGAACTTCCTATTCTCATTTTAGTAAACAAATCAGAAGGTTTAAAATTAATTTACCAAAAGGCATTCACCTTTGATGAGCTTTATGCGATTATTTCGCCCTTGACAATATAGTGCCCGCGCAATATAGTGCCCGCGCAACCGCCAACCCCTGAAGGGGAGATCCGCCCGCTCCGTAGACCTATTAATCGTAATTAGAAAATTTAATCATTCTCTTTCCCTATAGGTTAGCAGTAATGCAGAACCCTAAAAATTCGTTAAAATTCCACCATTTGAAAACCTTTGTATAAAACTTCGTGTCTCTTAGGTGACCTTTGCGTCAACATAAATGTATATCTTTGTAACTTTTAAACATTCCAATTTGTTTAATATTACCAAAGACATTAATTATTTTTCAATTTAAAATAGAATATTATCATGGCATTTGAATTCACAGATACCAACTTCCAGGAATCAGCATTAGACAACGCAGGTGTATCCGTTGTAGACTTTTGGGCAGAATGGTGTGGCCCTTGTAGAATGGTGACTCCAATCATAGAAGAACTTGCAAAAGAATACGAAGGTAAAGCAACCATCGGTAAACTTAATGTTGACCTCAACTCTAACGTCTCAATGAAGTACGGTGTGCGAAGCATCCCTACTATCCTTATCCTGAAAAACGGAGAAGTTGTAGACAAACACGTTGGAACAACAACCAAAGCAGCTCTTGCTGCTAAGATTGACAAGTTTCTTTCCTAAGGAGTAATTCCTTTGGTTGAAACCCATAAAAAACCCTTCCTCTAAAATTTAGAGGAAGGGTTTTTTCGTTGGGGGATAAGATAGGACTGAAGTCCTATCTTCACGTACATCGTCTGTTCAGGACTGTGCGAAAAACTTTGCGCTCGTTGCGCCGTCGTGGTTAATAAAAATTTCAAGCGAAGCGAGAAGCAAAACCTCACATATTCTCCTGCGGTTCCCCCTACAATTAAGTACGTCCAGTCAATTATCAATTTTTAATTATCATTTTTAAATTCCCCAGAAACATCTCCCCCTCAAAAGCGTTTAATCAAAAACGCTATCTTTAGCTTCTACTAAGTTTCTAAAAACATCACCGTCTCATATGTCCCAACTAGACAACCACACCGTCCGTGACCTCGGAAACCTCGAACTCCTTGCCAAGCAAGTCGTTGAAGGCTTCATCATAGGTTTGCACAAAAGTCCCTTTCATGGTTTCTCCGTAGAGTTTGCAGAGCACCGTTTGTACAACCCCGGCGAAAGCACCAAGAACATCGACTGGAAAGTATACGCCCGTTCTGATAAGTTATTTACTAAGAAATTTGAAGAAGAAACCAATTTGCGTTGTCAAATCGTGATAGACATCTCCTCTTCTATGTACTTTCCCGAAGTCGATAAAAACAGTAAAGACCATATAAACAAATTACGTTTTTCTTCTTTGGCAGCAGCCTCTCTAATGCATTTGCTGAAAAAGCAAAGAGATGCTTATGGTCTAAGTTTGTTCGATGACGAAGTTCGGACCCATGCCCGATGTAAGTCAAGCACTGCTCATTATCGTTTGATGTTGACTCACCTTGATAAGGTACTCAGCAACCCACAACGAAATAAAAACACCGCGGCGGCAAAAGCTCTTCATCAAATAGCAGATAGCGTTCACAAGCGTTCTATGGTGGTCATATTTAGCGACATGTTGGAAGATCCGGAAAAAGCTGAAAACCTTTTCGCTGCCCTACAGCACCTGAAGCACAACAAACATGAAGTGGTCCTTTTTCACGTGGTAGATAAATCCAAAGAAATTGATTTTGACTACGAAAATCGTCCTTATGTATTTGTAGATATGGAATCTGGCGAGGAAGTCAGGTTACAATCCAATCAGGTAAAAGAACACTATGTGGAGCAGATGAAAAAATTCATGGACGAACTGAAAACTAAATGTTTACAATATAAGATAGACTTTGTGGAGGCGGATATTAATGCTGGGTTTAGACAAGTTTTACAAGCTTATTTAGTGAAGCGGTCTAGGATGGGGAGATAGATTTTTTTTGCGATCTGACCGCACCTAAGGATATGCCAAATAAGACAGAGAGCCATATCTCTGAGGGTAACCGATTATCATTTTTCCGTAAAAAACACAAGCCCTTTCTCCCTCCCCTAACTAACTCTCCCTCTGTCTATTACAAGTAAAACAAGGAATAACACCCTTCAATCTATTTATTTACAGACCGTAATAATTTCCTATGCTAATAAAAAAAAGAAAAAAGTTTTACTACCTTTATGGCAATAGCAGAACACAATCATTTTAGTACAATCTAATTGAAAGTAAGAATCACACTATAAGTTTCCCCCATTTTGGAACTTACAAAAGAAGAGTATTGGCAAACGAACCGGTCGTTTATTAGCCCTCTTCTAAAGAACATATTTAACCGAAATAAACTTATAATTCCATGACAAAAAAAACAACCAATCTGGTTGACCACCGAGTCAATCCTCATTTCGCCTTATTATTTTGAATCTCTTTTTAAAACGTCGCGTATAACCTGAGCAATACTCTGATTATACCTCTATTGTGGCAATCTATCAGCTGGTATCTAAACTAATAATTTTTCAAGAAAAGACACCTAAAAACCACTGATAGCCTGCCGTTTTAACAAAGCGTACAAACAGAATGAAGTAAAACAGACATCCGGAAAACCGATTAAACCCTTCCGTAGTATACTTCATAACAATTGCCTTTTTCTATTGAGTCTCTAAACTTTAACTGATAGCATTCCCGCTTCGTGCGTGTTTGTCTATAACACAATTGTTGTGCTTATTCGTAAGTATACTGTTGTGGAACTGGAATCTCCCTGTGCCTAATCTTTTTATTTGATTATGGTTATCGGTTGATTGGGTTCGCCTTATTTTAGAAAAAGTATTCATTTTTTAAACACCAAAAGCAGTATCATGATTTTGAAATTTACATCCCTGAACAGGACAGCACTGTTTTCAACTACAAGATGGATTTTTGCTTTGACTTTTCTTATCCCGCTATTCTTAATAGCACCTGAAAAAGTCATTGCTCAAACATCTCCTGTTTTCACAGTATGCCCAGGCAACTCAATGGTTCCACTCCATGCAGGAGGAGGAACCATGCTCTTAAACGAATTTAACTTAGGCGTAAACGCGACCGACGCTGATGGAGGAACCGTTACTTACGCTTTCGCGCCAGCTACAATAGATTGTAGCAATGTAGGCGGGCCTCCTATTTCTGTTACAGTCACAGCGATTGACGACGGAGCCATGGGAGGAGCGCCTAATACAACTTGTATTTTTAATTTTACAGTTGTAGATGGTGGACCTTTTGCCACTTGTAATGATATATCAGTAACCCTTGATGCTACGGGTAATTATACATTATTACCAGCAGATGAAATGGCTATTAGTATGGGGAGTACAGCTTGTACTGGTATTACGTCTATAGTTGTAACTCCAAATACATTTGATTGTACAGATATAGGTACACCAGTGCAAGTAACCGTTATTATTGAAGACGCAAATACTGCTACTGCTTTTTGCTTGGCAAATGTTACTGTTATGGATCAAGCTCCAGTAGCAACCTGTCTAGCACCGTTTAATCTTCCACTTGATGGTACTGGAAATGCAACCATAACTACAGTTGATATTGATAATGGAAGTACAATTGGTTCCTGTGGAACGCCAGCACTTTCCATTGACGTTAGTACTTTTAATTGTACAAATGTTGGCGCAAATACAGTAACTCTTACTGTTAGTGATGGAAATGGTCAATCAACGACTTGTAGTACTGTTGTAACAATACAGGATAACATGACTCCTACGATAATGTGTAATCCTATAACAGTAGAACTTGATGCGACTGGGAATTATGCATTGACTTCCACAAACCTTTCCGCACTGACTCTCGGAAGTTCAGATAATTGCACTTTCACTATAGCTTCTTCTCAGTCTGCATTTGATTGTACAGATATCGGAGCTAATACGGTTACCATAACTATAGACGACGGGACTAACACCGCTATGTGCATGACGACCATTACGGTAGAAGACAATATTGCCCCTTCCTTATCTGCAATCACAGGAATGACTACAACAACCTCAGTAGGTGGCACTGGAAACTGCATTGGTGATTTAACATGGAATCACACTACTGTCACAGAAAACTGTCCTGCAAATATTACCACTCAGACTGTTGAGTATACCGGAGCTACTGTAGTTGCTGCCTCAAGTTTCATTTCAGGCGCATCAGCTCTTGGAACGTTCAACACTGGTACTACAACTGTTACTTATAGAGTAAATGATGGGAATAACCCAGAAGTAACTACTTCTTTTACTGTTACGGTAACTGATGATGAAGCGCCAGTTATTACTCCTGTTACCACTCCACCAAATCAAACACCAAATAACTTATCCGGAAATTGCTTTGCTAACGTAGGGTGGCCAACACCTGTTACTACAGACAACTGCCCTGGCTCCGTAAGTATTACTTACTCTGCACTTGATGAAAAAGGTAATAACATTGTAATTACATCAAATGGAACTACTGATTCTGGTATTTTCCCAGTAAGCCTTACTCCTACTGTAATAAATTTCACGGTAACTGATGGCGCTATAAACTCTTCAACAGGGTCTTTTACTGTTCATGTTTTAGACAATGAAGCTCCAATTGTAACTTGTATTTCGAATCAAGATTATGCTATAAAGACTTGTAACGCAGCTGCAGAGCAAATCCCTGATTACAGAGGTTTTATTGATGTTGCGGACAATTGTTCTGGTGCTTATACTGTAACACAATCTCCTGCTCCTGGCACGATGACTCTGCTTTCTACTGTACCAGGTGTAACCCCAGCTGATGGAGAAACATTCACCGTAGATATTACTGTTACAGATAACAATCCTAATAACCTGTCGACTTCTACTTGTAGCTTTACTGTTACAATAATTGAAGATGATGCTCCAGAACCTACAATTCCAGGAGCTGTTCTACCTGCAATAAACGAAGCTTGTGGAATAATAACAACATTTGCCCCAACAGCTACTGATGCTTGTGGAAATAATATTTGTGGTGAGCCATTCCCAACAGGAGTTCTTATTTCTAATGGTGGTGTTTGTTCAGGCGGTGCTGCTACAACAGGACCACAAGGAAGTACAGACACTCCCGTAACTATACCTGATTTTAATTTTGGAGGTGTAAACTCTATAATTGCTATAAGTGGTATTGACCCAACTCATACTTTAGAAGATATTGTTATTTCCCTAGATATTACTCACTCTTGGGTTTCTGATATTGATGTTGAATTAATTGCACCAGATGGAACCTCTCTAACATTAACGGAAGATTTAGGTGGTACAGGAGACAACTATATTGGAACTACCTTCCAAGACGGAAACCCTTCTATCACTACAGGAAGTCCTCCATTTGTTGGTACATTTGAAGCCATTGATGGATCTATGGTTACCGCCTTTAATGGTGTTACGAATTTAAATGGTGACTGGACTTTGAATGTAGTCGATGATGAAGAATTCATTTCAGGTACTCTTGATTCTTGGAGTATTGAAGTAGTAACTTCCCCACCAGCAGGCTCCGTGACCTCTTATACTTACCCAACTGGTAATTATACAGTTACATGGATTTATGATGACGGTTCTGGGAATACGTCCTCCCAGTTACAGCAAGTAAATGTTAGTGATGATGTTGTCGACCCTACCCTTACCTGTCAAGACCTTACGCTGGAACTAGATGAAAATGGAGAAGCTTCAATAAGCGGAAATACAATATTAGGAGAAGAAATGGACTTAGGTACAGGAAGTGGAGGTGCAAACACTGCAGAATATTGTGTAACCGTTGCAAGTGATATTGACTTCACCTTCATCTGGCAGTATACTCAAGAACCAGACTTTGATGACTTATCTTTCTCCATTGATGGTAACTCAACCTTATTAACAGACCCTGCTGGCCCTGGTAGTCAAAGTGGAGATAAAGATATTTCTTTGCTGACTGGTGAGACTTTCTGTATCACACTTGATAATGATGGATCTGTTTTTTCAAATGCACAAATCGCATTTCTACCTGGTTTAGTTGATGATTTAGCGATAGGAAACTGGATAAGTAATGGCCCACTAGCTACCTCAATAAATCCTCAGATCACAGATAACTGTGGTGTAGACTTTACCTCAATCTTAATAGACGGAGGTTCAATCGTTGATTTTGAATGTGGTGATATAGGAACAAATACTGTAACAGTTACAGCTAATGATATAAATGGAAATGAAGGAAGTTGTTCTTCTACAATTACCATAGAAGACAACCTTGCCCCTGCAAACTTCACCGTCATGGGCGGAGGCACTCTTCCTGCAGGCACAACAGTTGCTTGTGATGCTATCCCAGCAAACACAACAATGCTAAACGCAGAAGACAACTGCCAAGGAACCATACCTACAGTATTCAGTGAAACAACAACTCAATCTGGTAACCCAGCAAGTTGTGCCGACTACAATTTTATAATTACTCGTACTTGGACAGCTGCTGATAACAGTTCTAATACAGCTGCTTACAATCAGTCAATAACTGTAGCAGATGCCTTAGCACCCTCTAATCCTACTTACACAGCTGCTGTTGCTGACAACGGAACAATTAACACCAATCCGGGTGATTGTTTTGCCACAATTACCTTAGTATTAAATGGTTTAACAGATTGCGCCCCATTTGCAAACATTACTGTTTCTAACAATGGTCCTGTAGGTGACGGAGCTACTTCTGCTTCTGGTAACTATGCTGTTGGAACACATACGATAATGTATACAACAACTGATGTTTGTGGAAACAGCAGTACACACAATTACACCTTTACTGTTCAGGATGGTTTACCTCCGATTGCCTCTTGTGTAAACAGTCTTAACATAGGTTTACCTTCAACAGGAATCTTAATACTACAGCCTTTCGCGGTAGATAACAATAGTTTTGACAACTGTACTGCTCAAGGTGATTTAACCTTGTCTATTACACCAGACACTTTTACTTGTGCTCATGTAGGAATGACTATTGAAGTTGAACTTACAGTTGAAGATGAAGGTGGACTTACGTCTAGCTGTACGACAACTATTACTATCCAGGACAACAATGACCCTACAGCAGTTTGTCAGCCAATCAATGTTGCACTAGATGCAAACGGAATGGTAACCATCTCTGCTGCTGATGTTGACGGAGGTAGCTCCGACGATTGTGCTTTAGCTGCTTCACCTTTTGCTGTAACGCCAAGTAGTTTCACTGAAGCTAACATCGGGACTAACGTTGTTACGTTTACCGTAACAGATGCTCAAGGCAACACCGATTCTTGTACAACTACTGTTACCATTGACTATCCACCTACATGTTTCGCCTTTGGAGGACCAAGTGCTGGTAACGGCGTTGTTTTCGGTGGGCAAGGTGATATCGTTGAGTTCCCTGTTCATGTAACTGACTTTACTAATGTAAATAGCTTCCAGTTCACAATGAACATAGACGTAGCTGATGTAGGAGAATTTATTGATGTATCAAGTACAAACCCTGTATTGGATCCGGCTTCAGGAGGAAGCTTCTTCTATAGCTTAGTTCAAACTGATTCTGTAATTGACATGGTAGACACCATCTTTGTTCCAGACCAGATGGGAATGGATTCTATTGCAAGTATTGATACAACCTATTCCGGTTTATTCGACCAGATTTCTGTTAACTGGCAGAATCCTACTCCTCAGGCTATTGCTGATGACGAAATTGCTTTCACTGTAAGTATTTTGTTGACAGGTAACTTGAATGATGACTCTCCGATCAATCCAACTACAGGAGTGAACGGAAACAACCCTCAGATTTCTTATAGCTACAATAATGTTACTTCCCCAGTACTTACTCCTTGTTTTGAGGATACACCTTCACAAGGATTTATCTTGGTGAGAAATGTTGTTGTTGCCGGAGAAGTTTATGATGAAGGTGGAGCTCCTGCAAACGCTGTTAATGTTGAATTGTATGAATTACCAGATATAGTAACACCTGGTGACATGTTTACAACTATCGCTGACGGGGCTTATTCCTTTGATGTAAACAACTCCCCTGGTAATTATACAGTTCGTCCTTATAAGTATATCAACTGGCCGAATGGAGTAACCACTGCCGACGTTTCAGATATTCAGCGTCACGCAATTGGTGTTGCGAACTTCGACTTTGGTTCTAGTTACAAAGAGATTGCGGCAGATATAAACAACGATTTACAGGTTTCTACTTTTGATGCCTTATTATTGAATCAATATGTTGCTTCTGCTTACACCCTTCCTCCTCCCGCAGGTATTCCATCATGGCGTTTTGTACCAGCGGCGCAACAATTTACCTACTCTTCTAATATCAACGTGGAGCCTTACGATACAACAATCACTTTTATGAATTTGATTGCGGATACTTTGGCAAATAATTTCATCGCGATTAAAATGGGAGATGTAAACGGTGATTCTAACCCACAGTCTTTAACGAACGAAAGTGCTGATCCATTCGATGACAACAATGTACACTTCCAGATCAAAGACCAGTCTTTCCAGGCAGGTGATTTGGTAACGGTTGAAATGACTGCTGATCAGTTCAATGAATTGAGGGCTTACCAGTGGATCTTACAATTCGATAAGAACGTATTGAATTTCGCAGATGTTCAAATGGGTACTTTACCTGCATTGGGCATGAAGAACTTCGGATTGAACTTGTTAGAAGAAGGTAAGATCGTAATGACTTGGTTTACAACTCAAACTGAATCTAAATTGTCTGATGAAGTATTGTATAGCTTTACTTTTGAAGCTTCAAGAGACGGTCAGTTGAGTCAGTTATTGACAATAGGTCAAGTAGAACACTTCCGTTCTGAAGCTTACGGTATTGCAAACGGAGACAATAGAAATATCGATTTACGATTTACAGATAAAGGTCAGGAATTGGTTGCTAATTTTGCATTAATGCAAAATTCACCTAACCCATTCAAGGATCAGACAAGCATTGGTTTTTACTTGCCAGAAGCAGCAACCGCTACCCTATCCTTGATGGATGTATCCGGTCGTTTGTTGAAGACAATTGAAATCGAAGCTACGAAAGGATACAATGCAATAACCATCAACAAAGACGAATTACTAGCCGCAGGGATGGTACACTATCAGTTGGAAACACCAACACATAGTGCAGTTAAGAAGATGGTTATTCTTAACTAATAAGCTTGGTGTTTATACAAGGTTTTACCAAAGGGCAACTCCGGTTGCTCTTTGGTAATCTTTTGTTTTTTTATAAAAAGGAAGTCATACGTTGATAAGACCTCGATGATTTTTGACTTGATTTCTTCCACTATTTCACTCTGATTAGAAAGTCTTTTAAACACCTGGATTCACATTAAAAAAACGAATCAGGTTAACTTGTTTTATTTCTTTTTTTTTCATTGAATAAAACAGACTCAATCAGAAACCGATAACAATGTCGCTTTTCAAAAATAAATCCGACGATAACTAACAAATTACTTCCGCCAACCGGACTTAGCTGCCTTTGTTGGCCTTAGGTCGTATTACCTTCTAAGGAAACCCTCTTTAATTATGCGAAAAATAATCCCGGTTCTCTTTTTACTCTTTTGCTTTAACATCAACACATACGCTCAGGTGATTTTCACTCCTGAAGATGTGGATGTTCCTTGTGATGCTACTTCCTTTTGTGTGGACATCAATGTAACGAACTTTATAAGTGTTGCAGGTCTTCAAATTAGTCTTCAATGGGATACTGCGGCAATGACTTTGCTGCCTGGTGGTAACACAGATTTTTTACCAAACCCAAATGTGATATATAGTGATTCCAGTTCCATAGGGAAGCTAGGCGTCTCTTGGTTATCTTTTTCAGGTGTTGACATAAATGATGGCGATCCCGTTTTCCAATTATGCTTCGCACCAAATAATACGGTCTCTGGAACAGTATTCCTAGGCCCTCCGCTAAATGGCGGTCAGGTAGAAGTTACAACCGAGACAGGAGGGGTGTTCAATCAATTTGCTCCTTATGAATTTCAAATTGGAACAGTTACTTATTCCAATAATCAAATTCCTTCAATTGACTGCCCTAACGATACTACGGTATTCTCTGCAGGCATTGTCAATAACATTGATTACACTAATGTTAATGACGGATGTGTTGCTTCTGATATCACCTATACCTTGAATGGCGCAACTACAGGAAGCGGAACAGACCACGCAAGCGGCGAATTTTTCAACACAGGGATGACCACTGTTACTTACATCGCAACTGATAATGGAGGCAACAGCGGAACTTGTAGCTTTGTTGTTACAGCAGATAACACAACTCCTCCGCCATCTGATACTTTTCTACAGATCATTCCACAGGTAACTTTAGACTGCAACAATGACCAAGTCACAGTGGAAGTGATCGCTCTGGATTTTATTGACATGCTGAGTATGCAATTTGGTGTTTTTTGGGACACCACAGCCTTGCAGCTAACTAATGTAACCGCAGATCTAAGTGGCGCTAATCCTCCATTTTACAATGGCCCGGATAATAAAGTTTTCTTTTCCTGGCCTTCAGGGGGAACTCCAGTTACACAACCTGACAGTACATTAATCCTAACCTTTACCTTCGATCTGGTAGGTGCCTTTTCTTTACCAGCCTTAACCTTTGGAGATTACAGCGGCCCTGCTGTTACAGAATTAACTGACGTAGAATCAGGCGTTATGGTAGCTGGTGTTGATTATGAGTTTTCTCCAAATGTTCTCGCGAATGTCTTAGACAACACTCCACCAGACTTCGGCACCACCTGCCCCACAAACATGACCATCTACACACCCGTAGATTCCTGTACCGCAGTTCCAAACTTCACAGCGCCAACAGCAACAGACGCTTGTGATGCCAACCTCGATTATACAAACTCACATAATCCAACAAACCAATTCTCTGTTGGACCAACAACCGTAACCTACACCGCCACAGACGACGCTGGAAACACCAGCACTTGTAGCTTCACTGTTACCGTCCAAGATACCATAGCCCCAACATTAACTTGCCCGACGGTTACAACTTTTACTTGCCCATCTGATGTATCCGGCTTAGCTCCTACTACTTCTGATGCTTGTGGACTTGTAGATGTAACCTATACTATAGGAACAACAATTTCTGGAGATGATGATGCCAGTAACGAAACATTCCCTTACGGAACAACGACCGTTCTCTACATCGCAACTGATGTAAACGGCAATAGCTCCTCCTGTACCTTTACTGTAACAGTAGAAGATACAGAAGTACCCATATTAAACTGCCCAGCAAATCCAACTTTTGCTTGTCCAGCTGATGTATCCGGCTTAGCGCCTACTGCTTCTGATCCTTGTGGAACGGTAGCTGTAACCTACACTATAGGTACAACGATTTCTGGAAGTGACGATGCCAGTGGAGAAACATTCCCTTTTGGAACAACGATCGTTATCTACACCGCAACGGATGAAAGCGATAATACCTCTTCTTGTAGCTTTACTGTTACAGTAGAAGATACAGAAGCGCCAATAATTACCTGTCCTCCAGCTGTAACAGAAATCCTTACTGGTGCGGACTGTGTCGCTTCAGCTACCGTTCTAGCTCCAACAGCGAGCGACAATTGTGGCAACATTATACTTACAACTTATGAAATAAACGGTACACTAGACACACTCGCTTCTAGTGCTACTGACTTTACGGCTGACTTCCCAGCAGGAATGACAACCGTAACTTATACGACCTATGCAACCAACGGTCAATCCGCAACCTGTGATGTTATTGTTACGGTTGCTGATATGTCCGTGCCTATTTTGACTTGTCCTCTTGATTCTATAACCATCACCTTAAACGGTGGTTCTATAGATACAATACTCACAAATATTGCCGCGACAGCTACAGACAACTGTCCCGGAACTCCGACCTTGACTTATGCGCTCCAAGGCGTTTCTACTACGCCAGGGCCATCTACTTCGGATGCTTCGGGTACGACTTTCAATATCGGAGAAACAACGGTGACGTATTTTGCAGAAGATGCAAATGGTCAAATCGCAAGTTGTTCTTTCGTTGTAACGATAGAAGCACCAAGTAATCTTGATATCTCTTGCCCGGCATTGGTGCCTATCGAGGATGCAGATGCGCCTTTTTGTAGTGACACTGTTCAAAATATCGATCTCACGATCAATTCAAATGAGGCTGATGTAGCTTCCATTACTTTTACTTTGACTGGTGCAACTACTGGCGCAGATACTTTAGATGCCAGTGGAACTATCTTTAACGTAGGTACGACCGTTGTTACCTACTTTGTAACAGACGTTTTTGGAAGAGACGCTTCTTGTTCTTTTGAAGTCGTAATTGTAGATAATATAAATCCGGAAATTAGTTGTCCTACATTGGATGCTTTTCCTACGGATGCCAATGCTTGCGTTGCTACAATAAGCTTGGGGCTGGTTCTTCCTGGAAGTGCTACTGATAATTGTGGGATCGATTCCATAAGCTATTCCCTTTCTGGAACAGGAATCTCAAGTGGAAGTGGCTTGGTTCCAGGAGTTCCAACGGTATACCCAATTGGTACTACCACTATTACTTATATTGCTTATGATGAGAGTGGAAATACAGAAAGTTGTACCGTTGATGTTGTTGTGGTTGACACACAAGGACCAGTTATAGACTGTCCGACAGATGTAAATATTGAAATTCCGATGGGAGCAACGGATACTGTTTTGACCAACCTTGGTTTAGTAAGTGCCATAGATGCTTGCGGAACGGTGGTTGATACCAGTTATGTCACAACAGGTGCCATAACTGTAACCAGTACTAACAATGACATTTCCGGGCTCGCCTTCCCTATTGGAACCACCATTGTAACTTACACAACCATAGATAATAATAACAATATCACTACATGTTCTTTTTCTGTAACCGTTACAGAAGAAGGTGCTATGAGTCTAATCAATTGTCCAGCAGATATGGACGTTTGTAATCCATTGGTTACTGCGCCTCCGATCTATCTGGTTGATCCTGCAACAATCGTTACGCTAAGTTATGGAACCAACGATCCAACGGTACCTAGTGCACCTGGTGAGTTGACAAATGTTATGCTCCCAACTGGGCCGACGGTCATTACTTATAGTGCGGAAGATCTTTCTGGAAATATGGAAACTTGTTCTTTCGTCATCAATGTAGATGATATTGATCCTAATTTTACAAACTGTCCTCCTGCACCAATTAGCTTCAATACTGCTATTGGCGAATGTACGGCACTTGCGAACTGGACTATTCCTACTCCAACAGATAACTGCGGTATTGAATCTATTACAGCCAGTCATACTCCACCGATTGATTTACCAGTCGGTGCCAATGAAATTATGTATACCGCAACAGATTCCGCGGGGAACACAACTAGCTGTGTATTCACGGTCATTATATTAGACAGTGAAGCTCCTACTTGGGATATTGGAACTTGCCCTCCAACGGATGTCGTTTTGACTCCAACAGGTGGAGCCAATTGTGAATCTGTAGCAACCTGGACTCCTCCTACTGCGACAGATGCTTGTTCTATTAACATTATTTATACGAGTTCTCATATGTCTGGAGATACTTTCTCTATGAGTGACGTTGTCGTATTTACCGCAACGGACGAATCAGGTAACACGGCTATTTGTACCTTAGAAATAGCCGTTGAAGACAATCAGCCTCCTTCTTTTGTCAATTGTCCTGCCTTACCAATTTTCCAGACTTCAGAACAAGACAGTTGTGGTGCTTTTGTTAGCTGGCCTTTCATAACAGCTACGGATGATTGCGGTATGGATGTTGCCATTGACAGCAGTCATCAATCCGGTGGTTATTTTCCTGTTGGGACCACCACTGTAGAATATACCGCAACCGATGCTGGCGGCAATACCGTTACTTGTAGCTTTGATGTTATGGTCGTAGATACAGAAGGACCATCAGTGGCTTGTCCGGATAATGTTGTTATTGATTTAGGTGGTAATATTATAGACCCGAGTGGAATCATCATTAGTGTGGTACCGAATACCAGTTGTGATAGCGTGGTGGTCAATTTTACTGAACCTGCCTTTACAGATAATTGTTCTGCTCCAACTGTAGTTCCGGGCGGTATTGTGTCGGGAAGTACTTTGGGTGAAGGAACACATACTGTCACCTATACCGCTACAGATAATTCTAACAATACAACTACTTGCAGCTTCACTATTAACGTTAGTCCATTTGGTGGTGAAATAGAAATATTGGCCTCTCCTAATGATACCATTTGTGAAGGAAATATCACCCTGTCTGTAGTGGATGGTGGAGCAGGTGCAATCTATTCTTGGGCTGGTCCTGCATCTTGGACATCTACTGATGATGAGCCAATTTTGCCACCTTTTAGCGGAAACTATAGTGTTACTTGTACACTTCCGGGAGGATGCTCAGCAACTGACAACATTGATATTACATTTGGAACCATTCCTGCTATATCAGCAACTAATGATGGCCCAATATGTGGAAGTGGAGATCTGCAGATGACATTGGAAGGTGCTCCCTTAGGTGCGACTATCCTTTGGACGGCTCCAAATGCAGAAACATTTTCGACTGAAGATCCGCTCATTACAACACCTGGAAACGAGTACTCTGGTATTTGGACAGTAACAGTTAGTAATGGTATTTGTGATGCAACAACGACTACTGAAGTAATTGTAGGAGTATTACCAGATGTTACTGCGAATAGTGATTGCAACGGAGCCATTTGTTTAGGAGAAACTTGTACCATCATTGGTCAAGAAGTAGCCGGAACTTCTGTTACTTATAACTGGTCTTCTAGCCCTGCCAACTGTTTACCAGCTGGTATATTAGGTAGTACTTTTGATTTCACCCCTACGGAAGCTGGAGATTGCACCTTCTACTATTCTGTCTCTGCTGGTAACTGTACTTCTGCGATTGACAGTGTTGTCATTTCAGTATCCGGTACCCCTGTAACGGTTTTGGATGAGTTCACAATTGAACCAACAGATAGTATCACCAACGTTTCGTTGATCATTAATGATATTTTTAATGTGGGTCTTCCTTTTGAAGTTTCTTTAGTAACACCAGCTGGAAATATTCAAGGAACGGTGGTTGTAAATTCAGGTGGGACCATGTCTTATAATCCGAATGGGTTTGCCGGCGTTGCAAGCTTTGTCTACGAGCTTTGTGTGAATTGTGATTCCGAGCTATGTACAACAGGGATTGTGAACATCAATGTTGTGGATGAAAGTTGCCGAGTACCTAATATCATTACACCAAACAATGATGGTATGAATGAATTATTGATCATCAATTGTTTAGAAACGACTCCTTTCCCAAATGCAGAAATGCAAATCTTCAACCAATGGGGAGATGAGGTTTTCTATGCTAAGCCTTACACGAATAATTGGGACGGTACCTTTGATGGCAATGGCAATAGTGATTTGCCAGACGGAACCTATTTCTATATTTTCAAATTAGATAGTAACGCAGAAGTAGATAAAGGCCACATCACCTTATTTAGATAAAACAAGCAAGCAGTTGGCCTCCTTATAACGTTCATTAGTGGGAAGCCAACTCCTAAAAGCCATCTGCCTAAAAATATATCAAATCTTAAAAACAGGTTAATTATGCTAAAGCAAATATTTAATAAATCGGTCCTTCCGTTACTAGTCGTGTTGTTCACGAGTGGAATGTGTTATGGGCAGCAAGAAGGGCAGTTCACTCAGTTTATGTATAATAAGCTAACGGTGAACCCAGCCTACGCCGGTGTTCGAGGCATTCCTAGCTTAACAGCGCTTTACCGTCGGCAATGGGTTGGCTTTAAAGGAGCACCAGAGGGGAAGTTAATTAGTTTCGATGCACCCATTTTTGGAGACAAGGTCGGTTTTGGTCTAACTCTAAATAATCAGACTATCGGCATTATGAATAACTGGTATGTCAACATGGCTTATTCATATCATGTAAAGATTTCTGAAAAGTCATCTTTCCGTCTCGGTCTTCAAGGAAGTATGAAATTTCAGGGACTTGACTTTGCAGACCCAGGTGTCTATATTCGAGAAGCAGGAGATCAATCCATTTTAGAGAATGAAGTCTCTAATGAAATTTATGCAAACTTCGGTGCTGGTGTTTATTATACCTATGGCAATACTTATGTAGGTGTTTCGGTTCCTTACCTCTACCCTGCTGAAATCGGTTTTAAAAACAATGTAGATGCACAGACCATTGCAGAGACCGCTCAGCACATTTATGGAATGCTTGGAACTATGATCCCCATCAATGAAAAGATGGATCTTAAGCCAGCTTTATTAACGAAGTACGTTAAGAATGCTCCTTTTGATTTGGATCTAAACCTAATGTTGGTTTATGATAAAAAATTCAATATTGGTGTTTCCTATCGTATGGGAAACACAGGTATTGGAGAGTCCATTGATTTGTTAGCAATGTACCAGCACAATCAGATCGCAATAGGCATGGCATATGACTTGTCTGTTTCTGATTTAAAAACTTACAATGACGGCTCTTTTGAAGCTCTCATTCGATATGACTTTGTGAAGGAGAAGGGGGATATGGCGAATCCGAGATTCTTTTTCTAATTCAAATACCAATCAGGAGTTAAACATGGGGTACACTCCTATTTATTGAATACTGAATTTCGAATATTGAATGAGCCTTATAACGCAAAAATATTCTTTTTTTCTTTCAGAGGCTATGGGTAGTTATAGTAACAAACGTAAGCAACGTGCCTATTCAATCATTATTCATTATTCAAAATTCTTTCCCCAACCTCTAATTCGAATTTTAGATTCTAAAGTACAACTAATATATCCCAGCATGAATTTCAATAGTTATACAAACATAGCGTTTTCCCTCTTCCTTACTCTGGTAGCAACGTCTAGTGCTTTGGCACAGGTGCCCGGTGGAGAAAAGGAAGTTTTCATTACCAACGAAGCAACCATCAATAGCGACAAATTAGAATACAGTCCTGCCTTTTATGAAGACGGAATTGTATTTATTTCGTCCCAGCCTGCTAGTAAGAAGTATAAAATTAAAGACAGCAGAATTGGAAAGAATATCTTTTCGATTTTCCTGGCTCGTAGAAATGAAGATGGTACTCTAGCGAAACCAGAATCTTTTTCTAAGAAAATAACAACATCTGTGCATGAAGGCCCGGTGACTTTTGATCGAACGGCTTCCTACATGTTTTTTACTAGAAACAACTTCAAGGATGGTCATCGACAAAAAGCAAAGGATGGCATCGTGAAATTGGCCATCTACTCCGCTGAAAGTGTAAAAGACGATTGGGCAAACGTAAAACTTTTACCCTTCAACGACAAAGAGTCTAACACAGCGCACCCTTCTATTTCGATAGAGGGTAACTTATTGTACTTCTCTTCTGATCGTCCTGGTGGTCATGGAGGAATGGACATTTGGGTTTCTCGCCGTTTAGGAGATGATTGGGGAGAACCCATTAACCTGGGTCCTCAAGTTAACACCGAATTTGATGATATTTTTCCATTCATCCATGCAGATGGAACCTTATACTTTGCCTCTAACGGGCATAACACCCTTGGTGGTCTTGACCTCTTCTTTACTTCAAGAAAAGGAGACAGCTGGACAAAGCCAACTAATTTAGGGAAACCATTCAACACCGAATCTGATGACTTCGGTTTTATCCTTGATCGGGACAAAAAGAATGGTTACTTCTCTTCTAACAGAGGAAGCGGACAAGGGGAAGATGATATTTATAGCTACTACATTACTAGTAACCTGGATGCCATTTTTGATGAAGAAAAAGTAAAAGAGGTACTTGATATGGAAGTAGTAGTTTCCGATTTTGAAACTGGTGAAATGGTAAAAGATGCCTCTGTCACTTATGCTAGTCTGGATAATTTAAACCTAGCTGCTGCCCTTTCTAACAATATAAATGGAAACATCTCCGGCAAGAACGATGAACTTTTAGTTCGCGTTCCCTTAACTGACAACAGCCAATCAGGAGCAACTGACAGTTGGGGTAAACTGCCTGTATCCGTTATGACTGGAAAGCATATCTTCATCATTCAAAGATCTGGATATCTTACTCGTCAGGTGATTGTGGATACAGAGGATGGTGTAAATGAACTTTTCGTTAGTCTCGAAAAAGGGAATGATGCTGAGCTTGCAAATGGAGATGGTCCTAATAAAACAAAGGCTTCTGTTTTCATACCTGCGGGAGCTTCAATCACTGCTAACGGATCAATCATTGGCCCAGATGGAGAATTGATCGCACCTCCAGGAGCAACAAATGCTTTACCCGCTGGCTCTACGATAAGCCCTGATGGAGCCATTATTGGCCCAGACGGAACCATTATTGCACCAACAGGTTCCAGCATTGCAGCAGATGGTACGGTTACTGGATCTGATGGTATTGTGTATGTCAGTGTGGAGATAGACGAAAGCTTTCCTACATCGATCAAAGAAGGAACTGTTTTCCAATTACCTAACATCTACTACAATTTCAATGACGCTGCAATTCGTCCAGATGCAAAGATTGACTTGGACGCTTTGGTTGGTTTGATGCAAACCTACGCAGATATTGAAATCGAATTGGCCAGTCATACAGATTCCCGTGGTGACAACAGATCTAACAATAAACTTTCACAAAGAAGAGCGGACAATGCGGTAGAATATTTGGTTGCAAATGGTATCAACGCCTCTCGTATGACGGCTGTTGGATATGGCGAGTCTCAGCTAAGAAATGGCTGCATTGATGATGTAGATTGTTCTGAAGACCAACACCAGTACAATAGACGAACAGATGTAAAAGTGACAAAAATTTCTAATGAGATTGAGATACAGATTGTTTCGGCTGATGTTCCGGAATCAGTTTCGACTCCTAGTAATAACTACACTGATACCGGTACAACTGATTCGAATAGTGGTTTAGGCGCTGATTATAAAGTGATCGCTGGTGTTTTTGGCGTTTACGAAAATGCTGAAGGCCGCGTAAATAAATTGTTAGAACTAGGCTACTCTAGTGCGCAAATCATGAGCATCGGTAACTCTGAAAAATATACAGTCGTGGTTCAGTATGTGAATTCTGAGTCAGAAGGAAAAGCTATCGTTAAAAAGTTGAAAAGGAAGAAGATTCGATCTTTTGTGAAGAGTTAATTCTTCGACTTGCTCCTACGTCGTTTACTCGGAATGACAGAGACAGGGTTGTACAAAAAAAGAAGAGGGTTGATGCGCAAATGCATCAACCCTCTTTTCTTTTTATATAAGTATTACACTAAAAATAATTTCCCTATTTCTTTCGTGGAAACGATTATATAAATCACTTTCCCTTTGGTCGTTTTGATTTATATAATCGTTTCCAAATCGGGAAGTTAATTTTTCGTTGTCACTAACGCAATTGATCTTGAATTAAAAATCAGAGATCAACTTTTTCTTCATTACTACGAATTCCTCTTCTGTAATAAACCCTTTCTCCTTTAGTTCTCCCAGTTCAGACAACTTTGTAAGTACATCTTTTTCTACGGGCTCTTGTGAATGATTTGTAACTGCAGACTCGGCTGGCATTTCCTCCCTAAAGTCATCAGACATATCCTGGACGGTCCCCATTACATTCTCGGCTGCGTCATCAACTACCTCCACTATTTCTTCGAAGTGTTCAGCAGTAGTTTCTTTCAAGTCAGAGGCTACAGATTTTCCTTTTTCGAACATTTCTTTGTACCTATTCTTAAGGCGCTCAGGGTCGAAGTCTAAAATGGTACCACCTGTTTCAAAATGCAATTTGAATACCTCTCCTAAAGCATAAGTAGAGGAACCTGCAAAAATAGAAACTGCGGCTCCACCAATCAATGATCCTACTCCCGGGATTAACTTAATCACTGACCTTGCTCCCAAACGCGCCAGTGTTGAGGATGTAAGCGAAGTTACAACAGCCTTTCCTTGAGTTTCTTTAAAATCAACATCGTATACTTTGCAGAGTTGACGGATCATATCCAATTGTAAGGCACTTACTGCAAATATATCTGCGATTAGTACTGGGATTAAACCAGCCCCCATAGACCAAATCACATGGTTCCGAATGATGGTATCAGCATGTTTGGTACGGATTGCTTTATTCTTATTGTTATCGGAGTCGTTCATAATAGTATTTTTTACGGTTTTAAAAATTTGCTTGGCTATTTTACGTTTCTTGATAGGCATGTTTCAGTGTTTTGGATATAATAATATATATTCACTCATGCCCAATATAGCCTTAGATTTAAACAAATATACTTGGTTTCTCGACAAATAGCGATGCTTTTTCGATACGTAATCGTAAATTGCCATTGTCTATGAATTTATAGAGTTGGTTTAAGCACTGTGAGGCTACGAATCGTTATGGTTTTTATAAACAAAGAGGACTTAATTGACCAATAACCAGATTAACTAATTAACCAAATCATTACTTATGAAAAAGTACCTATTTCTATTTTGCCTCTGTTTCTTATTCGCCTCCTGTGAAGATACTGCTGTAAATAACAATACTACTGCGGATCAAACCTCAGGAGACAACAACAAAGATCCTAAGAAAGATGTTAGCGAAACAGCTGCCACTAATAAGGATCAAACCTTCGAATCCTTAGGAAAAGAACTAGCGTTTGATGAATTTAATTCTAAAATAAAAAAGGCAAAGGAAGCCAATGAAGAATGGGTGGCTTCTCCTCTTTCTGTCATGCTTAATTTTACGGGGGCTGATGTGGACTCCAATGTTAAATCAGTTCGTTCTAAGAAAATTGGGCCTGGAGAAAACATACAAGACGTGATGGTTACCGTTGAGGAAGATGGGATCATGGATGACTCCGTAAGTGGTACAATTACCATTCTTCGTATGAAGAAAGTGGATGGCACTTGGCAGGTATATAAGGCTACACAGGCCTGGAAGTGCTGGAAAGGAAGAGGACATGAAACTTATAGTGCCCTGCCTTGTAATTAATGCAAATGTCCATTCTTTGCGTGCTCAGATAACTTCATATAGTTCATTCCGCAGCCGGGGCAAATACCTGCTCTATCTGAGCCACTGTTCGGACAATGCATAGGGCAAACGTAATCTGAATTATACGCTGCTGATTTCCCATGTTCTGTGGATGGGATGTGTTTAATAGCCTGTTCTCCATTTCCACAAGCCGTAAAAAAAATGAACATCATTATTAAAATTGCAAATTGAAATAAATTAGAAAGCTTAATATTCATTTTGTAAATATTTTGTTATAAAAATTCAATAAACGCTTTTCTTCCTTCTCCCAATTGTAAATGCTTTTTGCTGCTTTTGTATTTTCTCTTAATCGCAGATAAGTTTTTTTATCCGAAACAAGTGTATTAATAGCTTTGATGATGTTTTCAATACTTAAATCCGGCAATAAAATGCTGGTTTCATATTTTTCATTTAGTGCACGGTATTCTGGAAAATCCATATGGATAGCTGGCTTCTCCGATTGTATATAATCAAAAGCTTTATTGGCTAGGGAGTAATAATAGCTCAGCCCTTTGTTTTCCAAAAGGTTAAGACCTATATGGGCCTTTTTTGTGTAGTTCTTTAATTCCGCCGGAAGTATGTAGCCTAGAAATTTTACCTTTTTTTCCAATCCCAAATCAGCAACTTGTTGTCGTAGCGCTTTTGATAGGTCACCTTCTCCCGCCAACCAAAGTTCCGCTCCATCAATGGATTTCATGGCCGTGATTAATTCTGGCAAACCTCTCCCATCATTCAAAGCACCCTGGTATAACAATACTTTTTCATCAGATACATCTACCACCTTTTGAGGGGGAATGGTAAAGGGCATGTTCCGAACTAGATCAAACCTTTTCCCATATCGTTCTCCTATTATCGTGGCTAAACTTTGACAAACCGTATAAGCGCCATCCACTTTGGGAATACTGATTGCTGCTACCGCTGTCCATATTTTTTTAATCAATCCGCGATTGACAATTTCAGGAGATTCTGTGTAATATTCATGAGCATCATAGACACAAATCTTTCCTTTTATTCTAGCTACCCAAAGTGCAGGTAAGAGACTGTCCAAGTCTATTCCACAGACCAAATCAAACTTTTGAAATAATAAAAAGAAGAACAATCTAAAATTGTACTCGAGATAAAACCATTTACCTTTTTCAAAATAACAATACAATCGCTTTTGGGCGAAGTGTTGATCTACTAATGGCAAACTGTCTTTTTTCTTTCGTCCAACAAGTAACACCTCATAACCGCCCTTACTTAAGCTACTGCAAATCCGAATCATGCGCTGGTCATAATTTAAATCATTGGTAACAGTGAAGATGAGTTTTTTAATTTTGATCACTTATCATTCCATTTTAACAACCCTTCTACATTTTCTACAAAACCTTCATCAGCGAGCGTTTCCATTACAACCAATACTTTCTTTTGGTGCTTTGGCGCAAAGGCCTGAACGAGGTTTTCCAGAGACATTGCATCCTCTTCCAAAAGTTTTTTAATTTTCTCTTTATAACGAAGATAATCCTCCTTGGATATTTCTGTTTTATTTCTACCTAAGCAAACATCACAAATCGTACAATTGTTAGAGTTATCTTCCCCGAAATACTCCAACAATTGTCTTTGCCTGCAAACAACATCCTCGGCATAGGAAATCATTTTTTTGACACGCTCCTGTTGCCTGTTCTTCCTAAATTCATAAAGCTTTTGATCTATTGTTAGATTAGCTATAGTTACCCGATCTTCTAAGAAGATAATTTGTGGAGAATCCTTTTTTGGATTATAAATGATAATCCCTTCTTTATGTAGCTTATGTAAATTGGCAATTAGTAGGTTGTAATCCAATTTTAAAAACAGTGCAATGTTATTTTCATTTATAGATACAAAGTGATGGAAAGCACCCTCAGTACTCCGAAGTATTGCTTTTATTAAAGTATCTAAATCTTTATTTTTCAATTGATAATCATACAGCTTCTCTTTAGATACCTTTATAGTTAGCGAAGACGGAAGGAATATGGATTCACTCAAAACCAGCCAGCCGGATTGGGCTAAAATTTTCAAGCTGCTGTAAGTAGGAATCGCCTTCAAATTAAATTTCTTACAAAAGTCGACAATGTCAAAATCAAAACTTTGCCCAGCTCCGCCTCCAGTTGCCAATTGGAAAAAGCTTCCTAGGGCTTGGTAAACCTGTTTGATCGTTTTGATGGGGGGAAAGGATTGATTGAAAAAATGCTGCAATGATTCCCCATCCTCTTTCTTATAGAGCATTACTGAAAATGCTTTTTTCCCATCTCGGCCTCCCCTACCCGCTTCTTGAAAATAAGCTTCCGGACTATCTGGCACATCCAAATGAACGACGCTACGGACGTCTGACTTATCGATCCCCATACCGAAAGCGTTGGTACAAACCATAATTCGATTTTCATTCCGAATCCAGGCTTCTTGTTTTTTGGAACGTTCGTCACCAGGAAGCCCTCCATGGTAAAAATCAGCAGCAATTCCTTTCTGTTGTAACAGTAAAGCTACATCCTTTGTCCTTCTTCTACTTCGTACATATACGACTCCGGAACCTTTGACATTTGTTAGAATCTCCAGTAACTTTTTTTCTTTTTGATTTTCGTGCAAAACGACATAAGCCAAGTTGTCACGAACAAAACTTTTCTGAAAAACATTCTCCTTCTTGAAATTCAACTTTTGTTGAATGTCCTCCACCACCTTTGGGGTAGCCGTTGCTGTCAAAGCAATCAGAGGAACTTCTGGAAGCAATTCTCTAATCAATGCAATTTCCAAATAAGCAGGCCGAAAATCGTAACCCCATTGAGAAATACAATGTGCTTCATCAATAGCAATCAAATTGACATTCATTTTCTTCAACCGTTCTAAAAATAGTTCTGTTTTCAGTCGCTCGGGTGAGATATAGAGCAATTTAGTATCGCCATAAACACAGTTGTCTAAAATGCGGTCAATGTCTTGATAACGCATACCAGAGAAAATAGCTTCCGCAGGAATATTTTTTTGACGGAGGTGAAATACCTGATCTTTCATCAGCGCTATCAAAGGCGAAATAACCAAACAAATGCCCTCCTTGCACATTGCAGGAACTTGAAAGCATAAAGATTTACCCCCGCCTGTAGGAAGGAGTGCTAAAGTATCTTTCCCGTCAAGGGCAGATTGGATGATGTCTTCTTGAAGTGGTCGGAAGTTGTCGAATCCCCAGAATTGTCGTAGTATGTCGATTGGTTTCACAAAGGCGAATATAGGGGAAGAATTTTAGAATCCGGGGCAACCATCCTTAGAACGGCTATTTCTGTTTCGGAAACCAGAGAGGCCGTTATCCAGAAAGTTGTAAGAAACAGTAATACCTCCTATGAGATACCAGTCTTTATTCTTGGAATTTCCACGGCCTTCACCTCCAAATTTCACCACTTCGCTTCTGTTGGCTAAGCTTCCAGTGAGTTCTTCTCCAGTTTCAGCCCAAACGTTGTCTCCTACAAATGTGGTGCTTACATCGTCAAGGTAGTCTGTGAAGGTATATCTGGAACCTAATTCAATTCCAATGTTCCAAGTATCGTTAAGGGCATATTTAGCACCTATACCAAAAGGAATGGAAACCTGAGTTAAATTATAAGCAGATTTATCGCTGCCTGATAAATTTTGACCTTCAGTACCTAGTGGTTGCAATTCATACCACTTGTCATCCAATTCGGCTTTAGGATTAAAACGGTATACTGCTACTCCAGCAAAAACATAAGGAGAGAAAGGACGGGTAAGATTATAAGGTTGGTAGCCTAATATATTAAATTCACCAGTAATTGCCAGCTCAGTAACACCAGATTTAAAGCTAAGATTACGGCTTTCTCTTCCTTCATCTTTTGAATTTACATCATCTCCTGAAATGGTTCCTTGGGTCAATCCAAGCTTAACCGCTACGTAGTCATTTATATTATAACGATAGAAAGCGCCGTAGGCTACATGGGTTTCTCCTATACTAGACCAGACATTAGAAGGCGTCAAATCTCCCTGATAAACAGAAGCTCCGATCATTAGACCGACTTCGCTATGTTGGGCATTTGTAAAAAAAGGAGTGATAGCTAGTAAAAACAAGAAAATCCGATTTTTCATATTTATTAATGGATTTGGTGGTTCGTATGCTGTTCTTTATACAAACGAAAGAAATAATTCAAAATTATTATATGATGGCTATAAGCTATAAGTAGGACACAAAAAACAAACCAGACCACTATGCAATTTCTGAGAATAGTAAAAAATGTTGCAAAACAACAATCAGCCGACATTTTTGCCTTCCCCCTTACAAAGCATATACAAAAGTACCCTTTTTAGTAACAATGAAGAAGCAATATCTGTTAAGTTTGTACCGACCAAATTTGATAAATAATAGAAAATCTATCATAATGGTATTGCATATGCCAACTGAAATGGACAGTTGATCGTTTGTATTAATTGTTCCATCGGAAAAAACGATTCCTTGCAGTCGAAATCCCTATAAAAACTGTACTTTTGCGGGGCATTTTTTCTAATGCTCATATTTTAAACTTATTAATAATAAAATTTACAACATGAAGATCAAATCATTTTTCCTTTTTTGCCTATTAGCTTCAAGCACAATGGTGATGGCACAAGAGGCACCTGAAAACTGGTTCAACCTGGACCAGGGCACAGACAAAGTAGCAGGTGTTAGTACTGAAAAAACTTATGAGCAACTCTTAAAAGGACGCTCCTCTGAAACTGTTGTCGTAGCGGTCATCGACTCGGGTGTTGATTATATGCATGAAGACCTTAAGGATATTATGTGGGTAAATGCAGGTGAGATTGCCGGAAACGGAATTGATGATGATAAGAATGGATACGTGGATGATATTCACGGATGGAATTTCATCGGTGGAAAAGATGGAAAAAATATTGCTGAAGACGCTTTAGAAATAACTCGTTTATATGCTTTTTACAGCAAAAAATTTGAAGGAGCTAACCCTGACAAATTGAAAAAGAAGGAAAAGAAGCAGTATGCGGAATACATGGATATCAAAAAGGCCCTCGACAAGAAAAGAGGTGAGTTGGAAGAGCAGTCAAAAACTTGGTTTGATTTGGCTGATGCTATTGAATTGATTGGTGGAAAAATGGGTAAGAAAGACTTTACCGCTGAGGATTTAGCAGCATACGAGACTTCAAGCGAACTAGAGAAAGAAGGAAAGGATCTGTTGACAAAAATATTAGAACGTAATCCCAATATGGCTGAAATCATGGAGCAGGTAGAAGGAGCTTCTGGTTACTTTGACACACAGTTGAATAAATGGTACAACCCAGATTTTGATCCACGTGCATCTATTGTTGGTGACAACTATGCTGATTCTAATGATCGTAACTATGGTAACAGCGATGTGAAAGGTCCTGACGCTGGTCACGGAACACACGTTGCAGGTATCATCGCAGCAGTTAGAGACAATGACCTCGGAATGAAAGGTGTTGCCAACAACGTACGTATCATGTCTATTCGCGCGGTGCCAGATGGTGACGAACGTGATAAAGATGTTGCGAATGCTATTTTCTATGCTGTTGACAATGGTGCTTCCGTTATCAACATGAGCTTCGGTAAGTCGTACTCCTACGATAAGGCTATCGTTGACAAAGCAGTAAAATATGCTGAAAAGCACGATGTAATCTTAATCCACGCAGCGGGTAACGATGCAAAGAATACAGACATTGGTAAAAACTTCCCTACAGATAAATATGAAAAATCAGGTTTATTCAAACCTAAGCAAGCAAAATCTTGGATGGAAATTGGAGCCTTGGCTTACATGCCTGGTGAAGATGCAGTTGCGACCTTTTCTAACTATGGAAAAGACAAGGTTGATGTTTTTGCTCCTGGTTACCAAATCTACTCTACTATTCCTGAGCAAGGATACGCTAAGTTCTCAGGGACATCAATGGCCGCTCCTGTTACAGCAGGTGTTGCAGCAGTATTGCGTTCTTACTTCCCTAAACTTTCTGCTAAGCAAATCAAGAACATCATTATGGATTCTGCTATGCCTCAGACACAAAAAGTGAAGCAGCCAGGTACAAAAGAATTGGTTTCTTTCTCTGAACTTTGTCAGTCCGGTGGTGTGGTAAATGCTTTCAATGCCGTGAAAAAGGCAGATAAGACAAAAGGAAAAAGAAAGATGAGAAGAGTAATTAAGCCTAAGCTTACAGTTAAGGATGTAGTTCGTCCTTAGTGACTATGTTTCACTACTGGAATCATTATTGATTTATAGAAAGAGCCATTGCCATTTCGGTAGTGGCTCTTTTTATGTAAGTTTGTGAAATTTGAATGAGTGTTTCAATTTGGACTCTTTCAATTCGATACTAATTGACTCCATTTAGTCAGAATAAACTAGAAGGATAAGATTTACTAAAATTGTCCTATAGACACATGGAAGTTTAGTAAAACATACAATTCATAGCTTTTAAATAATTTAATCTATTAAAACCATACACAATGACCCGTATTCTCTTTTTCTCCCTCCTTATTGGATTGTTCTTTAGCGCTTGCCAATCTGGAACAAATAACAACGAAGCTACAACTTCTGCTACAGTGGAAGCAAATAAAGCTTCTGACAAATCCAACCAATCTTCTACCGCCGAACGTTTATTGAAAAGTGCAAATGGAAATGCAGAAGTAGCAAAGGTGGCTGAAGGCATTAGTTCGGTAATTGGATCGAACATGATCTCTACTATTGATTTTAGTAATGGTCAGCTTACGCTAAATTATTTTGGATCTGCGGATGATTACAATACTGCTCTTGCCAACGAAAAACAGAAAATGAATGCAGGAAGTTTTGAGCAATATTGGAATACGGGCTCTCGTGCTGAAAAGACGTTTTGCTCGGCTGCTGGTGAAGTTTTGAAAAATCATGAATTCGTTAAGAGCGTAAAAGTAGTGTTACCTACTGGCAAGCAAAGTATGAATGGTATGGTAGATAGAGATGGCCTGAGCAAAATAACGGGCAAATCTTGGAAGGAATTGGTGGCAGATTGGGATGTTCAATTTACGAATGGAATTGTAAGGATTCCTGCTGGCAGAGCTAAGTTCATGAAGGCGTTTATGGACTAAATCTTCGATAAATAAAACGTAGCTCTGGTAGTGATTTTTTACATTGCCAGAGCTACGTTTTTTTATCCATTGATCAATTCATCGATCTCCGTAACAATAGGATCAGGATACAAATCGGTTGCATCTGTTGCTACTTCCATAGTATTTCTATTGTTATAGTTCTATTTAATCTTTATTTCTCAGTCGCTATAATTCCTCCTCTCAAGCTGTACAAGTTGTCAAAACCTCCAAGACGTTGCAACTCCATTATGGCGGCGGCTGAACGTTTACCTGACAGGCAGTGAATGAGCACCTTTTTATGTTTTGCAATTCGGTTAAGCGCTTTTGGGATTTCTGCAAAAGGAATCAGCTCGCCTCCCAAGTTGTTTATTTCATACTCATAAGTTTCTCGCACGTCAATCAATTGGAAATCAATCTTTTCTTTTTTCCAATTTTCAAATTCCTCCACTGTTATTTCTTTTACCTCATCGGGGTCTATTGGAACGATGCCGCAAAAAGCTTCGTAATCAATCAATTCAGTAATACTAACTTCAGGATTCTTTTTAATTTTCAAAGTTCGACTTATAAAACCAGCCGCATCGAAAAGGAAGAAACGACCAACGAGAGGCTCCCCTACTCCTGTTATTATTTTGATGACTTCCGTTGCTTGCATACTTCCAATAATGCCGGGGAGAATTCCTAAAACACCTCCTTCTGCACAACTCGGCACCATTCCCGGCAGCGGTGGACTTGGAAACAAATCCCGATAGTTAGGCCCGCGACTTCCATCTTCGTTTTCGAAATTAAAAACAGAGACTTGTCCTTCAAAACGAAATATCGCCGCATAGACGTTTACTTTATTTGCCAAAACGCAGGCGTCATTGACGAGGTAGCGGGTTGGAAAATTATCAGAACCATCTGCTACCAGATCGTAATCCTTAATAATCTCCATTGCATTCTCTTTCGTAAATGCTTTGTTGTAAACCGTAAATTTAACATGCGGATTCAGTGCCTTCAAGCGCTCTTTTGCTGTATGTGCTTTCGACTTTCCAATATCGTCTACCGTATACAACACTTGCCTTTGTAAGTTAGAATCATCTACCACATCAAAATCTACGATCCCAATATGGCCGACTCCTGCTGCGGTAAGGTATAGCAAAAGTGGACTTCCTAAACCACCAGCTCCGATAACAAGGACAGTCGCTGCTTTTAGTTTTTCCTGACCGACAATACCAAATTCCGGGATAGCGAGGTGACGGGAGTAGCGTGAAAGTTCTTGTGGACTGAGCGATGAATTGTTAGTCATGTTGTTATAAAGGTTAGAGTTTATGCTGAAATGTTTTGTATAGGAATCAAATAGATGTTTTTTTTCAGAACGAAGCTCGTTTTTGAGTTCGTAGCCTTAGCTAAGGGCGAACATTAAAGAGCGATCCCAAAGGGTGACTGTTCAGTGAACAGTCAAGTGATTTAACCGCAAAGCGGAAGGGATGAGAAGTGCTGGATAAAAAGATCATTTGAGAACATACAAATTATTTTGGAATAAACGCTATTAGTTTAAAACTAAATAGCCATTCGCCCAACAGCCTTAGATCCGATTTTAGAAAGGAACAAATCCAATGCTTCTAATTTCGCAGCATCAAGGTTGTAAGAAATGTAATTTGAGAAATAAGCATTGATATCAAAAGAAGGGTTTGGATTGGGGAGTAAGTAAACCAACTTAGGAATGTTTGCAATACCATTTGCAAGAGCTAAGTTAAACTCTTCCAGAAAATTTTCAGGCAGCGGTATCGTACTTACCCAAGCTGCAAATACAAAAGGAAGCCCCGTATGCTTTTTCCATATTTCTCCGAGGTCGTAAACGTACTTGTGCTTTTCGTCAAGTCCTATAGTACGATCACCTATAACAACAGCTGCACGTGTTCCTCTTATTTTATTTATAAATCCATCCTCTGCTTCAAGTAAATCTGGGTTCTGCTTCCAGTACTCTTTTAACAATATTTGCACGAGCTGGACGCTTGTTCTAGAATGATGATCCAAATAAAGCTCTTCTATTTCCTCAATGGGACAATCACTATAAATACAAACCGTTTTTACGGCACCTTCGCAACCAATACAAAAATCCGAAATGACCTGTGGCTTTTTTCCTTCTTTTATCAATTGAGGAATAGCTCCTACTGGAATCAGCCCCAAATCTGCTTCTCCGCTCAATAGTTTATCAGCACAAACCGAAGGAATCTCTAATTGCAAATCAATCAGATTTTCCAATTCCTCTTGCTGAACCAGACCATATAACAATGGTTTGGTATTGAGGTAACTGACTGCAACTACTTTTATTTTTTTCATAGATTAAACAGATGACTAGTATCATTTTCCATTTCCATGGACACCTTACCTCCTATAAAGGTAGCTTTGTACAATCCTGTATTTTCGTGTTTATTTTCTTCCATCCTTTCCAGATGACCATCTTTTAATAAAGCCATCAAGCAACGCAAAGTTCTGCCATGAGAGCAAATCAGAATTTTAGGCTCCGACTGCTGTTTCAACCTTTCAATAAAACCACTCAACCTTGTGCTCAACTCCGTCATACTTTCCCCATCTTCGGCGCGTACATCATAATTTCCCGCTTTCCAGGAAGTCACCATATGTTTATAAGCATCTTTCATATCTATAGAGGCTGATTTTCCTTCATATCGTCCCCAGTGCATTTCATTAATACTGGCATCCTTGTAAACAGGAATTCCCAAACGAGCGAATGGTTGTATGGTTTGCCGTGTACGTTGAAGAGCAGAAGTTATGATTCTGTCAAAAGCAATGTCTTTATATTTATCATAAAAAGCATAAGCTTGCCGTATCCCTTTTTCATTCAACTCGCTGTCGATTCCACTTCCCTGTACAATTCCTCTGAGGTTGTAATCAGTTTGTCCGTGGCGAATAAAGTACCATTCTTGCTGCATCTAATTATCGTTGTTTTTAACAATGAAAAATTAACTTCGACATTTCCCTTCGTCCTTCCTGATTTTTACGAACACAGAGAGGACGAAGGAGTGTATAAATGACGAAATTATTTTTTTGTGTCATAATTCTTTTGCTACGGGTAAAGAAACGTAGCCTTTATAAATTGTATCCTCTTCAAAAACGTGATCGGTGTAATCTTCAATAACACCATATAAAGTATCTCTTTCAATTGGCTTTCGGCCAACTGCTCGTATGAGGTTTACTAACTCACTCGTACTCATGGCTGGAGTTTGTTCTTCTGCACCCGCCATGGTATAAATCTTAGTTGTATCGTCAATGGTTCCATCGATGTCATCTACGCCATAAGCCATGAGTAACTGGGCGATATTTCTTCCGATCATTGGCCAGTAGGCTTTGATGTGGTCAAAGTTGTCCAGATAGATTCTGCTGATGGCATAGTTCCGCATATCTTCTACCGTGGTAGATTCCGCGATATGGGACATTTGATTTCCTTTGTTTCTAAATTTTAATGGAATGAAGGTTTGGAAGCCTTTGGTTTTATCCTGTAGCTTTCGCAATTCCTCCAGGTGATGAATACGGTGTTCATATTTCTCAATGTGACCATAAAGCATCGTCGCATTGGAGCGACAGCCGAGTTCATGCCAGACCTCATGTATCCGTAACCATTCCTCTCCTGAACATTTCCCACCTGCGATTTGGTCTCTGATTTCAGGATGGAAGATCTCCGCTCCTCCTCCAGGCATGGAATCCAAACCAGCATCTTTCATTATTTTCATCCCTTCCTCATAAGACACCTTTCCTTTCTTAAAAATATAATGATACTCAACCGGCGTTAGCGCTTTGATATGCAACTCAGGTCGGTGCTTTTTTATGGCTGTGAATAAGTCGGCATAAAATTTCAAATCATATTGTGGTAACACTCCTCCTACAATGTGCACCTCCGTCACCGGTTGGTCATCATACTTTTTGATGATGTCCAACATTTCATCCATTGTGTATTCCCAACCTTCTTCTCTTTTCTTTATCAATCTGCTGTAAGAACAGAAGCTACAGGTGTATAGACAAACATTGGTTGGCTCCATATGGAAATTCCTATTGAAATAGGTATTATTGCCATGACGTTTTTCCCGAATGTAGTTCGCCAACATCCCAAGGTAGGAAAGTGGTGCCTCTTCAAATAATTCGAGTCCTTCGTCAGTTGTAATTCGCTCATTGTCAAGTACCTTATGAGCTATTTTAACCAAAGACTCTGAGAGCTTGGTCATTGACAATAAGTTTAAAATATCTTCTTTTGATTGCATAGTTAGTCGCTTACTTTGATTAGGTCATACTGGTTGCAAATGTAACAAGAATTAGGGGCTTGTGTTTAGTTGAAAGGGGGGAAATTTATACCTCCTTTCAAGCTCAACTTCAATTTCAAGCTAAAGCTCAATACACTCCGTTCGTGAATTAAGGGATTTGAGATTGAAATTGACCTTACTTTTAAATGGAGAAGTCAATTCTCTAATTCCTTTATCCGCTTAACAGATAGCAAGTTTATCGCATTTTTACTAAGTCCTTCCACATTTCGCTTAGCAAAAAGGGCCGTTTCATCATAGAATAAAAAGATGACAGGAGCCTCTTCAATCAGAATCCGATCCATTTCCTGGTGATAGCTGATCCGTAAAGAATCATTATTTTCGCTCAAGGCCGCTTCATACAATTCATCATAACGATCATTTTTAAATCGGGTGTAATTTGGAGGGGCGGGTGTTTTGCTGTAGAACATAATGGTAAAAGTCTCCGGATCTGGATAGTCTCCAATCCAACTGGCTCTAAAAAACTTTGATTGTCCTTTGCTCATCATCTCTCGTAATGTAGCCGATTCTAAAATATCTATCTGCACTTTCACTCCGAGATCAGACCACATGCTGGCCATAAAAGTACAGAGGTCTTCATAATCTTTATTGGTTTGTAATTTTATTGTTGGCATACCTTCGCCGTTTGGGTAACCAGCTTTCCGCAATAGTTCATTTGCTTTATCTGGATCGTAAGTATAGCCTTTAACTTTCGAAGGATCATGAGAGGGCAAGCCACGAGGTGTGAAACCGCTATTGGCCGCTTTCCCAACATTGTTCCGCATAGAGCGCAGCATGAGTTCCCGGTCGATACCGTAATTTAAGGCCTGCCGTACTTCTTTGATTCGGAGTGGGTTATCTGGATCATCAGTAGCCATGTTTATCCCTAGGTATTCCATATTTAGATATGGAGATTTTAGGAATTGTAATTGTTCTCTAAGGTTATATTGCAACTCTCCTTCTTTGGTTAACAGTTCATTTACAAAAGACGCATCAAGGCCTGACATGAAATCTATTCGACCATTCATTAATTCGAGATAGGCCGTTTTTCTATCATTAATAAAACTGATGCGAATGCCTTCCTGGTAGGGTAAAGATTGGCCATTTTCTTTTTCAAAATAGTTATCATTTCTTTTAAGGAAAAGCGCTTGATTTTCCATCCAACGTTTAAATTGGTAAGGCCCAGTACCGACAGGATGCTCCCGAAAATCCCGGCCATAATGCTTAACCACTTCTGGAGGAACAACAGAGCAATACTGCATAGTCAAAATACCCGTCATTGGACGAAAAGGACTTAGAAGTTTGAGCACAAAGGTATTTTCATCAGGTGCAGAAAAGGGCTGGATACTATCTAATCGCCCTCTAAAAATCCAAGCTCCAGGGGAACCGACTTCAGGGTCTAGTATCCGTTGAAAGCTCTGTACAAAATCATTGGCAACTACTCGGCGGCCCTTGCCATTCGGGAAGGCAGGGTCATCATGAAAGAAGACGTCTTCTCGTAGCTTGAAGGTATAAACTAGGCCATCATCAGAAATATTCCATTCTTTTGATATGCAAGCCTTTATACTTAAGGACTCATCTAATTGTAACAGGCCATTATACAAATGATCCACGGCCCAGATGTTGTTCTGACTTCGGGAAAAAGCAGGGTCCAAGGAGGTAACCGCATTGGGCTGATTATAGTGAAAGACCTTAGTCGAACCTTGCTGCGGCTCTGTGTCACAAGACCATAGGCCGCAGGCCATCATCAAACTAAGGAGAAACAATTTATTGACATTCATCTTACAAATTTTACCTCAAATAAAGCTACTTTTGGCCACATTATAAAATTGACGATAATAGAAGTCAACAAAATAGACAACATGAAAAGCACATTCTCCCTTTTAGGCGCTCTAACAATCTGCCTATTCCTCGTTACGACAGCTTGTAACAACGCTCCTACAGAACACAAACACGATGGACATGAACAGGTTGATGGGCAGGCTCATGACCACGACAAAGACCATAAACATGGCGAAGAAGGCCACGCCCATAGCGGATCTAATCCTCATGCTGCTGCTGCTGCCGAAAATGCTTTACCAGAAGGTCAATTAAGGTACCCACAAGAAAAGCACTTTGCCAACATGAGACAGATGACTTTCGGTGGCGACAATGCAGAAGCTTACTGGAGTTTTGATTCCAAGAAATTGGTTTTCCAAGCTTCTAATAAAGCATGGGGTGCTGACTGTGATCAGATCTTCATCATGGATGCGGACAAACCTGCGAAAGAAAAACCACAGATGGTTAGTACGGGATTGGGTCGGACGACTTGTTCTTACTTTATGCCTGGTGATAAAACCATCATTTATGCTTCTACTCACTTAGGAGACAAAGCTTGTCCTGAAGCACCTCGTTCCGTAAATGGAAAATACGTTTGGGGGATCTTTCCAGCCTTTGATATTTTCGTTGCTGACTTAGAAGGAAACATCCTAAAGCAGTTGACAGATTCACCGGGTTACGATGCAGAACCTACCGTTTCTCCAGATGGTAAGACTATTGTTTTTACTTCTACTCGTAGTGGTGATTTGGAATTGTATACTATGGGCTTGGATGGTTCAAATGTAAAGCAAGTTACGAAAGGGCTTGGTTATGACGGTGGTGCTTTTTTCACTCCAGATAGTAAGCAGTTAATATTCCGTGCCAGTCGCCCACAAGGTGAGGAAGCTCAGAAGACGTATAAAGATTTCTTAGCGAAACATTTGGTTCAGCCAACTAATATGGAATTGTACATTTGTAATGTAGATGGTTCTGGTTTGAAAAAACTGACCTCTTTTGGGGGAGCGAACTGGGCGCCTTATATGCATCCTTCTGGGAAGAAGGTTTTGTTCTCTACTAACCATAAATCAGAAAGCGGTCGGGTATTCAATATCTTTTCTATGGATTTGGATGGTAAGAATTTGGAGCAGATTACTTTTGATAATACCTTTGATGCTTTCATTATGTTCTCGCCGGATGGTAAGAAGGTTGCTTTTAGTAGTAATCGGAATAATGGAGGGACGAGGGATACTAATGTTTTTGTGGCGGATTGGGTGGAGTAGAGGTTTTGTTGTATCCTTTTCTGCCTGGGAAACCATCTTTCGCTGTGGCTTTTTGGTCGCCAAGTCTAAATCGGTTTTCTCCATATTAGATGAGGATGGAAAAGATATTGTATCTAAAATTGGAGGAATTCTAATATTAGATGAAAATCATTTCCGCTATTCAAATTCAAAAAACGAGATTTATGTTTACAATAAAAGAAATGATACTGAAATAATATCTCCTAGCGATCAATATATCCATATTGAGAATGAGTATCAGCATAAGTATTATGTGCTTAAGAAAGAAGAGAAGGAAGAAGAATTCTATAATTACGATTGGGAAAAGATACGTTCAACCTCCGATCAAAAACTTAAATATAGTAGGCAATCCATATTAAAGACAAGTACGCTCCCGATAATAGACGTTGAGGTCGATGGGAAAAGGCATTTTTATAATCGGGACGAAAAGTTAATTGGCATCACAACAAAAAGAAGGGACTGCGGATATGTTCTTTCTGATTCGAGTTATCTATGTTTATTATCCGATGGAGACAGGCTCTTTGTATTAAAACCTGACGGCTCATATCTGTTCGATTCATTTCAGGTATTGGGTCAAGGTAATAGAAGAACAAATTTAAAGACAGGACTCTTTCCTTTGCTAGACAAGCAAGGACATGTCGGTATAAAGAATCATAAAAGTCAATGGATTATTAAGCCTTCAAAGCAAGCTATCCATGAGATAAATTCACATTATATTGTTGTTCTTAAAAATAAATTATACTTCACTTACAACCATAAAGGAAAACTGATACAGAAGGAAGGCTTTAGTATTTTTCGTGACTATCCTAGGAAAGGAAAATTGCGCTATGTTGGTCATGTAGAAAAGAATATGACGTATCAAGAAATCAGACCTGAGTCTTGTTTTAACGATACGGTAGACACCTTAACTCGACACTATGTAAGAGGTGGTTATATAGATGAATGGGGTAAAATAAAATTCTCTTTGACGTATTCCGAAACAAAGGTAACGGAAAATAACATTGTACTTACTAAAGGATATAAAGAAAGAGCAAGGGAGACTTTTCTTTATAATAAGGATGGCTCAGAATTAATACTGAAAACAAATTATGACTTCATCAATCCGCTTACTAAAAATTTACATGCTTTCACTTTAGATGGGAAGCAAGGGCTTATTGACAATTCTGGGGAAATACTATTAGGGGCAAATTACATCCGGTTTTTTGTGGCTATCAAAGACTACTTCTTTAGTGCTTCGAAAAAAGATGGAAGCTCAGACCTTATAAATAATAAAGGGAAAGTAATTTTAGAAAATATTACCGAACACCTAAACCAGGACGCTAGATCTCGAAATTCTTATATTCAAGGCCTTGAAGAGGGTTATCACTTGTTGTATTTGAAAGATAGAACGTTAGTATTAACCTCCGATGGAAGTACACATATGAAACTACAAAACAAAAATATTAGTCTTCTAAAAACCTTTATTCGCGATTACAACTACTTGACCACTAAGGAGAAAGAACCCTATCAATTTTCATTGAAAAATGTTAATAAAAATAGTAGTTATTATTACACTAATTATAAGAGTAAGCTGATTTATAAACGCTAAGAATGCCTTGACTAAATACTACTATTGGGATTATATTTAGAACTAATTCTAACATGCTTTATTTTAAATCATATTTTACTTCTAGTTAAGTAATTGCACTTTCGTTAAACAATGAGTAGAATTTCACTTTAACAAATTACCAGACTAAGGTTTCCTAAACTTTTCCCTAATGCTCACGGAAGTTTAGGAAACCTCTACACCCCCCAACTCCCAAAAGGCTCCCCCACCAAATTCGCATTATAATACCTTACATCCCCAGACACCTCCTCTCCCACCCAATCCGGCAAAACAACCTCCTGCTGCTCCGATTCCAACTCCACTTCCGCCAAAATCAAACCTTCATTCTCTCCCTCAAAAACATCAACCTCCCAAGTCATTCCATTTTCCATAACAATATACCTTCGCTTCTCTATTAACGGTTTCTCACAAAGCAATAACAATTCCCCTGCATCTGCTAAAGGGATTTCATATTCGAACTCGGCCCGGCTATTCTTCACCGTTACTCCTTTGACAGTAATCAAACCTTTCGTTCCAGCAATCCGAATACGGACGGTTCTTTCTTTTTGAGAATTGAGGTACCCTTGCTTAAAAATGGTCCCCTTATCTGCTTTCTTTCGCCAGTCTTCTGAGGCTAATAAGAATTTTCTTTCTATTTCTATCGGCATATTATTTTTCTATTTATCATTTTTATGAATCACATAAGTTCCTGCCATCATATCATGAAGGCCTCTTTTTTCGGAATCAAAGGCGACAAAAATGCAGGATATGATCATTAGCAAGCCCATCCACATTGATTGTTCAGTCACGCCAGTTTCTACCTGCAATAAAGCGATCTCGTTCAGCGTATTCGCTTCCTCAAAGCCAGGGGTGTTGAACAAGGTTACCATCGCGAACAAAGACATAAATTGATTGGGAAGCCAGGGAACATAGCGCTCTAAAGCTTGGCGAGCTGAAACTCGCTCCATATCCTGACTGATGACTTTTATACCCAAAGCCATTTTCCCCAAAGTTGCTTCATAATTATATTCCATAAAGGGCTTATACATGGTTACTCCCGCCCAACAAAGAAGATAAATGGGAAGTATTTTCCACCCCGTGTTATTCATGGTCAGAATCCCTACAATAGGAATCATGACCAGTCCATCAATTAAGCTAGCAGCTACCCGATGCCAAAATGAAGCATAGCTTATAGGTACCTCCTTAAAGTCATTTCCTTTAAAATCTCCGTCTAATATATCCTCATTCATAAGCTTAAATTATAGCTGCAAGTTAATTATCAATTTTTTCATTGTTCCCAAGCTGGTATGTATTATGCAATATTACTATTTTTGTACCGTCTAACGTAAGAAACGTATTCACTAAAGGTGTCTTTAATACTAAAGATCCAATTAAAATAACTAAAAATGAAAAAGTATTCTTTTGTTTTTGCAGCTTTTCTCCTTCTTTCAGGGCTAGTTCTGCAAAACTGTTCAAGTTCAAGTGTAGCCGCTCCTATTAATGGTGCCCGAGTTAGCGGAAAAATCGAAAATGGTGGCAATATGAAGGTGTTCTTAGACCGAATGACCTTTACCAATCAATCTCAGGTTGTTCAGAAAGGAGATTTAGATGGAGATGGAAACTTCACTTTAGATTTGGTCGATGGCCTCGATCCTGGTTTGTATCGAGTAAGGGTAGGTGGTTCTAACGCTCTTCTTATTCTCAATGGGTCTGAGAAAGATGTTAAGCTTTCTGCCGAATTGGGTGCCATGAAACAAGGTCAAATCACTATTGAAGGGGCTCCGGACGCAACTGGCTTCCTAGATATGATGCAAAAAATCTCTTCTCAAAAGGCTTCGCTTGAGCAAGCGCAAGCTTATGTTGAGACTACCAGTAATCCAATTGCTGCTGCTATGGTCGCTCAAATGTTCTTGGGCGGTAAGGAAGAGTATATTGGTGTTACGACTTTAACTGCTCAGAAACTTAAAGCGGCGCATCCTGATACTGATTATGCCAATGACTTTGCTCAGTATGCAGCTGGGATGGCGAAAAAAATCCAAAATCAAAAAGCTTCTGAGCGAGTAGCTGTTGGTGCCCCTGCTCCGGACATTAAGCTTCCTAGCCCGGATGGAAAAACTTATGCACTTTCTGACCTTAAGGGAAAGGTTGTACTTCTTGACTTCTGGGCAAGCTGGTGTGGACCATGCCGAAAGGCAAATCCTCATGTTGTAAGCATGTATGATAAATACAATAAGAAAGGCTTTGAAGTTTTCAATGTTTCTATGGATGGCATCAACCCAAGGTTATTACCTAAATTGAAAACACAGGAACAAAAAGATTCTCAATTGGCTTCTGCCAAGAGCAAATGGGAAGCGGCTATCAAACAGGATAAATTAAGATGGCCTTACCATGTAAGCGATTTACAACACTGGAACTCTGAGCCTGCTGGCGTCTATGGTGTTCGCTCTATTCCGCGTACTTTCCTTATTGATAGAGATGGAAATATTGCTGGCGCGAACTTGAGAGGAGCTGCTTTGGAGAAGGCGGTAAAAGAATTGTTATAAAATAATAGCTTTTCAATAAACGTAATATCCTTTTCGGTACAACTAAGTTGAAACGGAATAGACATAATAAACAAAGCCCTCTTGGAAATTGCTTCCAAGAGGGCTTTTGTTTTTCCGTTAAGGAATTTCAGACCATAAAAGAATTACTCCTTCACCAACTTCATCTGATAAATACGCTTCGCATCTTCAATATTCAACCAGTATACACCAGCCGCTTGATTGCTAATGTCCAAGTTGCTATTGCCATCAAATTGTTCTTCTAACACTACTCTTCCAAGAACATCCATCAAGGTAATCTTAGCAGCCGTAAACTGATCGCTTTCCACCTGGACAAAACCGCTCGTTGGATTCGGCGCCACTTTTACTAACAACGCATCTACCAATTCCAAGCCTACCAAATCTCCTCCAGTACAATCTTCATCAATACCATTGTCTGGAATTTCAGTTGCGAATGGATTAATATCTCCATCCGTATCATCACAATCTTCACTGTTTGAAGAGTAACCCCCAGGAGCTGTAGCATCACAGGTTTCTATTGCCTCATCAATATTCCCAAAACCATCGTCATCAGCATCTTCGTAATAAGTTGTGAGCGTTAAACCTTCGTCGACTTCACCTTCACAACTGTTGTCAATTCCATCACAAAGTTCAGGAGCACCTGGATAAACAGTTGCATCATTGTCATCACAATCTTCAAGAGATCCTACGCCATCCATATCCGCATCAATTAGGTCAACACCATCACAATTGTCATCAATACCATTGTTTGCAATTTCTGTAGCATCCGGATTTACATCAGGATTTACATCATTACAATCATCACCATTGCTTGCATAACCAACTGGAATCACTGCCCAGCAAGTATCAAAGGCTGTAGAAGCATCTCCGAAGCCATCATTGTCCATATCGACATAAACGGTTATCGTTGCCAAGTTTTCATCAATAAAGCCATCGCAATTATTGTCAATACCATCACAGACCTCTGCAGCTCCTGGATTTACGTCTGGATTATTATCATCACAATCTACATCAGAAGTATAAGTATCGTTATCCAAATCCGCGAATGGATCGGCAGAGCCATCACAGTTTTCGTCTACCATATTGCCTAGAATTTCAATTGCATCCGGATTAATGTCGATGTTTGTATCATCACAATCTGTGCTGTTTGAAACATAGCCAATCGGAGCAGTCATACTACAGGTATCGAAAGCTGCATCCATATCTCCAAAGCCATCATTATCTGTATCTGCAAAATAGGTGCTTTGCAACATCCCTTCATCTGTTTGTCCATCACAGTTATTATCAATATTATCACAAATCTCCATTGCTCCAGGATTGATATCAGAATTCCCATCATCACAGTCATCAAAAGTTGCAGCATAACCTGGATCTGGTGTAGCAGAGCAGGAAGAGATCGTCAGATCAAGACTTCCATAGCCATCATTGTCCGCATCAATATAATAAACGGTGAACGTTAAACCTTCATCTGCATCAATATTGCAGTTGTTATCCAATCCATCACACAATTCCGGCGCGCCCGGGTATATTATGTTATTGTTGTCATTACAGTCACCCCCAGAGTCTGAATAGCCCACAGGAGTAACCGATTCACAAGAAATAATCATTTGAGAGTCATCCCCGAAATCGTCACCATCATTATCTTGGAAGTAAGCAAACAATGTGAAGCCTTCGTCAATTTGGCCATCGCAATTATTATCAATACCATCACAGATTTCTGTAATACTATTGTTAATATTGAATTCGAAATCATCACAATCTGTGTTATCCAAAACATAATCCATTGGAGGAGTTCCACAAGTTGTAATTGAATCATTGGCATTACCGTAAGTATCGCCATCTAAATCCTGATAATAAGTTACTTGAGTAAAACCTTCATCTGTTTGTCCATCGCAGTTGTTGTCAATGCCATCACAAGTTTCCGTAATTGACGGATTCAACATATTATTTGTATCGTCGCAATCCGTACTGTTAGAAACATAACCCATCGGAGCAGTAATGGTACAAGTATCTAACGTTGTGTTTAGATCTCCAAAGCCATCACCATCGGTATCCGCATAATAAATAACGAAAGTTAGTCCCTCGTCGATCATTCCATCACAATTGTTATCTATTCCGTCACAAATTTCTGTAGCTCCCGGATTTACAGCGGGGTTATTGTCATCACAATCTACATCAGAATTGTAGGTATCCATATCCACATCAATCATCAAAGCGATACCATCACAGTTTTCATCAACTGCATTGTTCGGAATTTCAGGCTCACCTGGGCTAATGTTTGGATTATTATCATCACAATCAAAAATGAAAGGGCTACCATCATTATCGTTATCTACTAAGACCATACTATCCGCTACCAGTGCTACATCATTTTCGTCACCAGCATTATAGGTGACGTACAGGTCTACACCATTAAAGTTAACGGTAGAACCTTCCGGCAATCCGACAAAGAATTCTAAGTTACCGAGGGGTCCTCCTATGTCATTTTCTATTATCATAAAAATATCACCAGGCACAGGAACGTAAGCTCCTTGTAGAACTAGTGTTGTAGTATCCATGTCTATCCCGCCGCTTGTCACATAAACCTGATCATATTGGCCAATGGCTGGACCATCAATATCGTAAATCAAAGTATTAGTACTAAAGTTTAATCCTTGGCTAAATTCCAAAGGCTCATTAGTGTCATATACCGAAACGATTCCTCCATTTCCATGAATGAAGTGTTCCGTTTTAATACGTCCGCTTGCGAGTAGCGTACCATTATTAGTAAACTTTCCAGCCGTAGAAGTAAAAGCATCATCGGTGTTGGCAAAAAGAACCAAGGTTCCTTCATTCACCATATCGAGGTCTCCAATCAGACGGATACCATTGTCCGTGGAATTAGAAATACTCAGGCTACCGATATTTGTAATCGTTGACCCTGCATCAACTATTGCTCCGCTACCATTGATTCCTTTACCTCCGGAGGTATTGATAACAATTATTCCATCGTTTTTCAAGCTGGAACCGATTTCCATACCATCCCCACCTGAATTGAAGATACCAATTCTTCCTACATTGGTATTATGTACATAACAATACTCATTCAAGTCGATACCATCACCATTCGCATTTGAAATGGAAAGCACCCCACTAACTTTGAGGGTAGTAAGAGAATCTGGCGTTCCTTCTAATCGAACAGCATCACTACCTGTACCACCGCCTCCTGTGGTCATCAATGTATCGTTGATACCAATGTAAAGGTAGGCTCCATTTTGAAGGATAACCGATTCAATTATTGTAGTCACTCCTGAAATCAGAAGAACGGTATCTTCCAATGGAATAATAATATCACTGTCCCATCCTGGAATAGTGTCTCCGCTCCAGTTGGCCGGAGAATACCAAAGGTTGTCACCCGCTTCTCCGTCCCAAGTAATGGTTTCGGTCAGCATAGTGGCTGTCGGAGCTGTCGGATTGCTATCCGCTGCGTTGACTGCCAATAAGGTCATTAAGTAAAATAAAACATTCATAACTACTGTATTTAAGGGTTTAATTAAGTGAAATTCAAAAGGAGATAACCTTCACTAACGGACAACGCATTAACTAGTAATACCTCACAATAAATTTGAAGGAAATCAAAGTTCAATAATTCTAAATAAGTAAAATGCCTGTGTAAACAGACTGTTGGAAGATTGAAAGTAGGTAGTAAAACGGTTTAGTAAGTATCTGAAATGACGCTTTGAATTTAGCAGATTTTAAATTTACTAATCTTTTATTAGTATTCTGGATTGAGTTAGGATAAATATCGAAATAAGCTTGTGTCAAATCGCATTTAAGTTTACTGTTCTTTAGTTAGATAGTCAAAAGCAGAGCCAAAGATATCTGTAGGTATGTGAACAAAATTGGTACCATAAGCCGGGAGTTTTGAATAGAAATCGTTAAAGTTCTCTAGTTGTGACTTTTAGCTCGTTATTTGCACTGTTATTAGACCATTTCATGTTTAAACGAGCTAGCTTTTCTGCTATTTGATTTAGAGGAGTTTTAAACAAAATTGGACGAAAACTAAAATAGGGTATATCAAAATAATTAGCAGAGGTTATTTACCGATATTAATGATGTATATTATCCTCTTTTTGCGAGCCCCGAGCTGCGACTTGCGGTGAATGTAGCATCGACTCCTCCAGAGTCTTGCGTAATAAGATGTACCGATAATCATTATTGATCAACTAACAAACAGAATAAAACTTAACAATGAGAAACTTAGTACTTACATTACTTTGCCTTTTCCTTTATCAATTTTCCTATTGCCAATTTACATCCACCGCCAAAGATGGCCTGACCATTATCGTAACAGATGGTACTGATGCAGGTAGAAACAGTGAATTGCAAGCGCCTGCAGATAGTACGACGAATCTGGTAGATCCAATTCGGTCTTTAGGGATGCAAGATGCCATCCAAGCGGCTGCTTTTATTGATCGACCTTCTTATGGTTTGTCTGGTTTTTTACTTGTTTTTTGTGTGAATGACGCTATCGGTGGAAACCAAGGACGTCTTTTCGTGAATGGAGAGATGTATAAAGGGATTTATAGATTGATTCGCCAGAAGTTGTCTCCGGAGGAAGTGATTCCTGAGACTATGCTGCCTTACAAGTTGAGTGGGACGGTTTTCTTTTTGGGGGTTTCCTAGTTTTTTTTTTCGGGCCCCGAGCTGCGGCTCGGGGTGAATGTAGGCTTGACTCCTCCAGAGCCCTTATTGGGAGTTTGTCTCCTCTGGAGTCTTTTCTTTTGAATCTGTTTTGATGATTAGTCTTAGGGACTGGTCGTAGGTCCAGTAATTCCATACCCAGTTAATAAAGATAAAGAGCTTATTCTTAACTCCTATAATTTGGAATAAATGAATAAGTAGCCAGACGACCCAGGCAAAAAATCCTTTGAATTTGAAATTGGGTAAATCAACTACTGCTCGGTTTCGACCTATCGTTGCCATAGAGCCCAAATCTTTGTAAACAAAGCCTTTGACCGTTTCCTCTTTTTCTAAGTTCGAGAAATTCTTAGCTAACCATTTACCCATTTGGATGGCCACCTGTGCTACTTGTGGATGCCCTTTCGGAAAAGCTTCTTCTTCCATATAAGCAATATCTCCAATCGCAAAAACATCTTCCACACCCTCTACCTGACAGTGGCGATTGACTTTGAGTCGATTGCCCCAACAATGTGATTCCTCAGGCAACCCTTTTATTACATTTCCAGTAATGCCCGCTGCCCAAATGACCTTATTGGCTTTTATCTCTGTCCCATCATCCATGGAAACAATATGACCATCAAAGTCATTTACGCGAACATTCTTCTTTACAATCACCCCTAAGTCAGTAAGGAATTTTTCTGCGCCTTCAGAGGCATTATCCGACATTCCTTTAAGTAGCCGATCTGCGCTTTGAATAATGTAGATGTCAATTTCCTTGTAATTCATTTCGTGATAATCCTTGGGCAAAATGTACTTTTTCATTTCTGCTAAGGCACCCGCCACTTCCACACCAGTTGCTCCTCCACCAACGATAACGATATCCATCAATTGCTGCCGATCTTCATAATCTGGTATCGTAAGGGCTTCTTCATAATCTTCAAGAATTCTATTTCTTAAAGTCAATGCCTCTGTCACTGACTTCATAGGAATGACATACTTCTGAATATTCTCATTGCCATAGAAATTCGTATCCGCTCCTATAGCAATAATCAGATAGTCATAATTTACAATTCCAAATGGGGTATGCAATACTTTCTCAACAGTATCCACACGTTCCACTTTGGTGACTCGAATAAACACATTGGATTGTCGTTGAAACATTTTTCGCAAAGGAAAGGCAATAGAGGCGGGTTCCAACCCAGACATGGCCACCTGATAAAAAAGTGGTTGGAATTGATGATAGTTGTTTTTGTCAATTAAGACAATCTGATAGCCTTGTTTGCACAAACGTTGCGCAATACTGATCCCTGCGAAACCAGCTCCTACAATGACAATTCTTTTCTCTTTTGTTTCCGGGATGTTGATCATTTTTTGTATAACTAAAACTATTAACTTAAACTAAAACGTCCTTCTGTCGTAAGTCCAACGTGAGTTTAACTGCTGACTTTCCTTACTTTTTGTCTCTCCTCAGGCAAAGTAGCGATATATTCAGGAATCGTGTTGGAATCAATTTTCATGGTTTGTCGCTATTTAAATGGTAGATTTATGATGGTACAAATATAAGCAATGCTTTTAAAATGGAATGACTTATGGTAACACAAAGATTAACAGATTGGGAGTCAAAAGGGAAGTATTTGCTAATGGGAAAATGGAACCTATCGGTTTTCTATATTGACTTGGGCGATAAGGAAGCTACATCTGAAAACACCTTGCTGTTGTTGCATGGCTTTCCAGAGTCTTCTTACTCCTGGCATAAGGTCGTAAATGTATTGTTGACTAAATTCGAGCGAATAGTTCTTTTTGACTTCCCAGGATTTGGACGATCAGATAAAGATGTAAGTGCTTATCCTTTTTCCATTCCAGCTCATGCCGATGTTGCCTTGGCCGTTTGGCGACAAGCGGGAGTATTGGGTGGTCATTTACTGTCGCATGATATGGCAGACTCCGTGGCTACGGAGTTGGTGGCCCGTGAAGTAGAAGGTAGTCTACCAAATTGGTGGTTTATGGATGGTTTTCAAAGTTATACTTTTACAAATGGGAGTATGGTAATCGCTTATGCAGATTTGAGGGTGACACAAAAAATACTACTAAGTCCTTTTGGAAAACTATTTAGCCAATTTATTTTTTTCGAACTTTTTCAAAAACAAGTTCGGAGTGCCCATGGTAATTACAGACTTAGCCAAGACGATCTACTTGATCTTTGGGAAAATGGGAAACTCCAAAACGGAAATCGAAAAGCTAATTACCTGATCCGATATTATAAAGATCGTTTGGTTCAGGAAAAGCCACGATGGTTGCCAGCGCTGGGTAAAACTGATATTCCGATTCATCTTTGTTGGGGAGATAAGGATAAGGTTGCTCCTGTTGAAATGGCTCATTTTCTGAAAAGAGAAATTTGTCCGCAGGCAAAATTAACGGTGATGAAAGGGCTTGGTCATTTTTGTCAACTGGGGAGTCCGGAGGAATGGGCTAAATCTGTATTGGCTTTTTACAATAGAGAGTAGATAGCTCCAGCAAAAGTCTTTAGCCAAATTTATACTATCCCCCACTCTACAATTAACTTCCCTCCAATGATTTCTTCTTTATGTATTACACAAAAAATAATTTCCCGATTTATTTGGTGGAAACGATTATGTAAAGCACTCTCCTTGTGATCGTTTTGATTTACATAATCGTTTCCAAATCGGGATTTAATTTTTCGTGGTCACTATTCGTTTTTACGCTAAAATATTTCTGATTTCCTCGGCACAATCCTTGCCTTTGTTAGATGTTAAAAACTTTTTATATCTTGCCCCTTTATTAATCCCGTTTGTGTGCCCAAAAATTGATTCACAGACGTTAAACCAAAAGAAATGGCTGCCAATTCATTAGAAGAAAAATTCCAAGATATCGCAAAACAGATCAAAGATGTGGTTGTTGATTTCACGACTTTAGAAGTGACCACACTCACCGGAGAAGTGGATCACATCATCAATACTAAAAACAACAAGAGTTCTTTCGATATGAAAAATGTTGTTTCTAAGCTGAGTGGTTCCGGATCAACCAAAGGAAAGATTTCTTTGATTGCTCATACACATATTGACTTCGATCATGACACCGTAAACTTCATCAAATCTGACCTCGGAAAGCAGGGCAAGCAATTGTTCGAAATGCACCAGGCAGCGGTGATCACTGCGGGGCAGGCTCGAAATGGCTTCCTCAGTTTCTTACAGGAAGTAGTGATTTAAGCGATGGCAGTGTTAGAAGCGAAGGGATTTTCAGTTAAACAGCCCTTCACTTCTAACACTATCTTCAATTTCCTGAGTGTCTTTCATTATTTTGCACAAACTCCCACTTCCCTCCTATGCAATGGCAAGAATGGTCTGACATCATTCCAGCAACAGAGCTTCAACTGCTGGACAAAGGACGCCAACAAGAAATCGAACAACCTTTGATTGATTTGGGATTCCTTTCTGGTGCCAAGAGCGTCAGGCTCGATGAGCAACTTTTTCAACAAGAGTATTACAAATCTATTCAACAGTTTCGCGCCGCTTACTTTGTCAGTAATTTACAGGCAGATACTGCAATCCAAATCTTAGGGCTTCCCGGCAATGAATTGGATAGTGAGGAACTACATTTATTGCATCAACTCATCGGGTTAGATGGCAACTTAGATATTCCGAGAATGCCAGTGTTAGGGCAGCAAAATATTTGGACTCGGGTTTTGCACTACCGAATGATTGTTCTGGGATTGTTTTCTGATTCCGTTTCCGCCCCTTTTAATACAGAAAGCTTAGTGGCTATTGAATCCTTAGGAAAATGGTTGAATATTCCCCTTAGCAATTCTTTAGGCATTGTCAACTTGGCTGGAGATATCCCCCTGCTAACCGCAAAGTTATTGGCGCTGGGAACGCTTCGTAATCATGTTGTTATTTTCAACTATAACAAACCTAAGACAAGAGCTGAATTCATTCAGGAGGTTGAAGAAGAAACGGAAGAAGACGAAAATGAGGCCGCTCTTTTAACATTGGAAACCGAAGTTGAAAAGGAATTTAATGCCATAGACCAAGAATTGTTCTCCAAGGAAGAAGCGACCTGGGAAGCCATGGAAAATAAAACAAAGCGGAAGCGAAAACGGATCAACCGCATTGAAGGAAAAATGACTAGGATTCTTAAAAAGGAACAAAAATTATTAACAAAAGGGCTGGAGAAAGAATTAAGTATTCAGACCAAAATAAATCAGTTAGAGGGCCAGGAAAAAGTTCTTATTAAAAGCTTAGCGCAAGCGGAACGAGCTTTCACCTCACAAGAGGAACAGGTTAAAACTCAGAATAAAAACAGTAAGAAAAAATTAAAATCCTCTATAAAAGAAAGAAAAAAATTAGGGAAAAACCTAAAGGAACCTAAAGAAATTAGTACAGCCCTTATTTTCGTTAGTCAAGCTGCTCAAAATAATCGAACCAGAAATAAAAATGTCCGGCACCTGAAGGAAAATAATGGTAAAAAGTCTGTTCTCAATTCTATGAAATCGGACATTTTAAAAACGGAAAGGGAAATCAGCCGTTTGCAATCCAATATTAAAGTCTTAAAAAAGATAGATAAGCTTAATGTGGAAATTAGCATTTTGGAGAGTAGTTCAACTTCTTTTAATCAAGCGCAACAAAAGCTAGATTTAATAAAGGAAGAAAAGAAAAAAACAGAACGGCTTATCGCTAAGGTTCGAAAAAGTATTCGATCAAACAAACAACTTTTTACAACTGCAAAAAAGGAAAGGGAACAACGCAGCGGTGAGAGACAGTTACAATTGCAACAGTTGAATAAGCGTTTAAAACGATTATTGGAAAAAACAAGAGGACTCTCTTTCCGCTTTAAAGCGCAATTAAAAAGATCGCTCGATGATTCTTATTATCAAGAGCTTCGGCAAAAAGTATTTCGGGAAAGACGTACAGATTATTTGGAGCAAGTGGCCAGCTCTCCTTTCAACCTATTCCTCGTTCGATTGATTCAGGTTCGTCAATGGATGAATGGATATTATTATGGTCGGCTGGATAGTCAGCCTGGCGATCGGACCTTCCAATCGATTGTGGAATTCACAGAAGAGGAAGATTTGAAGAAGCTGAGATTGAAGTATATCTTAACCCGGCTTGGGCAAAATCAAAAGGGCTTCTGGCTTTTGAATGCGCAATACTATTTTGATTGTCTGGTTACCTTGGACAGCCAAACAAGTCCGGAGAACAGCATGGGATTAATTAGCGTTTATGAACAAGAAATTGAAAGGGAAAATGGAATCTTCAACAATAAGCACACGAAAAAGGCCTGGGAAGATTACAACCAAGAACTTCAGGAGGGCTTAGAAGGAACGGCGCATCACATTCGACGCTTCTACTACGGGGTTAAAAGTCTTGCAAGAAGTATTGGCCGAGTCATACACCGAGTATTGCGTTTTCTTGTAAAGGGAGTAAAATTGGTATTGCGAATTTTAAAGAATTTTATAAAAATAATTTACAAGGAAATCAGAGAAGGAGCCCGAAATTTCTTTGACGGTATGAAATTTCTATTTAGTAAGAGAAGTATCGAAACCGTAGCGTTGGATGGTTCATGCGTTGTTACAAGCTATGATTTTGATTTTGACGCCACTGTCTTTATGTCGAATAATTTACCTCAAGAAACACTGAATCTACACATACAACAGTGCATGGCTCGAACGAGCAATCTTCATTTCAGTTTGACGCTCTGTGGTAAAGTGCTAAAATGGGTCTTTACCTTGGTAACCGGATCTTTAACCTGGCCGAGACTAGCTATAAAAATTGCCTTTTACTTTAAGGACTTATTGATCCAATTCTTTAGAGTGCGGAAGCGCCGATTAGCTGCGACTAAGCGTATGGTCGAAAAGAGTAATTAATTTACCAAACAAAACCGCTACATTTGCAAAAAACATCTGAACCTTGGGAATCCTTAACTCCGTACTGCCAGCCATAAAATACTACCTCAAAGCGCAAACGCTGTACAACGTACATTCGCCTTTCATCTACGATTTCACCACCAATATTATTGACGACGACCGGTACTACTATGCCTTTGAGAAACTTGATCGAGTTCGATTTAAACTATTAAGGAATCAAACTATGATTCCAGCGGTAGATTTCGGAGCAGGTTCTCGGACCGGCCAAGCTTCTGAACGGCCTGTGAGCAAGATGGCTAAAACCTTACTCACCTCCAAAGAAATGGGTGCTATTCTCTTCAAAATGGTGGATCACTATCAATGTAAAAACATCCTTGAATTAGGAACAGCCCTTGGGGTCGGGAGTCTCTACCTCGGCATGGCCGCACCTCAGTCATCAAAGGTCTTTACCATCGAAGGAAACCCTTTTTTAGCAAAATTTGCTCAACAGCAATTCGAAAAACTAGAAGTTCAAAACATCAGTTCCATAGAAGGCACTTTCGAGGATCAACTCCCCGATACTTTGAAAAAAATGAAGGAAGTTGATCTGGTCTATTTTGATGGCCACCATCAAAAAGATGCCACCCTTAATTATTTCCAACAATGTTTACCCTACATTACAGAAGATAGCATTTTCGTATTCGATGACATCAACTGGTCTCCTGGAATGAGGGCGGCTTGGGAAGAAATAATACAACATCCAAAAGTAACTTACAGCGTTGATCTTTTCCGTGCAGGTATTGTTTTTTTCAAGCCAAGCAAAATGGGGAAAGAGGGTTTTACTTTGGTGTCGCACAAGTGGAAGCCTTGGTCTGCGGGTTTTTGGGGATGAGCACAAATCAGCCTCAATCGCAACTTCAATTCAAAGGACTAAGTTCGCGAATTCTTAGGACTTAAGTCCTACATTGATATACGTCGCCTCTTTAGGGTTGCGCATGGTATTTTCGTTGCGCCGTTGCGGTTCACTTTCTTCAACAAAAAAATGCCGACCCTCAAACGAGAGCCGGCACCGCTTTAAAAACGATTTAGGATTTATATGATAGTTCAGGGAAAATAAAAAACTATACTATTGGGAAATTGTATAAATATTGTTGTGAAGTACTACTATTTGTTAATTCAGACCAAAGACATTCCTTGTCCCAGGGTTAATCGGCAAGCTGAAGAAAAACTGAGTACCCTCCCCTTCGCCACTGCTTCCCACCCAGATACTACCACCGTGATTTTCGATGATCTTTTTACAAATGGAAAGCCCCATCCCACTTCCTCCGCCATATTGCTGCGGGCCATGTAACCTTCTGAAGGCATCAAATATTTTCGTTTTGAATTTGTAGGGAACTCCGATTCCATTGTCTTTGATTTCAAAAACCCAATTGTTGGCTTGCTGCTGGCAGGAAATTTGAATATTAACCTTCCCGTCATTGAAAGTTATAGCGTTGTCTATTAGGTTTTGAAAAAGGTGTCGAAGTTGATTTAGGTCTCCCATAACGGTGGGCAATATTCCAGTTAGGATACTGGCCTCTCTCTCTCTTATCTTACCTCCAAGTAATTTCAAAGTGCCTTCCACCATTTTTTGTGTATCCACCTTTTTCAATTTGGTCTGTCTCGAATCAATATTAAAAAGAGATTCAATATCGTCTACAATGTGATTTAGCTTGTGGACAGATTCGCTTACAAAATGCAAACATTCTTTTCCCTCCTCATTCATTTGCTTTTTATGACGTATGTCTAAAAGTTGAACATAGCTTTGAATCGTTCTGATCGGTTCTTTTAATTCATGGGCGGTCATTAATCCTAACATTTGATCAGAGACCTCTGTTTCTAAAGCTATTGCCGGATCTTTGCGCATCAATTCAGCCACATAGCGTTGTGATACTTTCTCCATTTCCTGTTGCTTTTGTACATCTTTCAAGTTACAGACCACATATCGATCCTGTCCAAAAACAGGATCGGGTTTGTTTACAGTGAAAGTCATCCAGCGATAGCTATTGCCTTTCTCCATAATCCGCAGGCGGGTGCTGAGGTTAGATGTTGCAGCTATAGATTTTGCACTAAGCAACTGCATCATTTTCTTCCTGTCGTCAGGATGGAATAGAAAAGTACAATAGCGATTGATAATATGATGAGGCTGGTAACCCAGCACTGATTTCACCGATGGAGTAACATATACATTTCGCCCACTTTCCAAATCATGGATTAATGCAATTTCTAATTTAGAGCTTACCACCAAACGATGATACAAATCTTCTTCGGCTGATAACAATACTTTTCCAATTGGAGTTTTGGCAAATAAAAATCCAACTAGCGCGGCAGAGTAGCCCATTAAAATAAATACTAAAACTCGGTAATCCCATTCCATTACAAAAAAGCAAATAGTCAATGGCAAGAACAAGCCAAAGAAGAGCCAACGCTTAATTTCATCAAAATAGTAAATTAGACCTCTTACGTAATTCAAACAGTTTATGGTAATACTTTTCATGGTGTACTTCAGTTTTTGGTATATGTATATGGTCAACTTATGTATCCGTAATTTGTCTCCAATTTTCTGAGGAGATGGGTTCATTATAGGTAATCATTCAAAGTCAAAACTAATAGACCGCTGAACCTTTACGATAATGGAATTGAACATAAATTTATCTGCGATAAATTGATGAATCAAAAAAATCTTCCTATGGCTAACCACAGGATGGACATGTTTTTATTATGGGAAAAAGTATCAGGAAAGAAATGATGATACTTATTAAAGAAAAGCAAATATCTTGCCAAGGAAGCCCCCGAAACGTTAAAACCTTAAAATTATTTATATTTGTCTTTTATTCTTTTTTAGGGCATTTAGTGACAGAAAACACTCAATAGTCGGTGAATGAGGCGGATAAGAATTCCCTTGATTGCAAATTTATCTTTAGCCCTGACCTAGTTTATCAGCCTTAGTTTGTTCTAATCTACTATATTTGACAGAGAACCACTTAATTATGAAATACATTGACCTAACACACGTTTTTGATGAAAAAATTAGCATTTACCCAGGAGGTAAAGCCCCCATTGTGAAACAAATAAACAATGTAAACGATAATGGATTTGCCAGTAAACAACTTTCCTTTACCAGTCACCAGGGTACACATATAGATGGGATGGCTCACATGGAAGCTAATGGAAAAACGCTGAATGAAATCGATTTAGAACAATTCGAGGGTAAGGCCATCGCAATTGATGTACGCTCTTTTGCTGGGCGGCAAATTCCAGTTGAGGTATTTAAGAAAATGGAAACGATAGTTCAGAAGGCAGATTTCATTTTGTTATTTACAGGCTGGTCTGCACTTTGGGGCAAGAAAGAGTATGAGGAGGACTTCCCAACTATGACCAATGAGGCCACTGCTTATCTTTGTAAACAAAACATAAAAGGGGTTGGAATGGATTGCTTTTCTCCGGATCCTGTGAATAGTCCGGATTATGCGAACCATCATATCGCTTTTGGGCAAGAGGTACTTTTAATAGAAAACTTAACGAATCTTGAGTTACTACCTCTTGATGAGCTATTTGAGTTTCAATGTTTTCCAATGAAGATCATTGAAGCAGATGGTGCGCCGGTGAGGGCTATAGCGAAAGTAAATGTATACTAGACTTTTAAAGTTTAGTATACATTTACTTTAATCCAAAGACTCACGGTATCAATAAAAGTGAACCAGACCTATGTCAAAAACCAATATTTCATTTCTTCCAATGTCTCTTGATCCCTGGTTTCCGTAAGCCAAAGTAGATGGGATATAAAACCGGCCAGTTGCGTTTCTACTCATTTTTGGAATTCCTTCTTGCCAGCCTTTTATTACATTTTGCAAAGGGAAAGTAGCTGGTGTATCGGTTGTTCCATCAAAAATAGATACAATACCATCCTCCGCCAATCTGTCAAAAAAGAAACCGATGTAATTGCAAACGACTGTATTATCAATAGTTGGGCTGCCATCATTATTTCCTTCTTCCTCTATGTAATAGTAAACACCACCAGCCGTTATACTGTAGTCAAGGTTGTTAGCGGTTAGGTAGTTTTCAATTGCTGTAATATCGTCCGCATGTTGTTCTTCAGCATCGTATTTATCTGAACAAGAAGAGGAGAGACAAGCGATGAATAAGAATAGAATAAATTGTTTCATTTTATTTGTATTTATATTGTTTTTTATATTTGTACCGTCAACGGTGCTAAGTAACAACGAAAAATTAACTTCCCGATTTGGAAACAATTATGTAAATCAAAACGACCACAGGGAGAGTGGTTTACATAACTGTTTCCACGAAAAAAATCGGAAAATTATTTTTGGTGTAATATTAAGTAGATATTACATCTTTTTTAAACAAACTAGTAGCACCAATTGACAAATCAACTTCACCCCTTCGGAATGAGCGACTAATCAACCAAGTTCCAAACCAAGCTCCTTTCCTTTTTCCAACATAAAGGAGTATGCGGCTTCGTAATTATTTTCTACATCACCATCCAGAATCGCTTCACGAATGGCCATCTTTATTGTACCCACTGCACGGCCTGCTTTTAGGTCGAAGGTTTTCATAATGATTTCTCCGGTGATTGGTGGCTGCCAGTTTCGAATGCGGTCTTTTTCTTCGAGTTCAATCAATTTCAGACGAACCATTTCGTAATTTCGTAAGTATCGAACTTTCTTTTTTTCATTTTTTGATGTAATGTCTGCTTCGCATAACAACATCAGGTCATCCAATTCTTCACCGGCATCAAACAACAATCTTCTAATGGCAGCATCGGTTATGTTTTCTTTGGTCACGCTGATTGGTCTTAAATGAAGTCGCACTAATTTCTGAACGTACTTCATTTTTGCGTCCATAGGCATTTTCATTTTCCTGAAAATACGCGGAACCATTGCAGCGCCGAGCGCCTCGTGTCCGTGGAAGGTCCAACCTGCTTTTTTATCGAAGCGTTTAGTAGGTGGTTTGGCGATATCATGAAAAACTGCTGCCCAACGCAACCAGAGGTTATCCGTTTTTCTACAGACGTTATCCAATACCTCCAGTGTATGGTAAAAATTGTCTTTATGTGCTTTTCCTTCTTTGACGTCTACTCCTGCGAGGGCTGCCATTTCCGGAAAAATAATATGAAGCAACCCTGAATCAAATAATAATTTGAATCCTTCAGAGGGACGATCACAACGCATAATTTTTTCCAATTCAATATTTATTCTTTCTTTGGAAATAATATGGATGCGGTTTCGGTATTTACTAATTGCATTGAAGGTTTCCTCATGGATTTCAAAACCCAATTGGTTAGAAAATCGTATTCCTCTCATCATCCGCAAAGGATCATCCGAAAAGGTTTTCCCTGGTTCAAGTGGCGTTTTTATTAATTTTTCTTCCAGATGTTGCAAGCCGTTAAAAGGGTCTAGAATTTCTCCAAAAGTATTTTCATTAAGACTAACGGCCAATGCATTGATGGTAAAATCACGTCTGTTCTGATCATCTTCTAGTGATCCCTCTTCAATCGTTGGCTTTCGGGAATCGTGGCGATAAGATTCTTTTCTGGCCCCTACAAATTCTATCTCCTGCGATTTGTATCTAATCATTGCTGTTCCAAATCGTTGGTAAACAGTAACTCGTGGTCGGGGACGTAAACGCCCGGCCACCTCTTCTGCCAGCTTTATCCCGCTACCAATACAAACGATGTCAAGGTCTTTAGAGTGGCGTGCTAGTAGGCGATCCCGAACATAACCACCAACTACGTACGCAGGTGCTCCCAATTCGGCAGCTACCTCTTGAATGATCATAAAAATTTCTCTTTCGTGTGCTTGAATGTCGAATATCACGTTATTATTTTATTTTGCTCTGATGTACCAATAGACATCAGGTGTTTAACCTCTTATCATTATTTATTGGATAATAAATACGTTTCCCTTTATTATATATGGTATTTAATCGTACTTTGTGGTGCCTCAAAAAACACCTCTTATTCTAAGGAGTGAAAAATTAGCACACTATTTCAAGCATTAATTTACGACGCCTATTTCCTATTAAAATGACCAAATTCACACTAACCGCGTTAATGTTGGGCTTTTTTTGTTTTAACGTTCTTCAAGCAGAATCAAAATCTAACATCAATTTTCAAAACATTACTTTTTCGGAAGTAAAAACCCAAGAGACTCAGCAGCAAAGGCATTTCCTCACTTATATTAATGGTCGCTGGTGTCTTGGTTGTCAAGTCATGGAAGAGACCACTTTTATCAATCAAAAACTAGGACAATACATCAACAATGAATCCCTGTCCGTAAAGGTAGATATTCATTCTGCTTTAGGGAAAGAATGGGATAAGGAATTTCAGATTACTTGTTTGCCGACCTTCCTTCTTTTTGATAAACAAGGGCAATTATTGGATCGCTATGAAACCACCTTCACTGGAACTGCCTTTCAAAAGGTCCTAAAGCAAAGTATTAAATCCTGTTTTGTTGCTCAAACACACAAAGGTAATATGGCTTCTAATAGCAATGCAGGATATATTGCGGCTGAGTTTCCGGACTCAAACGAACAGGCAATCATCAAGCAACACATTGAGCAATTAGAGCTTCTTTTGCAAAAAAATGAAAACTTAGTAAAGCGATTTACCGGGACAGAACAAACGGACGCCCGGTATCAGGAGTTATTTTCAAATACGACAGAACTTCATAATCTAATTGAAGCGCTGAAGGTCATGCAAGCTTGCCAGAATGATGAGACGACTAACGAGAAAGTGGTCGTAGTTGCAGCTACGGTACCCTATGAAAGACAACAACCTACAACAGAAAGTACAGAGTCTAACAGGTCCAATTCATTTATCAAGAAGTTATATAGCAAAGGTGCTTATAAAATCCAATTGGGCGAATACACAGATTACAAAGAAGCTGCTGCGGTGGTCAAGAGAATAGAGTCGAAATTTCAATCAAAGAAAGTCTTTCTTTTGATTGATAAGAAGGGAGATTATAGTACCTATCGGGTGTTGGTAAAAGGATTTAAAAACCAGAAAGAGGCTAGTGATTTTATTGTGGCGCTGAAGGATATGGGGTTTTAGTTGTGAGGATTGAAATACATAACTAGTCACTAAAGTTACCTAAATAAAGATGCGCTTTACTTGATAACTAAGCAAGGCGCATCTTTATTAGAATATTACACGGACCTAATCCTACCCCTTACTCCTAAACCCAATGGTTTTCTTATTAAATAAGAACCCACTTTTATCCAACTTAAAGGTCTCCACATCTTTCAAGGTAAGCACATTCATCAAATCAGGATCGCGGCTTTCTTTTGGTGTAGCCGCTAACCGTAGGCTCATATTTTTCAAAGCTTCTGTCATCGCTTTTCTAACGGTACGCGCATTTCCAAAGTATTTATCTCTGAATTCATATAAGAAAGTCATGTACTTTTTCAGGTATTCATCTGCCTCCTCTGTGCTCACTACTTTTGCTTCTTCTAACATTAGTTTTGCAATTCGGAATAATTCATCCGGATTATAATCTTCGAATTTGAGGACTTTATCAAAACGGGATTGTAAGCCAGGGTTTGTCTTTAGGAAAGTTTCCATATTGTCAGGATAACCTGCCACAAAAACAAAAAACCGTCCACGCAAGTCTTCCATTCTTTTCAACAAGGTTTGCACGGCTTCGTTTCCAAAGTCACCATGGGCGGTTCCTCCGGCCCCCATTGTAAGAGCGTAAGCTTCATCAATGAACAAAACACCACCCATTGCTTCCTCAATTTTCTCCGCTGTCTTTATCGCGGTCTGACCTACATATCCAGCCACAAGTCCTTGTCTATCTGTTTCGATCATGTGGCCTCTTTCCAATACCCCTAGTGCTTTGTAAATCTTAGTCAAAATCCGAGCTACTGTCGTTTTACCCGTTCCAGGATTACCAAAAAATACAGTATGTAAGTTGAAGCTATTCAAAACATTCTTCTCTGTTTCGCGGTAGTATTTCACCAAGCGGATCAGTTCATGGATTTGCTTTTTAACAGCAGTCATTCCGATAAGCTCGTCCAACTCTATAGTCGCCTCATTAAGCAGTGCTTTGTCTATTGGAATAGCTGGCAATTCCTTCTTAGCATTGAGTTTGATTCGATTGACATCTTCCAGGTTGATGATGGAAATTTCTTCTTTATTTAAGCTAGTTGGATTATCATGAGCCATGACTCGCAGGCCTAAATTTATTTTGGCTTTATCAACCAGATCATAAACAAACCTGGCATTCCCGAAAGTTCTGTCTCTATTTCGGAAGGCATCCACTATGATTTCATCTAATCTCAGTTTAGCCTCAGATGTAGGAATAACTTTTTTCTCTTCGCAAGCAAAGTCAGAGATGCGGGACAACTCCTGCGGCAAATAATCAGCGAATTCATAATACAGTTTGAAACGAGAGCGCAGTCCAGGATTTGATTCCAAGAAGTGCTTCATTTCTTTTGGATAACCAGCCACAATAACGGCCATATCTCCCTTTCCGTTTGACATTTCTTTTATGAGGATTTCAATTACCTCCCGACCGAAGTCTTTACTATCGTCATTCGAGCGGGCAAGTGAATAAGCCTCATCAACAAACAGTACGCCGCCTCTAGCTTTTTCAATGGCCTCTTTAACCTTTGGTGCCGTTTGTCCAATGTATTCTCCAACAAGATCTACACGGTCGACTTCATGTACATGCCCTTTGCTGAGTAAACCCATTTTTTTGTACAATTTACCCATTAGGTTAGCAACCGTTGTCTTACCTGTTCCGGGGTTACCGATGAAAACAGAGTGAACATTGATTTCATCTTTTTCTTCGAATCCTTTATCTTTTCGGAGTTTTAAAAATTGAATATAATTGGCGTGATCGCGGACCTTTGTTTTTATTTCCGAAAGGCCAATTAGACTATCCAGCTTTAGAATGACATCTTCAAAAGTACCTGCCAATTCAATCTCCGGGGTGAGCACCACCGGCGTATGTTGATCAGGAAATAAAACACCACTAATTCCATCTTCAAAATCATCTCCAACCTCAAAAGGAATGACCGCAAGTAAGCGATCCATAAAGATAACTTCAGCTGTATAATTGTCTTTTCGCCAGGAGCCTTTTACGTTGGAGCCCCAACCTGCGGTGATCTTTATAAAATCGTCTTTTTTCTCTACCCGTTGTAAGCGAACCACTTGTCCTTTTAGCTCTCGGGCATAATTATAAAATTTAGAAAACAACTCGCATTGCCAACTTTTGGTATTGTGGACGTTTCTCAAGACCATCTCTACATATATGTATCGGGTTTCTTCGCTACTGAATTTTTTGAAATAGGTTCTTTCATCCTCTAATACATCGTCATAAGGACCTTCGTACAAGCGTAAGGATTGTACTTCGAGGTAGACATTTTCGTCTTTTTCAATAGGTTTACCCGCATCTTCCACGTAGAAATATTTGGTGGCCACTTTCTCATCTTCCACCCAAGCTTCCCAGTAATAAGTTCCTTTTTTCCAAAACTGACCATCATTCTTGTTTCCCCAGCCTTCCCGAATGTAAACGACAGAATCGTATTTGCTTACCTTTCGTCTGTCAAAAGTAAGTACGCAAACCTCTTTACGCCCTTTTTTAAGGGAATAGCATTTAAGTTCGACATTGATTTCCCAATCTTCGTCATCGAAAAGCTTGTTGTGAAAGGAGAGTTCAGCGTAGATGTAAGTAGTTTCATAGCGATCAAAGACTTGGCGGTACTTTTTCTTGTTATCCGCTAACCACTCTGTAGATGCGTATACCTTTAGTTCTCTGAACTTATATTTCGTGTCTTCGGGATGCTTATAACTTTCGGCCATAGTTTTTTAAACAATTTGTATATAAACTTATCTATTATTTACCAATCCTCCAAATTAATGCACAAATTAATCCTCTTTTTGTTTTTCAACTCTAAACGATGATGAATAGCTAAATAATATTCGTTAGCCCTCTTAGTCTATCCACCTCCCTATTATGACAAATGGAGTGAGCGACAAATCAAATTTGGAAGACTTTATATAGGTTTAGGAGATTACGCCACCTAAAGTACAGCCATTTATTAAGCGATTTGGAGGTGATTATGATTTCATTTTCATTGATATGCCTCGAATGACGCAGCCAGAACAATCCGTTTTCACTTAGAAGATCGCCACTTAATAATTTCATGACTTAACTAAGGAAAGTACCGCCTCACTAGGTACTTTTGGGTGATCATAAATGCATATCAACAGACAAAAATTAGATTAAGAAAACTTAGTCTAACCTTTGTCGCCTACCCGCTTTGGATTTCCCTCAAGGTCTTTTAGATTTACGTTCATATGCAAAAACTATGTGCTGCTTTTTTCTGCTTATTACTACTTTCCATTGGAATCAAAGATCTGATTGTCTATATGGTTTATGTGGGTAATATGGATTACGTGGCCAAGCGTTTTTGTCAAAGTACAGATCAGCTAACTTGTAAAGGCCGATGTTATTTATCAGAAGTTTTTGGAAAAGCCAATTCGGAACAGCAGGACATTCCTAATCTTCCTGCCCCTGTTGAAAAAACGAGTTTCGTCGTAGCAAAAACATCTCTCCTAAAAATGCCAACCTTTGAACCTCGTTTAAGGCTATTTATAAAACACGATACCGTGCTCACCTTTTTTGGGCTTGCGCCCCCTACTCCACCTCCAAGGTTTTTCGTCGTTTAATTTTGCATATATATCTTAGTTTTATCGCTATGATGTTGGCATTATTTATTTTGCTTTTATTAAACTTTAATCGTTAAAGTTAAGTTTAGATCACTTAAACTTGTAACAAAATACTTACGTAGCAATCAGTATGTTCATAAAACATGCTCTACTTAAAAATAAACCATGAAAAAATTATTATTATTTTCCCTTCTTGCCAGTTTTGCACTTTTCACCTCTTGTGACAAAGATGACGATAGCCAAGATGATACGACATTGGATTATACGATTACCATTAATAATCCAACAGTGGATGATAAAAAAGTAAACGATACCGTACCCTTAGAGGTCGTATTTAAGTCCGAAACAGGAGGAACAGTTCATCATGTGAATGTAAGAGTTTACAACATTGTTTCTGATGTCGAAGCCTACAATGGTCCGGCAGACGCTCACGTAATGGAAACAGGTGGTACTTACACTTTCAGCCATGATTTAGTACTCAGTGCTGACAACAACGTAGAAGCGCACAGCGACTGGATCTTAGAAGCGAAAGTTTGGGGTCACGAAGCTGGATCAGAGGAGAAAACGGAGATGGTACAATTCCACGTACATCCAGAGTAGGTGACGAATCTTTTAATTTAAAGGTACTACAGATGCCTTTTCTGAAGCCACAGAACAGTATGCTTTTATAGCAAGTTCTGTGGCTTTTCCTTTGAATCAACCTATTTGGTGTAGCCCCATATATTGAATACCTTAGCCCGCCTAAATCAATACATATGCACCTTAGCGAAATTCTCAATCATCTTGGCGAGGATCGTAAAAATTATTACAATGCGATCTGCCCTCCAATCATTCAATCCAGTAATTTTTCTTTTGACACCATAGAAGCCTTTCGTGCTGCTTTTCGTGATGAATTTGCTAACACGATATACACGCGTGGTGCAAACCCTACGGTAAACATCCTACGGAAAAAGTTGGCTGCGCTGGAAGGCTCGGAAGATGCCCTGGTATTCGGCTCAGGAGTCGCGGCAATTGCGGCGGCGGTCATTGGTAATGTGAAAAGTGGAGATCATATCATTTGCGTGCAAGAGCCTTATGGCTGGACCTACAAATTGCTGACAAGATTTCTAGATCGCTTCAATGTCAGTCACACTTTTGTGGATGGTACTTCCATGAGTGATATTGAAAATGCGGTGCAACCAAGCACAACAGTACTTTATCTGGAGAGTCCGAATTCTGCAACTTTTGTTTTGCAAGACTTAGCCGCTTGTGCTGCGCTTTGTAAGAAAAAAAACCTGATCAGTATTATTGATAATAGTTATTGCTCTCCGATTTTTCAAAAACCGATTAGCTTCGGAATTGATATTGTAGTGCACTCCGGAACGAAGTATCTCAATGGCCATAGCGATGTGGTGGTTGGTGTGTTGGCTGGTACTACAGCAATGGTTCGTAAGATATTCGCTTCTGAGTATATGACCATTGGTGCTATTATTTCGCCTAATGATGCAAGCCTTGTAACAAGAGGCTTACGTACCCTTGAACTTCGCATGAAACAATCCGACGAAAGCGCTCGGAAGGTCATTGACTTTTTAGATGGACATCCTAAGATTGCTTCTATCCATTATCCTTTTCATAAGTCCTTTCCTCAGTATGAATTGGCCAAAAAGCAGATGTCAGGTTGTGGTGGCTTGTTTTCTGTGATGGTGAATACCGACGATATCAAAAAAGTAGAAGCTTTCTTTCATCGTTTAAAACGGTTTCTACTCGCTGTATCTTGGGGTGGTCATGAGTCTTTGGTTTTGCCTTTTGCTGCTTTTCATGAAGAAGGGGCTGACCCTACGCATTTGAAGCCATGGCAGTTGGTCCGGTTTTATATTGGATTGGAGGATCCGGATTGGTTGATTGAGGATTTGAGGGAGGCTTTGGAGGAGTTGTGAGATAGAGAATGACAGGACTGAAGCCCTAATCTTCTTATAAGCCGCTTCTTCAGACTAGGCTGTCAACATAATAGAATAGAAAATGCCCTGCATCTAAGGAGATACAGGGCATTTTCTATTCTATTCTATTATTACAGAGTCTACTATTTAGACTTTATAAAGTTATTGTTAACCTTATAACTTCATTCTAATTCCCGAAGCCGACGCTATTGAAGGATTCTAGAATCTCTTTATCTGGGCCTACATTTCTGTTTCCATCAATCTCTACCCTTAGCGTATTTTCGTACGGGCTAGGGTCAGTTATCGGACTTTGATACGTTAGATAGTATATACTTTGGGAGAGGCTTTGGATGTCGTTTTGAATTTGTACGAACATAGATTCCAAGCCTGCTACGTTTTCGGCTTTATAGTATCGGTCTTCTCTTCCTGCGAGGTTAATTAAAGAGGTTTCATCCAAATCCGCAGAACTAAGCGCAGCTACATATCGTTTTTTCGAACCAAGTGCATCGTTTGCATCTGCTAAAGTTATCGCTGGTGTCGCGTTGTGTCGACCATCTGTAAAAATGATCAAGCTACCATCTTCAATGGCTTGGATGGTGAATACGTCATTCCATAGATCTGAGACATCGATTACGCCTCCGTATAGATTGGTAGAATTTACCAACCCGGTTTCGGGCATTCCATTGATTGCTGCTTTTAGGGCCACGGCATCAGTTGTAAAATCTTGTAAGAGGTGTGTGTCAGAATCGAAAGTGTAAATGGCAATCGTTTGCTCAGGAAGCTTGTTATTTATCATTGTGATACAGGCTGCTTTAATTTGTGGCACCAACCCTTCGACAGAACGTGTTAAGTCCAACAATAATACCGTTTTAAGCTCTGAAGGGATATTTCCAGGGTTTAAAGTTAGTCCACCTTCGAGGTCGATAGAGCCATCGTTTTCGTATACATTGAGGTCCTCTTCTGTCATTCCTGCAACGCCATTAAATTCTTTGTCTCGTACCTGGAAGAGAATTCTTACTTCTCGATGAGCCGGGTCCGTCTCTACCTCAAAAGGCACCATGCGGAAGTAATTGGAATTGTCTTCTGAGTTTAGAAGGTCGTCATCACCTTTGCCACAGCTGACAACTAAGAACAATCCTAAAAAGAAAAAGGCTTTTAGGAAAAGGGTCGTAAAATTGAAAGTGAATTTCATAAGGCAAAAATTTAGTGTATGTTTCAAAAATAATTATTTGATCCTGTGACTAAGGGAGTCGTCAAAGGTTTATTATCTTATGTTTATCTTAACGTATCTATCTTGCAAGTAGTATTCCAAAAATTGTTAATATGTTGTTTGGCGAAGTAGTTAACTTTTTGAATAGTTAATTAGCCGCTGGGTTCCTGAATTCGTTGATTTGTTAATTAGCCCCATAGCTTTGCAAATAGTTTTTTTTGATTAATATCTATCGAATTAAGAAGAGTAGTATCTCTTTTGAACTGAGCGACCAATTAACCAATCACTATTAAACCAGTTAACAAAACACCCTTCGACGATTTTCCATCGTCATTCATCTAAGGCGGTTTTGTTTATAAATAAATAGGAGCTAACATTGTAATAATCACAGTAACGTAATAGGACTTAGACTTTATTATTCAACTAAAACAAAAATAATGAATACCATTAAGCAGCTTTCTTTTCTTTTCGTTTTGGCCACTGGCCTATTCTTAAGCGCCTGCTCCAATTCAAAACTAGCCGATGACTCCCTGAAAAATGTACCAGAGGATGTAACTTCTGTCACTGCGTTCAACTTGAATCAGATGATGCAAAAGGCTGATTTTGATTATGTTAAAGGGCTTGACTTTTTTGAAGCTGGTATTGCTGAAATGGAAGAAAAAGAACCAGCCCTTGCCGCAATTATGTCAAATCCTTTTTCTTCTGGTGTCGACCTAAGCAAGAATGCATATCTTATTGTGGACTTGGATAAAAACAGACCAGAGGAAATGCAATTCGGCGCGATGGTTTTCTCTATAAATGACTCTGGTGCCTTCCAAAAAACAATAGAGGAGATTGGTGAACAGACCACAATAGAACGTACAGATTACAAGATGGTATCCATGGAAGGTGATGGTGGGCAAAAGAGAGGACTAATTTTTTGGAATGATAATTTTGGAATGCTCGCGGGAGGAAATCGAAACATTGATATTGAAGCCTATGCAGCCTCTTATTTTGATAAGACACGAGAGACCTCTATTGCGGATAACCCCGATTTAGCAGAATGCCTTTCCAATGAATACGATATCGCCACTTGGGTTAGTTCCAATGCTATTTCCGAAAATCCTCAATTGAAAACAGCTGCAAGCTTTATGGGGATTAGTAATAGCGCTTTAAAAGAAAACTACTTTCATTCTTACTTCAATTTTGAAAAAGGAGCTATAACCGGAAACACAAAGCATTTTCTACAAAAGGAGTTAACAAATGATTTACAACTCTTTTTTAAGAACGGGGTAAAGAAGGATTTATCTAAATATATTCCAGCTGAAAATCTGGGTATGGCTTTTAGTGCTGCTTTGGATGCCAAGGGGATTTACCAAATCATCAGTGAAAAAACAGGAGGTGCGACGACACTTAATGCCGGATTGAAAAAGTATGGTTTCTCAGGAAAAGACATCGCCAATGCTTTTGGTGGAGATTTGGTGGTTGCTGTTTACAACAATCCAAAAAGCAAATTTGACCCGAATGGTTTATTGACTGCTACCATTGGTGATCGAAAACTGTTTGATCAGTTTTTAGATCTAGGTGTTCAATTTGAAGTTATGGTTCCTGAAGGTGAGAATGTTTATCGTTTGGTAGATGGACCAAAGGAATTGAAGGATGCTTATTTATACGTCAGTGATGATGTCTTTTTCATCAGCAATGCAAAATCAATGTTAGAAACCATTCAGTCTGGTGGATATGCTTCGGCTGATCGAATTCCTTCTGACGCGTATGAGGCGCTGACGGACAATGCCTTTGGTGGCTTAATGAATTTTGAATTCATGGAAGGTTTGGAGAATTTTTTTGAAAACTTGCCTTTTACGAATGCTCGAATAAACGCTGGACTTGAGTCTTCGTCTATGCAAATGGATTTAAAAAACAAGGAAGTGAATAGCCTACAAGCTATTTTTGACATGATTAATAAGATGTATCTCAAGGAGAAAAAGGAGGGAAAGATGGAAGTGGAAGCAGAGATGATATAATAAAAGTCCTTCCTTATCTTCGATCTTGAATATTAAGAATAAGTATCGACCCAACTTCTTTGATTTTCTCGCCGTTAAGAAGATGGAAATTAAAATTATTCTTTGTTCCGACTAAGGGTGTCGTTATTTCTTAGTGTATTAAAAATATATTAACTTCATCATCCTAAGTTTTAGAGTTTATTACTCGGAACTTTAACAATCTAAATTGAACCCATCATGAAGCAACTTTCATTATTTACACTTATTGGCTTGTTGGCCTTTTCTTTTACATCCTGTGATAAGGCAGGAAATTCTATCACGGTTACTTATCAAGAAGCCACTGCAATTTATGGTGATATAGAGGCGGTCCGAGCTCAACCATTAAATGAAGGACCACGCGCCGTTGAGAACCCTGGAAAGATCTACGTTGGTAGCTCCTTTATCTTATTAGGAGAAGAAGAGAAAGGAGTCCATGTTATTAACAACTCAGATATCGCAGATCCTCAGTTTATCGGGTTTATCAATATTCCTGGCAATAGAGAGTTTTTTGTAAAAGACAATTTCCTTTATGCGGAAACGAATTATGATATCATTAAAGTCGATGTTTCTGATTTGAACAACATCAACTTGGTGGATCGTGCAAAGAATATTTTTATTGAAACCATGACCAATGCAAATGGTGAAGACTTACTCGGTTTTTCTTTTAAGGAAGTAACGGAAGATATTGACAAGGACACCGATTTTTATTCAAACATAATGAATGGCCAAGCCATCTATTATGATTATGCCCGGAACATCATTCCTAAATCTGCAGTCCCTTCTTCTTTTGCAGGAAACAGCAACGACCAATCTGGTACCGTTAATAGAATTACGAAAAGTCAGAATCACGTTTATATCGTGAATTCCAACCGAATGGCTATTATTGATGACAATAGCTCTTTTGAGTTAGTGAATAATAACAGTGTTCCACTTACAGAAGGAACGGAAACCATTTTCCCTTACGAGGACAAATTATTTGTGGGTTCTCGTACATCGATGAAGATTTTCGATGCTGCTGATCCAAGAGAACCAAGTCCAGTTTATACTTTTGAACACGCCACTTCTTGTGACCCTGTTTTACCTACTGAAGGAATTGTTTATATCACTTTAAGAACTGCCGATTTTTCTAACTGTCCAGGTAATATAAATGCGCTTGTTGTTTTGGATATTGAGAACCTAGATTCTCCAAAGGAATTAGAAGAAATCGCAATGGAAAGCCCTTATGGAATGACCATTGTTGGAAATATGCTTTTTGTTGGTGAAGGAGAAAATGGTTTAAGTATTTTTGACATCACGGACAAAAAAGATCCTAAGTTATTGAAGAAAGATGAAGAGATTAAGGCTTATGATATCCTTCCACACCCATCTAATGCAAACCTAATTTTGGTTGCTGGTACTGATGGTCTTTCTCAATATACGATGGATGGTTCGACTGTGGATTTGAGTATCAATAGTCGGATTGATTATTAATTTAGTTTTGACTGTTGTCGAGAAATTTATCTTTTTAAGAAGGTAGATTTCTCGACAACGCTCGAAATTAAAGATTCCTTAGGCTTTTGTTCCTCGACTCGCTCCTGCGTCGCTCGCTCGGAATGACAGGTAGAAAGTTCTTCATTTTAATTGGTCACTACAGTGTCTCGAGATGATAGACTTGAAAAAATATCATTGTTACCAAACAGCACTGAATACTATTCTATCCAATACCTTCAAAATAATTATTACTATGAAATCATCGACAAAGTTTGTAATGACTTTGCTCTGTTTTTTTTTTGTTGTCTTATTTATTCAAATATAAGTATTGCGCAAGATAGGATCGGTGAGGAAGTGATGATTCACACAAAAGATCAAAGTATTTATCGAGAAGTGTTGCTTGTAAATAATGATTTGTATGTACGGTTAAGGATTCAAACGAATGATGTCCTTAGTATCCCGAAAGCTGAAATACGTAGGATCAATTCAGTCAAATAAGCAGTGGCACCCTGATTCCTAATTTGTTATTCTTAACAAACGAATCAGGTAAACAGACTAGGTTCCAGAACGGCATTGGTTTGCACTTTGCCTCCAAGAAAAGATATCGATATGTTATGTCTTTGGCTCATAATCTACAACACATAAAAGGGAGTAGTCAGGTTTGGGCCGATGATAACGGCTCCTTCAGACTTACAGACTTTCAGGATTTTAATTTTTGGTCATCTAGTGCTGTTGTAAAAGTTGGAATAGAATTTTGAAATAATTTTATTCCTGCTAACTGTTCTCTTAATGACAACAAAAAATTAACTTCCCGATTTGGAAACGATTATGTAGATCAAAACGACCAAAGGGGAGAGTGATTTATATAATCGTTTCCACCAAAGAAATCGGGAAATTATTTTTTGTGTAATACTAAATAAAAAAAATAGCTACAAATAAAAAAATAAACCTAACCATGAAGATTCCGTTCCATTTCAGGATGTTTCATCTGACAATTCAAACAATTGCAATTGTATTGTTATGCTTAATAGATTCTAATTCCGTTCAGGCCCAAACAGATGACAGTATTCCAATCGAAGATGTGGTTTATCTAAAAGACGGTTCCGTATACAAAGGAATTATTGTAGACGAAAATGGATCTTTTCTTTATATGGATGTTTTAGAAGGTAATCGATTAGACATCGCAAAATGGAGGGTGCGAAGAAAACTAAGTAATGATAACTTTTTATTCCACAGTGGAGGACGTTATCATTATACAACAGGGTTATTTGGGGGTATTAATATCGGATTTAGCCCAACTGACAAAACGGTATCAGAGCATGTTTCTTTTCTATTGGGCTACCGCTTTGACAAACGATTCTCAGCAGCTATTGGACTAGGAAACGAGCTGACCACTTCCACGGTAAGCGGGTTTGACATTGAAACTACCTTTTCTTCTTATTATTTATACGGCCGATATTACCTAACGGATTCTAGACGCCGTCCTTTTGCCTATGCACGAGCTGGTTACGGTTCAGGGCCAGATGAGGAGTCTGAATCAGGAAGGCATGGCGGAGGAGTACAGGGACAGCTTGGCCTAGGTATTCATTTTGCTTCTAAGCGTCGTAGTCGATTTATTCTATCCCTTGGATACCATGCGCAACAAACCACAGGTCAACAGTTTTTCCTCGATACCTTTGGAAATGAATTGGTCGTCGATTATAAGAAAATCTGGGTTAATAATTTCATTTTGAAATTTGGAATAGAGTTTAGATAACAACCAAAATGAATTCTTTAGAAAATAGCTGTGAAACGACACACCCTATTTATGATAGTTTTTTTGATTGTAGCACTCTTTCTATCCCCTTCCCTACTATCCGCTCAGTTTGCAGGACCGACTGATGTCACTCTTCATTGTAAAGATGGTTCGCTTTATAAAGGTCGAATAATTGAAGAAACGGAAGATTATTTCAAAATTGAGATTCTTGAAAATAGAGAAATCGTTGTTTCAAAAGACCTCATTAAAAGGTAGAGCGAGTTACCGAGTTTATATTTTATAATAAAGGCAAAAAACATAAAATAGAAGGCTTCTTTTTGGATACTCATTATGGCGCTAATGTCCGGCACCCAGTTACGGACGACTATGCCTGGCAGTTAATTTGTAATTCAAAAAATATTTAAATAATTTCATCTCCCATTTGCATCAAAAAACCCCTATTTATAGGCGTAGAAAGACCGTTTTTAAAACCACTCTCTTTCCATTTCTATCTTTTTTTTTAAAAAAATAGAAATAAGCTTGACAATTACATTTATATTCTGCTATATTTGCGTCGCTTTAGGGGCAAAGAGCTTGTAGCTTTAATGAAAGAAACAATTTTTTAAACCTCGCAAAGTAACAAGCGAAAGTAGCTCAGCTGGTAGAGCACGACCTTGCCAAGGTCGGGGTCGCGGGTTCGAATCCCGTCTTTCGCTCCAAAAGCCTTCAACATGTGGAGGCTTTTTTTTTCGGAGGATATGATTGCTTAGGCAATTCGATGTTGCTCTAGAAAACAGGTCGCTCGAGTGGTGGAATTGGTAGACACGCCGGACTTAAAATCCTGTGCTCTTCGGAGCGTGCGGGTTCAAGTCCCGCCTCGAGTACGTAAGCAAACAATAAGCCGCTGTAAATCATTGATTTACGGTGGCTTTTGTTTTTACTATTGAATATTTACCGAACAAGTAATACTCTTACATGCTTTCTTTTGCTTTTGTAGATGGATATTAATAACGTTCAGAGAAACTATTCAGACGGAAGTCCGAAGTCCGAAGTTTCCATCGAACGTGAAATCCACAGACTAAGGACTGTCAAATTCAAGGTTTGCTTTTGTAGGAAACTTCCGTCTTCCATCTTTCCTCCCATCCACAGCTAAATTATCCCCCCACTGAACAGTTACCAAATTAAATCAAAAACTTAAAGACTTTACTTCCAACGTTTCATATTTATCTTTATCAAAACAATATAAAAAAGCACCCTTTTTCGAAGTGGACTTATCCTTCTCTTCCAATTTTTTTAATACCCCTGACGCGAGGATTTTCTTTCGAAAATTACGACGATCTAATTTCTTCTCATAAATGGCGTCGTACAAATTCTTAAGCTGGGGTATGGTGAATTTTTGTGGCAAGAGTTCAAATCCTATTGGTTGATATAGTGCCTTTCGTTTAAGTTTTTCTAAGGCGGCCTTCACCATTTGTTTATGATCCAAAATTAATTCAGGAATGTCATCTACATCAAACCAATGCGCTTGGTAAGATTCCACCAACTGTTCTTCCCGTTCTTCTAAACGAATAAGCGCATAATGAGCCATAGAAACCACTCGATCTCCCGGATCCCTGTCATGGGCTCCAAAGCAACCAAGTTCTTCCATAAACACGTTGGTCAAACCCGTTGATTCCTGCAAGACCCGTTTCGCGGCAACACTAACACTCTCCCCTGCATTGACAAAGCTGCCAATCAGTGACCACTTATTCTTAAATGGTGCTACTTTCCGCTTGAACAATAGTAATTTAAGTCGCTCTTCAGCAAAACCAAAAATGATACAGTCTACTGCTAAAAGTAGCCGATCTGCTTGTGTGTAAAAAGCTTTTACCCTTTCTTTTGACATCTTTTTACTATAAAATTTTGTATCCCTAAAAATAAGCGTTTATTTTAAGCTTGCGTTATAAGCGTTAAATTTACACTTACAATATGGCTTTTCATCTAAACCAAAGAAAAAGATTGGCTTAATTACACATCTACAATGGACAATCCTGAAATAACAGTTTCCTCTCCCGGCCGAATAAACATAATTGGAGAACATACCGATTACAATGATGGGCTTGTTCTCCCTGCTGCTATCGATAAAAAAGCAGTGTTCAAACTAAGAAGAAATGGCAGCCAAAACACGGTCAACATCATCGCCGCTAATGTTGACGAACAGTATAGTTTTGACCTGTCTAATTTCCAACCTCGTGAAAAAGGAGGATGGCAAAACTATGCCATGGGCGTGGTTCACGAACTACAACTTTTGGGTGCTGAGCTAAAAGGCTTTGATAGCCAATTGGATGGCGATGTACCCATTGGAGGCGGTATGAGTTCTTCCGCTGCCTTGGAGTGTAGTCTTGCTTTTGGACTAAATGAGTTATTTGATTTAAAATTGGATAAGTGGCAAATGATCAAAGCCAGTCAAATGGCGGAGCATAATTTTGTGGGAATCAAATGTGGAATCATGGATCAATTCGCCAGTATGATGGGTAAGAAAAACCAGGTCATGTTATTGGATTGCCGTTCATTGGAATTTGAATATTTTCCTTTTGATTTAGGAAATTATCAGTTATTACTTTTGAATACTAATGTATCTCACTCCTTAGCTTCTTCTGAATACAATACGCGAAGAGCGGAATGTGAACAGGGTGTTAGCATTCTTAATCAAGCATTTCCTTCCATTGAAAGTTTACGAGATGCATCTCTTGAGCAACTAGAGCAATGCGTTTCTAAAATGCCACAAAATATTTACAAACGTTGTAACCATGTTGTTACAGAAAGCAATCGGGTACTTCAAGCAACTAAGTCCTTGTTAAATAAAGATTTCAAAACACTGGGAGAACTAATCTATCAATCTCATTTTAGTTTACAAAACGACTATAAAGTTAGTTGTCCTGAATTGGATTTCTTGGTTGAGTTGACCTTAGATAAGGAGTACATTCTTGGTAGTCGCATGATGGGAGGTGGCTTTGGGGGCTGTACCATTTCTATTATTGAAAAAGAGAAAGTAGCTGACTTCATAAAACTTGCTGGTGAGAAATATCAGAGGAAGTATGAAATTGAGTTAACTCCTTATGAGGTGTCCATTGAAGGTGGAGCGACTTTTATTGACTAATAATCTATCAATATGTCCTTAAATTTCTCAGAAGATCCGCACAGAAGGTTTAACATATTAACGGGCTAATCGGTACTTGTTTCCCCTCATCGTACCAACCGTCCCTGGCAGGGCAAGCAGAAAAAGTCAACACAGAAAAGCGATCTTCCTACGATCCAAAGTACTACCTATACCCAGCTAATGAAAGGGTGAGTGGTATTCAGACTCCGAAATATAACAATACTTACGCATTTGATAATGATTTCGGCGCCTTACTTCCGGAGACTACAACCGAAGTCCCGTTGAAGGCCATATAAGTCACAGCAAAATATATTAACAAACCAAATAAGAAGAAGCTGTTACCTCTTACTGAAAAACATTTGCTTCAGGATATTTGTTGCGCCCCTCCCTGCGGAGAAGCCCAATTCCAGTCTTGGTATTTTCTCGATAACTTGCTTTGATCATTTTTGGAAAGCCACCACCTGATGACATAGATCAAAAGAATTAACGTGGCCAGGATGGTCCCTACAATGAGGAGCAAACTAGAGGATGAAAAAGCTAAATTAGTTTTCATAATGAATGAATTTGAGTGCGTGACGAATTCCCTGCTTTTGGCAGTTGGCTTCCCCGAACGCGCCTTTTAACGCGTCTGAGCGAAGCCAACTGCAAGTAGCCAATGCTAACTGCCAAAACTTGGATTCCGGAAATATGTCCCGCACTCAATTGAAAACTAATTTCATTCTTGACCTACATAACAATAAAAACACAAATCATTAATCACAATCAAGCATGGAATCCTATTACGATACATAACTATTGTTACAAAAAAAAGGCCCAACCCTTCCGAGTTAAGCCTTTTCGTTTATAAAAAAGTAAAGAATATTACTTCGTCACTTTAATCGTTCTGGTATCATCGCCAATTTTAACTTCTACCATATACAAGCCAGCAGAGAAGCTACTCATGTCCAAAACAGGGGATAGAACATTTGGAGTCGTATTTAATACTGGACTTCCCAAAAGGTTATAGATGGTAATTTCGTCAACTTGTTCTGTTGTTTCGATGGTCAACATATCAGCTACCGGATTAGGATAAACCTTCATGCTTCTCAATACAGGATTCTCAGTATTGATCATAATTACTTCATCAAAAAGGATGTCATCTACATAGTATTCATTGTTAGCGTTGATTCCGAAAAAGTCGATTCCGCCAATAATTCCGTCAGCAGCATAATCTTGTTTTTCCAATTCTACATCGTTAATGCTCATTGTCCATCCAGTACTATCTGAATCATCGGAAATTACGAATAAGATGTGAACAAGAAACCAACTGTCTTCTGGATAGTCCCAAGAATAAGTAGGATCTGCATCATCAACATTTCCGTAAGCACCGCCTAGCCCAGCCATTCCGTTTGCACTATCAGTGTTATTGAATACTAAGTTAGAAGAATTGAATACACCAGCTCCACCACCTCCAGCTCCACCTGAGTTGGTCGTTTCTCCTTGAAGATTAAAGTAACCGGTCTTCCCAGCAGGAATATACATATTAAAAGACAATTCATAAGTTCCATTTTCTTCGATATTTCCCATACGAAGAATAGCATCCTGTGGCCCAGGGCCTGCGCCGATGAAACCTGACTGAGTTCCTGAGGCTGCAAATGCATCGGAAACTCCTATGCTTTCACCTCCATTATTAGAACCGGACCATACTCCCCAAACATCAGGGTTTTGATCGTTCATATCTCCGAGTGTATAGCCATCAAAGTTTTCATCTATAAGCTGTGCATTTACAGCCATCGAAGCGAATAATGCTGCAAAAAACAAAAAGTAGAATTTTTTCATGTGTAAAAAATTTTAGTGAGTAAATAGAATTTAATTAATCGATGAATATACAGGTGTTTATCGATAAAATGTAACATTTTGACTATAAACACCCTTACTTCGTTCTAGCCTAGACATTTCTATTTAATCTAATTTGATAAACTTCAGCGTTTTTACTTCCCCACCTTCATTTTGAATTCTACAGTAAAGCAACCCTGAAGGGAGTTCTTTTGCCTCAAAATCGATATTATGAGAACCACTCCCTAGTCTGCCTTTAAAAATGGTCTTAATTTCTCGACCCATGGCATCTAATACAATCAATTCAAAAATGGATACTTTTTCTACAACAAGGTGTACTCTTCCGGTCTCTAGAACTGGGTTTGGTGATAATTTCATGGTGAAAGAATCAAAGGTCGGTTCTTTACTGGCTACCAAATCTTCTAGTTCAATGGAAAAAATGGATCGTCCATAAGTCGCAGCTACCAGTTTGTTGGTCTCCACATGCAAATCCAAATCCGTGACTACGACATTTGGAAATTCACTTCCCATCACTTCCCAATCTAACAATCCATCTCCTAAAACAAAAACACCCACATCTGTAGCAATATAAACATCTTCAAATTCAGGATGAACAATGACATCATTTACAGGAATGTCCGGAAGGTTATTTGAAATATCTATCCAGTTAGCACCATTGTCAATCGTTTTATAAATTTGTCCAATGCTTTCGCCAAAACGATAACCTGAGTAGGTAACATAGGCTGATTCTGGGGAAATAGGATCCGCGGCAACTCGTGTAATCCATCTGTTAGAAACTGTAGAAACATTGTTCCAACTATCACCTCCATCCATTGTAAGACTAATGTTTCCATCATCTGTTCCCACCCATATTATATCGCCATCTATTGGCGAAACCGAAATAGTTGTAATGGTTCCGAAAGCCAGGTTACCTTGCGGAATGTTATTCGTAAGGTCACTGCTTATTGTAGTCCAACTACTACCACCATTCTCCGATTTATATAAACGATTCGAAGCATAGTACATGATTTCAGAATTGGAAGGATCGAACACCGTAGGGGTATTCCAATTCTTTCGTTCGGAAAATCCAGTGTTTGGTGAAATATTCAAAAAGCTTCCATTGGCACCACCACTTGTTGAGCGGAACAGCAAACCATTTTGGATAGAACCGTACACGAAATTATTATTATCCGGGTTCACTAAAGGAGTAAAACCATCTCCTCCCAGTATTCGACTCCAATCATCATTGCTACCTGTAAGTGTCCTGTTAGTCCCATTGTCTTGTGCTCCAGCATATAAACGGTCTGGTTCGGAAGCATCAATTTCACAAGCATATAATTGAGTAATAGGCAATGTATTTACTTTGTTATAAGTAGTACCTGAATTATTACTGATATATAATCCTCCATCATTTGCAGTAAGCACAAGTGAGGGATCTGTTGGATGAATGAACACATCATGTTGATCTACATGCTGCCCTGGGAAAAAGGTATTCCAATTTGCTCCTCCATTAGATGTTTTGAACATATTCAAACTCATGTAGAAAATTTCCTCCGGATTAGTCGGATGAATAATGACATCCCCAAACCACCACATGTAAGGCACATTGTCCACGCCATTATAGTTCATTGGCGACCAGTTATCTCCACCATCTGTACTTTTGAAAGCTCCTGATATTGGGCCGTCAGCATTCGCATAGACTGCTACCAATATATTAGGATCCGAAGCCGAAACATCAATTCCTATTCTCCCTTTTAAATTAGAAATACTGGGTAAACCATTAGTCAGTTCCTCCCAGTTGTCACCTCCATCCGTTGATCTGTAGATACCCGATGTAGGTCCACCATAGTTTCGATATCCTGGGCGTCGTATCCGTTCCCAAGCCGCTGCATATATAATGTTAGGTTCATCGGGATTGATCGCCATGTCTATTACTCCTGTTGAGTCAGAAACCATTAAAACTTGCTGCCAGTTTTGCCCACTATCGGAAGTTCTGAACACCCCACGTTGGCCATCATTAGCGAAAAGATTCCCCATACTTCCAACATAGGCAATGTGCGGATCTGTTGGATGTACCAAAACTTTTCCAATACTACCAGCATCCTCTAGTCCGATGTGTTCCCAAGTTTCTCCAGCATCTCCAGAGCGATAAACACCCACACCATCATAGGCCAGAGAACCCCCGCCTGCGTTTGGTTCACCAGTCCCGACATAAATAATATTTTCGTTGGAGGGAGCAATAGCTATATCTCCAATAGACAAGGAAAGTGCGTCGTCAAATATCGGATCAAAGTTTTCGCCTCCGTCTATTGATTTGAAAATACCTCCTGCTGCAGCACCTATATATATCACTTCCGTAGAAGTCGCATGCATTTCAATATCCGTTATCCGCCCTCCAATGTTGATTGGTCCTGCGAAATCCCAGACACCAAAGTCACGTTCTGCGTTTCCGGATTCCATCTTCTTCTTTGTTTTAACAGCTGCGATGTAAGCTTGCTTATCCGTTTTATTATAAGGGTAAGCGCGCTGAGCGTAAAACCAATCGGAAGGAATTTCTTTGTGGCCTTCTTCTTCTAATTCACTGGAGTGTTTAGGGAAAGCATCTTCTTCCTGATTCTGGCAAGAAATAAGGATTAGTAGAATTATTGTTATACTAAATCGAAATAGGTTTATTAGTTTCATAAAGTGAGTGATTTTATTTAAGCTATTTTGTATACGTTTTTTGTTTGTTTTTCTCTTCCGCTTTAACCCAGCGAGGATTAAATTTAACGGACAAGTAATACGTCTCCTTGGTAACGAACCATGACGCCATCAAAAAAAGGTCTAGCAAAAGGTCGGACACCTGTTAAGCATGAAAGACTATTTCCAAATAGATCGTCCCATTCAAAAGTAGGATTGTTGTAGTGAATCAATGGTAACAAAATGCTATCAGCCAATTCAATGGTGAAGTTAGCTGGTAGGTTAATTTCAAATCCAGAGGAATAAACGTAAATTGAATCTGTAAGTATTTGACAGTTGCTTATTACTTCCAGGAAATACCATCCGCTTGAAGTTACAAGCGTACTGAACTGAGTACCTGTTCCCAAAACAAATAAAAATTGCCCGTCGGGAGAAACGTCCCCGCCATAATAGTTAAGCTCAGGATCGAAGTTAGGTATGGTGGCAATTATACTCGCTTGGCCGGCAGCATTAATTCGAGCGAGATTATTACCGGCTGCCAGGACGTACATAAAATTATCGGTAGGCCGAAAACCAACTGAGTTTACAAACAAGCCACTACCCGCTGGGTTTAATGGGTTAAAGGTAATTTCATTGTTAGAAGGAGCAATTTGTATTTTGTTAAAGGCATTGGAACCCTCAAAACTAGTGGACAGGAAATAATCTCCATCGCAATCTGAAGGTTGTGCGAAAAGTACAACATTTAAGGATAATACTAATATGAAAATTAAATATTTCATAGCTACATTTATAACTCAGCTCTTTCGAATTCTAAACCCACATCACTTCCTTGCTCTATCAAATGTGTGATTTACTTTATCTCCTTCTTCTCCCCTGCATTTACAAACAATACATTTCCGATATGGTTGTAATCCAAAAATACATCTGCTCCAAGCTGTTTCACTACATCTACATGAAAACCGACGATGGTTAAATCCGCATCACGAGATGTTTCACAAACTACAGATTTCATTTGATGACCTTCTTTACGGGCAATGAATTTTATGTTTTTAGAAGAGATGGGCAACTGACCATTGTCTATCAATTCAAGCAATCTGCGGCGCTCTTCTTCGATTGATTGTTCTGGGTAAACTGCAAATATTTTAATCTCTGCTGACTTCCAATCTTTATGTCCTAAGATAACATAAGAAAGTAAGATCATCAAATTTGCATTCTTAAAATCTGCTGCTGTAAGCCAAATATCTATGCTTTTTTTCAAACCAAAACCTCGGTCCGAACTCCCCAGCAATAACACATCAAAGTCGACTGATTTTATCAACTTGAAATTATCGACAATATCGTTAAGCTGCTCTGGGTTGTTTTTTGAAAATTCGAAAAGCATCAGATTGTTCTCAGTCCCAGCTATCCCAGGCAACTGAATAACCTGCGCGATACTCGAAGTAAAAGAAGGACTGATCAGGGTATCGACGTAGATATTACTATCCGTTTTCTCTGCCATTTTGATCAAACGCTCCTTGCATTCCGTCGCTTCCTTATTGGATTGCCGACTCAGATATCCTCTGATTTGGTGGATATAGGTACCGAAGCCATATTTGTGAGACATCCACCGGAGTAAGTGAAAAGCTCCTAAACGTTCGAATGAGTTTTCCGAAAGGGCTATCGCAGAAGGTCTCCAGGTATCTCCTTTTTCCTTATCTGCTTTTTGCAAAAAGACTTGCAACTGACGACTGAACTGAAATATAACCCCTTGGAAAATCAAAGCGATTGATTTTTTATCTTGATTATAATAAGAAATAAAAAAGTAGAGGACAACCATTGTTGTAATGGACATGAAAGCATATAGACCGTTCATAAAGAACATCAAACCAAAACAAGCCACCGCACCAAAAAGAGAAATGTACCAACGACTTCTAAAGCGAGGCCGATAAGATGGATCTGCTGCAAAATGATTCAAAAAAGAAATCAAGCACAGGGAACCATAGGTCACCATGAAAAACATAGAGATAACTTGCGCCACTGAATCCAAGGCCCCTGCCAAAACAAACACCCCTGCCAACACTACAGTTACAATACTTGCATTGACTGGCTCATCCGCATCTCCACGACCTACAGAAAGCCAGCGATTGAAACCCGCAAGAGGTAATACTTTATCTCTGGCAATGGCTTGCAATGTTCTAGGAGCTACCAAGATAGAACCAAGCGCTGAAGAAATAGTAGCCGCTGCCAAACCCAATGGAATCACAATCCAACCTTGCCAAGCGATATCCGACATTACCAATCGTTCCGTATTTACTAAATCTAAAGGGCTTGCAGAAACCGCCAATTTCCAGGCAATAAAGAAGTAGATGACCATTCCAGCCAGTGTCCCCGCCAGGGTTCCCAAGGGAATGGAACGGCCCGGATTTTTCAAATCACCAGACAAACCAACACCGGCAGTCATCCCCGTAAAAGCAGGAAAAATAATGGCGAATACAATAAAAAAGTCGAGTCCTTTTGGTATAAACGGCGGAACAGAATCTGGCTTGTTAGAAGAAGAAGTTATTATGGTTGGATGAAGTGCATCAGTGGAATCAACTTGAAAGCTTTGTAGTTGGACAAGGCTATCCATCGTCCTTGCTTCTTCCGGAAAAAACGTATCAAACTGACCTTGCTTTTCAATTTTGTAATTGTCTATTTTAGCAAACGGATCTAATTTATTATTCTGCGCATAATCTGTATTACCAATAAAAAAAGCAATAATAGAGAAACCCAAAATGGTTACTACAAAATACAAAACCTTCACGCCAAGATCTGCTCCTTTAGTCAGCATCAAAAAAGTTAACAATAGTAATGCAGGAATCCCAATACTTTGTTTTTGATGAATCAGCCAATAGAGCCAATCAGGCATCGCCATACTTTCTGAAAGGTAATCAACCAGTGGTGTAAAAGCTTCTGCAAAAGCCATGATGTAAAAAGCAATAGATATTCCCTGAGATAAATACAAGGCAATACCAATGGCCGACCCAATTACTAAACCAAATGAACGCGATATGATAAAGTATTCTCCACCTCCTTCTACCTTCTGATTTGTCGCAATTTCCGCAATCGCCATCGCCGTTGGAATGGTTACCATATGACCGATCAACACAATCGCCAAGGTTCCTATCAGCCCCACGTTACCTACGGCAAAGCCAAAGCGCAAAAACATAACTGCTCCAAGAATGGTGGAAATAGCGGTAAAGAAAACCGGGGCAGTGCCGAATTTATTTTGTTGTTTACTCAAGATTGGTAGATTCGTTAATTGGTGTATTAGTTAATTGGTGCGCTTGGTTTAGTGTGTTGGGTAATTGACGTATTGGTTAATTAGCCCCTTAGTTCGCACGATAAAACGTAGCGCCTTTCGTAGCGCCGTTGTGGTTACCTCTCTATTCAATTAAAAAAAGACGCTAAATCCAATGAAGTTAGCGTCTTTTTAGGAGCATAATTATTACAAATAAAAAGCTTGCTCTATACTTTTCTTTGAATGTTCAAATCGTTTAGATACTGATGATTCGAGCTTCTAGATTGTAGTCTTTTACGATATTTTCTGTAAAGGCTTTGTGTCCACGAGGAGCAAGTAAGTATAGTTTACCTCCTTTAACCTGTGCCATGGTACTTAGCAATTTCCACTTAGAGATCAATCCTTGCACATCTTCAACCTTGCAAGCTATCTCTACATAACTCTTTCCCGAAGTCTGCATACCTGTTAGGTCAGGAATGACAGGATCTTTCCCCTCGCGATTAAAAGCAGAAGGGGTGTCAAAGTCCTCTGTGTTCGCTTTAATTTTCTTAAATCCGCGCTTTTTTGCCCAGTTAATGGCCACTTCGAATAGTTCTTCTGAATGCATAAAATAGGTATTATGTTATAGGTGATTCGCAAAGTTAAAAAAAATAGTGGCAAAGCGTCATCATTGCCATATTTTGTTTAAGCTCTTTAGATGATTTCCGTACCTCTGTAATTTCAACGATTCCTCTTTTGTATACGGCGTTTTTTGAAGAATGTTATAAAGAGACTGCTTCTTGTTATTAAACGAGATATTTTGTGAAAGAAGTGTTTGAATTGATCAAAACTTCAACCGTAAACCGTTTTTAAGGCTGTAAATCGTTTTACGAATACCGGAAGGAGAAGTGGAATCATACAATAGGGAGAATATTGTTGTAAACGTAAGTCGTTCGGTAATTTTCATCTCCACAGCCGTCTCTGTAGAAAGTCGAAAGTCATCTGGCGAAGTGATGACGGGTTGAAAATAAGTAGTACTACTTATTTTCAAGTAATCTAATGGTTGTAAATGCACGTTTAAATAAGTACTCAATCTATGCTCTCTGAAAAAGAGCACCTCCTCCCCTTCTGCTTTTTCTTCAGCGTATTCGTACATATAAAGCGTTCCGAGATATAATTGTTTTTTCTCATCTAATAATAAGCCTATTCTTGGACCTACCCCCAATAGCCATCGTAGCTGAAGCTGTATTTGCTCGTTGTATTGCGCTTGCGTGAAAGCTTCCAAGCTCCATCGTTTGTTTATTTTGTAATTGTAGCGAAAGTGTTGGAAACCAGTATTGATGAAATCATTATTGTCCACCCGACCTAGTCGATAATCCGAAATGGACATAAACACATGACGGTATCTAGTGTAGTCAATACGCATCGCAGTATTGATGCTAACAATTTGCTTGGAATTTTGGATAAGAGCGGCACCCAGATTGATGTCTCCAGTCCAATAGACAGAATCCTGTTTGCTGGTTCGTTTTTTCTCAATATTGACAATTTGAGAAAAAACAATATTACTACAGAAGAGAAAAAGGATAGAAAGGAATATTCCTATGGTTGAGGTATTGGTTTTCAAATTAGTCTATTTGGCTTTTATTTTGGAATAAGAGCCCATTCGACAGGCTCAGGACAGGCAAGCTCCGGCAGCTTTTGTAGCACTCATTCCCCTCTAGACCGATTTAAGCAAGGTAGCATAAATATTTAAGAGCGTAGCTCTGACAATGTGTAACACCCTCTGATGTTTTTTAACGCTGCCGGAGCTACACCCCTATAAAAGACTTTGAGTGCGTGACATATTTCCGGAATCCAAGTTTTGGCAGTTAGCAGTTAGCTACTGGCAGTTAGCTTCGCTCAGACGCGTTAAAAGGCGCGTTCAAGGGAAGCTAACTGCCAGCTGCCAGCTGCCAAAAGCAGGGAATTCGTCACGCACTCAAAGACTTTCGTCTTAACCTTTCTACAAACGCGGCCAGGGCGATGCCCTTTTGCTTTTGATATTCTTTGTTTACTGCTTCTTAGGAGCTGCAGGTACTTCCACCATTCCGGTGATCGTCATGTAGCTCTGAGCAGGATCGGTATTCGCCGTAATTGTAATACGCTTGTTTTGCTTTCCCTTCTTACGAGTAGAATTGAAAACAACTTTGATTTCCGCAATCTCGCCAGGAGCAATAGCTTCTTTAGGCCACTGAGGTACAGTACAACCACAAGAACCTTTAGCTTTTGAAATCTTTAGCGGGTTGTTTCCAGTATTCTTTACTCGGTAAACAGTAGAAGCTTTTTCTCCTTGCTGAATGGTACCAAAGTCAAAAGTCTTATCCAAAATTTCGAGCGATGTCATGGTAGAAGGATCAACCGCTTTGTCTTTCATTACGTACTTAGGTTGCTTCGATTTGTCAACTTTTGATTTTGCTTTGTTCGCCTTGTCGTTAGCTTTAAGCGCAGTAGGAGCAGCTGGTTTTACATCTTTTACATTGGCCATTGGCTTGTTTCCGCTTGCCTTCACCTTAGTGATATAGCCCAATACCTTCTGACGATCTTCTGCAGACATTTTCTTCAAGGTCTTCTTCATTTCTTTTTTGACATCTACTTTAGCCAGGTTTCTGGAGTAGTTCAAAATCATCTTTTGTTGCTTCTCAGTCAATTCGGTAACAGCAGATGCTGTTTGCTTAGCCATCTTTCTGGCAGATAATTTCTTAGGTGCTTTTTCAGTAACCGTTTCTTTAACCTCTGTTTTAGCATCTTGAGCCATAGCAGGCAGAGAGAATAGGGCAACAGCAAATAAAAGTAGGATTAGTTTAAAATTCTTCATGCTATTTTTTTTGATAAGGTTGATTATTATTATTACAAAATATTAAAGTTATTTCAAGACGCAAATATACGAGTTTTTGGGGAAACTACAATTTACCATTCTATCGAATTTTAATATATCAAAATAATGCCTTTGTCCTTAGGAGTCAGTGAATGACCTACTTCTGGGTTTTTAACGCCCGCAATACCTTTTCCTTGTAACTAACTCCAATCGGAATAGCCAGGGAATCTATCTCTACATCATGATTCGTAAAAGCCGTTACCTTATGGAGGCGGTATCCAATAAAAATATACCAAGCCAAAATAACACATGAGACAGTGATGGATATTTATTGATTAGTTTAAACATTGGTTTGTATTTAGAAAGATTCTTTCGGAGAATGACAAAAGTAATCAAAACCCAGATCGCTTTTGTGAAGAGTAGATGAATTTGGATTTTCAACTCCTGAATATCCAAATAGGAATGACGAATAGAATTTACATAGCGTGATTTTGCATTTGACATGCTTTTTCAATCATCCGTCGACTAAGGCTGCAACTCCGTCAACTACTTTAAAACCAAATGAAGTATTTACTCACCTTTGTCTAAACACGATTCAAAAACAATAAAAAAGTCATTCCTTTACAAAACCAAAAAATGATGAAAAACATATTCATACTCTCTCTTCTTAGCTGCTTATTCCTCTCTTTTACGACCGTAAATAAAACGGTAAAAATCACAGGAAAGGTGGTAGACAATTCAACACAATCTCCACTGGCCTACGCAACCATCAGCTTACTAGATAGTAAGAATAAAAAGATTGTCAGCGGCATAAGCACTGATGATTCGGGAAGTTTCACTTTGAAAGTTCCTGCTGGCATTTACGATATAAAAGTGGAATACCTTTCTTTTAAAACGCTGCTGATGGAACAAAAAAAAATACTTAAAGACTACGATATGGGACTTATAGAACTAGAACCTGACGCCGCTATGCTGGAAGGTGTTGACGTGGTGGAAGAGCGGACAACGGTGGAATACAAACTAGACAAAAAAGTCTTCAACGTGGGTAAAGACATTAGCGCAACAGGTGGAAACGTAAGTGATGTGTTAGACAATGTGCCTTCTGTAAGTGTAGATGCTGGTGGAGGAATTAGTCTGCGTGGTAATTCTAATGTTAGAGTTTTAATTGACGGCAAGCCTTCCATGCTTTCTGCAAATGGAGGATTAGAACAAATACCAGCTGACTTGGTAGCCCAGATAGAAGTCATTACTAATCCTTCTGCCAGATATGAAGCTAGCGGAACCGCTGGTATTATTAATATCATTCTTAAGAAAAATAAACTAGAAGGCTTTGGTGGTTCTATACAGTTGACCAGCGGATTACCCGCAAACCACAGAGCGAATATCAACATGAATTATAAAACAAAAAAAATCAATTTATTTACAAACCTTGGTTATCGATACGCCGACTTTTTTGGTGAAAGCAGCTTAAATCAAAGTACAACGAATAATGAAGTAACAACAAATCTACATCAAATAGGAGATCAGGAAAGAAATGATGATCATGTCAATTTTTATTTTGGTGGTGATTATTATTTGAATGATAAAAATACGTTCACCTTGAGTTACTATAAAAATAAAATAGTGAATACCGATGTTACTGATTTGACTTTTGACTACCTAAGCCCAACAGGAGTGATTGATAGTACTTTGATTCAAAAAGAAAATTATCGGGAGCCACAAAACTACAATCAACTGGAAATAGATTATGAAAAAACTTTCGATAAGAAAGGGAAAAAATTTACCACCAGTATTGTTTATGATTGGTGGAATGATGACGAAAACGAATCCATCAGTCAAAGGTATGAGGGTGCTTTTATCGGTGCAGAAAGGAATATCAACACCAGAGATATTGAAAGCAGTAAGGACTTATTGGTCCAAACAGACTTTGTACTTCCGCTTGCAAGAGATGCCCGCTTAGAAGCAGGTTTCCGAGGCCAAGTTCGACGAATTTCTTCTGAGTACACCGCTACTCTAGATGGGGAAAGCATTGCTGGTTTTAATAATTTATTGGACTACGACGAAGGGATTTATGGCGCCTATTTGCAATATGGACAGAAGCTGAAAAAATTCAATTACTTGTTAGGTTTGAGGACTGAATTTTCAGACATTGGAATTAGTGATCGAGAAGGTGTGTTCAACGACGACAAAGAATACATTGGCTTATTTCCAACCGCTCATTTTACTTATAACTTTTCCGAAACCTTAAACACGCAACTCAGCTACAGTAGAAGAATTAACCGACCCCGTTTCTGGCAGTTGAATCCATTTGGTGGATTGTCTGATATTAGAAATCGTTTCGCAGGGAATCCGGATCTGAATCCGATGTATACCGATTCCTATGAATTGGGCGTGCTCAAAAGGTGGGAGAAAATCACTATCAACCCTGCGGTATACTTCCAACGGAACACTGACTTTTTTCAATTTGTAACAACACTGGACAAATACGGCTATTTCCAAACTATGCCCATCAATCTTTCACATGAAAACAGAATTGGAGCAGAAATATCTACCACATATAACCCCGCAAAATGGCTCCGCCTCAGCGCCGAATTCAATTACTATCAATTCGAGCAAGTCGGAGAATTTAACGACATCGACTTCCATACTGAAGACGACAATTGGTCTACGCAAGTCAGCAGTAGAATGAAGTTCAAAAAAGGCATATCCATGCAAGGAACTTTCAGATACCGAGGTCAAAATAAAAGCGGTCAAAATTTAACCAAAGCCCAACACTCCCTCGATTATTCAATTAGCAAGGACTTATTTAAGGACAAGGCAAACCTTACTTTAAACTTTAGAAACATTCTGGATTCCAGGATTCAAAAAGAAATCATAAGTGGAGAGAATTACAGTTCTGAATCTTATGGTAAAAGAGTCGGACGGAGAATGACGGCGACATTCGCCTATCGTTTTAATCGAAAGAAAAGTGAGCGGGATCGGATGCCGGGGAGCTAGAAGAAGGACTTACTTTATCCAATAAAAAAACAAGACGCTCGTAAAGAACGCCTTGTTGTTTTTTATTTCTAAAGTTTATTATTACTTATTTCACAATCGCATTACTGATCGTCAAAATATCCCGATCAAACATATACATACCACTCTTATCGTCTCCGATAAGCTCCAGTTTGTCGTTCATGGTTCGGGCCAATGCCTCTTCTTCAATTTGCTCTGCCACATACCATTGTAGGAAATTATGGGTAGCGTAGTCTTTTTCCGCAAGAGCCGAATCTATACATTTATTGATGCTGTCGGATACAAATATTTCATGTTTTAGCAAAGATGCAAACGCATGTTTTATCGAAGGGAAGGTCAGCTGAGGTTGTGGCAATGTTGGTGTGATCGCAAAACCACCTCGCTCATTTACAAAATGTATAAGCTTAAGCATGTGCTGTCTTTCCTCTTCACTGTGTTGGTAAAAGAAAGCGGTGACATTGTCTATACCTGGTTGGATTTCCGCCCAGGAAGCCATGGCAAGATATACCTGCGAAGATTCTGCTTCAATTCTAATTTGATCGTTGAGTACGTCTTGAATTTTTTTAGATAACATTATGTTTGTTTTTTTCTTGATTGTAACTACTTATATAACGTGAAGATAGTGGCATAGTTTAGATTTTGAATGCCTTTTGAATTGAAAATTAGCCTAATGCACCCTAGCCTGAAGCTAACCCATAAAAAAAAGTGCACTGTTAATTTCTTGAAAAGTAAATATGCTATTTCTTTTTACTTGGTAGTAACTTAACCACCCAAATATCGTCTTTTCCTTTGTTATCCCTTAGATCCCCATCTTTAGAATTAGAAATTCCAACAATAACATATCCTCCATCGCTAGTTTGCTGGACAGAAGATGCGATATCGTTTTCTGTTCCTCCAAGACATTTCTGCCAAGCAATTTCTCCATTACTTGTTAGCTTTACAAGCCAGTAATCCATCTTGCCATGGAATCCGGTTACGTCATCATTTCTTTTTCCAATGTGTCTACTAGTGGCACTGGTATATCCAACGACTATATATCCACCATCTTTTGCTTGCTGAATAGAAGTTGCAAAATCGCCACCCTTACCTCCTAATGTCTTTTGCCAAACAATCGTCCCCTTACTCGATAATTTAAAAACCCAATAATCAAACTTTCCTTTACTATTTGTTACATCACCATTTGTCGATTTGGTAGAACCTGCCCACAATATATCCGCCATCCAAGGTTTGTTCAATAGAACAGCCCGCATCAGTACTAGATCCTCCCAGAGATTTCTGCCACTCAATAGTAACTTGCGAAGTAAGATTAAATACTGAAAAAAATAAGCTGGTAATTAATAATCGAGTTCTTATATTCATATAGTTGTAAATATTGAAAATTTGTTTATCGTTCAAGCAAAATGAACTTCAGATATACTTATCACCCAATCATAATCCCCAATATCTCCGCCGCCGCCTTCGAAATCACCGTCCCAGGACCAAAGACCCCAGCCACCCCAGCTTCAAACAAAAAGTCATAATCCTGCGGAGGAATAACCCCACCAGTCACCACCAAGATATCAGGTCGCCCCATCTTCTTAAGCGCTTCGATGACTTGAGGAACCAAAGTTTTATGCCCAGCCGCCAAAGAAGAAATTCCTAAAATATGAACATCATTTTCAATAGCCTGTCTCGCCGCCTCTTCTGGCGTTTGAAACAATGGTCCTACATCTACATCAAACCCGATGTCTGCGAAGGAAGTAGCGATTACTTTTGCGCCCCGGTCGTGACCATCCTGTCCTAACTTGGCGACCATTATTCTTGGTCTTCTCCCCTCCTGTTCTGCGAATTTATCCGATAACGCAATGGCTTCCTTGAAAGCCGTGTCATCTTTCAAGACACTGGCGTAAGCGCCTTGAATGGTTTTGTTATTTGCTTTGTATCGTCCGAATTCTTTTTCCATGGCATCCGATATTTCTCCGAGTGTGGCGCGCAGACGTGCAGCTTCTACCGCACATTCCATCAAGTTACCCTCCTTGGTTTTGGCACAATCCGTAATCGCTTGTAAGCTTTTTGTTACAGCTGCTTCATTTCGTTCCGCTTTCACTTTCGCCAATTTCGCCAACTGGCTTTTCCGAACCGCTGAATTATCTACAGACAAAACATCAATCGCCTCCCCTTCTTCTTCTGTTTGGAAAATATTGACTCCGATTATTTTATCTACACCACTATCAATTCGCGCCTGTTTTTTAGCGGCAACTTCTTCAATTCTCATTTTAGGCAAACCAGCTTCAATCGCTTTCGTCATCCCACCGTGCGCTTCCACTTCTTCAATTAAAGCCCAAGCTTTCTGAGCTATTTCATGGGTCAAATATTCTACATAATAAGAACCACCCCAAGGGTCAACCACCTTAGTAATATCGGTCTCCGTTTGTAAATACTTCTGCGTATCTCTAGCAATTTTAGCAGAAAAATCCGTAGGCAATGCAATGGCTTCATCCAAGGAATTAGTATGCAAAGATTGTGTCCCACCAAAAACAGCAGCCATCGCCTCTATCGTTGTACGAGCAATGTTATTAAAAGGATCTTGCGCCGTCAAACTCCAGCCGGAAGTCTGACAATGCGTACGCAATGCCATAGATTTCGGATTCGCTGGATTGAATTGTTTGACAATCTTAGCCCACAACATTCTGGCCGCTCGCATCTTCGCAATCTCCATAAAATGATTCATCCCAATGCCCCAGAAGAAGGACAATCGAGGAGCAAATTCATCTATGGACAATCCAGCCTTCAATCCTGTTTTTATATATTCTAAACCATCTGCTAAAGTGTAAGCCAATTCAATATCCGCCGAAGCACCCGCCTCATGCATGTGATAACCAGAGATACTAATGGAATTGAACTTAGGAATATTCTTAGCCGCATACTCAAATATATCCCCAACGATCCGCATAGAAGGTTGTGGCGGATAGATGTAAGTATTTCGAACCATGAACTCCTTCAAAATATCATTCTGAATGGTCCCCGATAACAATTCTTTTGCAATACCCTGTTCCTCAGCTGCTACAATGTAAAAAGCCATAATCGGCAACACCGCTCCATTCATCGTCATAGAAACCGACATCTTATCCAATGGAATCTGATCGAACAAAGTCTTCATATCTTCCACCGTATCAATCGCCACTCCCGCCATTCCAACATCTCCCGTCACTCTCGGATGGTCTGAATCATAACCACGGTGCGTCGCCAAATCAAAAGCTACAGAAAGTCCCTTTTGTCCTTGCCCCAAATTCCGTCGATAAAAAGCATTACTTTTCTCTGCGGTAGAAAAACCAGCATATTGCCGGATGGTCCAGGGACGAACCGCATACATCGAACTGTAGGGCCCACGCAAGTTAGGTGCAATCCCAGCTATGAAACCAAGGTGTTCGTAAGACTCTTGTTGGCTGGCATTATAATGACTCTTTATGTCAATACCTTCCGGGCTCAACCAGGTCTTCTCTTCCCCAGCTGCTGATGAAGTCGTAGAGCGTTTGAAAGCTATATTTTTAAAATCCGGTTGCTTCATGTGTTTTGGTTAATTCATTAAACATTACACTTAAGTAATAAGAAAAACTTTGTGCCTCTTTGTGCCCTCCGCCTGAGAGCGGACAGGTTCATGGTTAAATAAAAACTTCGAGCAAAGCGAGAAAAAAACGTAGCGTCCTCGTAGCGCCGTTACGGTTACCCCACACTAAATCACCCCCGATTCTGCCTCCAATCCCCTCCCTCAGTATCCGCCACCTTCAACTTCTCCCGATACTCCGAATACAAAAAGTCACCCAACACCGCAGCAATCTCCGCCTCTTCCTTAAATGCCTCTTTCATCTTTTCCGCAGTATAATAGTTCCTTACAAAATGCGTATCAAAATCTCCACTAATAAAATGTTCGTTTTCAAAAACAAATTTTCCGAAAGGTAAAGTAGTTTGTACTCCTTCGATTTTATAGTCCAAAATAGCCTTCCGCATTCTCATCAACGCCTCTTCCCGAGTGGCTCCATAAGTTATCAACTTCGCCAGCATCGGATCATAATAAATCGGGATCTCCATTCCTTCTTCATAACCATCATCGAGGCGAACACCTTCTCCAGTTGGTCTTTTATAAACGTCCAAGGTTCCAGTGCTTGGAAGGAAATCATTCAGGGGATCTTCTGCATAAATTCTTAATTCCAGCGCATGTCCTTTGATTGTTAAATCATCCTGAGTCATGGATAACTTTTCGCCTCTGGCCACTCTGATTTGCTGTTCGACTAAGTCAATTCCGGTAATCAATTCTGTTACTGGATGTTCTACTTGCAAGCGGGTGTTCATTTCTAGGAAGTAGAAGTTCAAATTTTCATCTAACAAGAACTCTACAGTTCCGGCTCCTTCGTAATCGCAGGCTCTGGCTACCATTACGGCAGCTTCTCCCATAGCCTTTCTAAGCTCCGGGGTCAACACTACAGATGGTGCTTCTTCTACTACTTTCTGGTGTCTTCTTTGAATGCTGCATTCTCTTTCGAAAAGATATAGAACATTATCGTGTCGGTCTGCTAGGATTTGTATTTCGATGTGCCTTGGAGAGCTTACGTATTTCTCTACGAAAACAGAACCGTCTCCGAACGCCGATATCGCTTCACTGATCGCTCGTTCCATTTGACTCGGAAGTTCCTCCATGTTTTCCACTACGCGCATTCCTTTTCCACCACCACCGGCGGAGGCTTTTATTAGGATTGGGAAACCAATATCCTTTGCTACTTTTTTGGCAACTTCTACATCTGTTACGGCTTTGTCAATGCCGGGAACCATTGGGATGTCGTATTTCAAAACCGCTTCTTTTGCCGCTAGCTTTGAACCCATGACTTCTATGGCGTGCGTGTTCGGGCCGATAAAGGTGATTCCGTTTGCGGTTACTTTGTTAGCAAAGACAGCGTTTTCACTGAGGAAGCCGTAGCCTGGGTGGATTCCATCTGCTCCGGTGGCCTTTGCGGCTGCTATGATCTTGTCCATTACGAGGTAAGATTCGGAGGATGGGGCTGGACCTAACAATACTGCTTCATCTGCGTAACGGACGTGTGGTGCGTTACGATCTGCTTCGGAGTATACGGCTACGGTTTTGATGCCCATTTGACGGGCGGTGCTCATTACTCGGATTGCTATTTCGCCTCGGTTGGCTACTAGTATTTTTTTCATTGTGAATTGTTTTCTTGTTTATTTATCAGTTCTCAATTCTCCAAAGTCCTTATTTAGAACCCAAATTATTATTCCTATTACAATAAAAAGCAAGGAATATATTACTTTATTTGATGTAAGCATTTCTAAGGCGTTTTCTTCACCTTTCATATACTTTGCCCAGGCCTGCATTCCAATCCCGGTAATCTTTATTCCCGGAGCTGCAAAGAAAAATACTATTAGCCAAATTTTAATTGCCTTTTCACTTATGGTATTCTTTGTAATCAACAAATAAATCAATGCTGATTGGATTAAAATTGGCAATAGTCCAATATAACTAAAAGTCGTAAGTGCTACACATATATTGTAGAAAACCAAGGCACTCAAAATGCCGATTAATCCATTATAATAAGTCTCATTTATTACTTCCAATCGCTTCATTTAGAGTGCCTTTTAGTATTTATTCTTTCAGGGTATTATCTTCTTTGTTAGATAAAAAAAATTTTCAATTAAGATTAAACTTAATTTCATCATCATCCTTTTTTGCTAATAAATTTAATTGATCTTTAAATTCATTAAATTCATCTAGGCTAATTACTCCCAATGAATGAAGTAAATTGAATTTTTCAATTTGTTCTTTATACGAAATAAATTCACTCACAATACCATGTTTCTCTTTTAAAACTTCATTTCTTTTTTCGAATAATTCTTTAAAAAAAGAATCAAATTCAGATTTTGTTGGCTTGTCTTTGTAGAACTCAATCCCTTCTTCTCCATAGCACGATAAGACCGTTTCATTTTTTCCGTAGAAAAGAATTGAAGAGAGTCCTCCAGTCAAAAATATTATAAGATAATAGTAGAACCTTCCTTCTCCTTCAATACCAAATAATTTCAAAAAAAAACCTGAGATAATAAATAACACTACGACAACAGATAATATTATCCAATGAACTGGATTGAATTTTAATTTCACAAAATCATTTGAAATTGATTCAAATGCTACTATTCTTTCAATTTCCCCAAATTCACTTTTCTCAACTATTTTTAATCCATTATCAATGATTTTAAAAATTCTCGTTTCGGATCCATCCTTTTGTTTTAGTAACATGAATTTCATTTTTACAAACTAGCTAAGAGGTAAGTACCTCTCCTTCGACCCAAACCCGCAAAGAAAAGCAAGCCCAATCCCAAATCCGCTCAGTCATTACCTTAACATAATACGGTTTTGATTCCCATTTGGCGGGCGGTGCTCATTACTCGGATTGCTATTTCGCCTCGGTTGGCTGCTCGTTTTTTTACTTTTTTTAACGATACCAAACAACGTTCGTATCAACAATTATGATAACCTAGCGACCCTAGGTTATTTTATCCATTATTATCATCCTTTCTCTCAGCATCAATGTAGGTTGTTTCATCTTCCTTTTTAATGGATTTAATAATACTAACGGCATCTAAAGTTTTCAGTTGTTTTTTTGACAATCGACTTAATTCTTTGAGCCTTTCTGATTTATCAATATTTTTTTTCAATTAGTAAGGCATTTATATTCTCCATATTTGAAAGAACCACTAATTCATTTATGCTAGCAAAGTCTCTAATGTTCAACCCTTTTTTAACATGATTTGGGTTTGCAGTTCTCCAGTCTTTTGCTGAACAATTAAATATTGCAACATTAAGAATATCTGCTTCTTCTGCATATAGTAACCATTCTGTATTTTTTTTTTATAACTCGATTTAGGAACGATATGATCTTTAGCTATTTAGACCTGCTTCTTTTCTAAACCTATCGAATTCGACACCATTAAAATTTAGACTATGAGGGCTCTTCCCCAAACCAATAAATTCCACAGTATTTCTATTCCGCATCCAATTTCTTAGTGATATCAATCAACTCCTCACCCCATCCCACAAAACCTCCCCCAAGCCCCAGCCCCAATCCGCTCCGTCATCTCCTCCACATAATAACTCCCCGCCCCAGGATCAACCACCCGATCCATATAGCTCTCCAACTGCATCAGATGCTGCACATTCAAAGCAATCCGCTGCGTAAAAGCAGAACCTCCTTTATTTTCAATAGCATCAGAAGGATAAATATACAAGCGATCTGCTCCACCAATAACCGCAGCCATAGCTTGTGCCCCCGCCTTTATCTTATTATAATTCTCATCCGCCACCTGAGTAGATTCATTCAGATGTACAATGATGGTCGCGTTCTTATCCAAGCTCTCTTCCCAAGCACCTACAACTTGCGACCAAAGAATTCGCAAAGCACGAAGTGCCGCAATGTTTACAAAATAACTATCTGTAATACTAATGTTAAATTGAATGGAGTGCATATAATCTTTCAAGTCCAAACCTTCTTTGTTCAAAGCGACCAGCAATTGATTTCCTTGATGAATGGTTTGCGCTAAGGCTTCTACTATCTTTTCTTTTTTAACAAAGAGATTACAAGTGTTTACACTTAGGAAATGACCTTTTGGTAAAAGCTTTGTTATTTCACGTAAGTGACTTAGTTCTTTTGCTTCCGAAATCGGACTCCCAGCCACATCCACAGAACAAGCTACCTTTTTAGGATCTTGCCCTTTCTCTTGAATCACCGCTACAAAGCACTCCGTCAATTGTTTCCAGGATTCCTGACTGACTTTGAAATGTGTCGAAATCCATTCCATTTGAATATTGTCAAGAAGTGCTGTCAATTCGGATTTGGAAGGTGTACGCGTCAAATGAAAACAAAGCGCATTAGCTCCTGCTTCCAATAATTGAATTGCTTCCGTATTGGCAGCTTTAAAATCTGTGACGAAGACCAGAGCGCCCATCTCCCAGCTATTTGTATTCTTATTGTTGAAAATCGGAGGAAAGTTGTGGTCCCGATCTTCTGCATGGGCGAAAGGAGGAAAGGTCAATTCATCCGTCAAAGCCCAATCGAGGGATTCAATTGGCTTTCCTTTCAAGTCTTTAGTGACTTTAGCCAACCACTCCGCTTTACTTTGCTTTTCAAAATTGTCAAATAATGGAATCATTGAAGGTGTTTTTTTTTTGATAATCACTAGGGCTCAAATTTAAGAAACTATTCCTAAACAAAGGAATTTGACATAAACGAATAAAACGAACAGAAACCTTCGTCAGGATTCTTCGTTTTCCTATAAGATATTATACATTTGGATAATAGCTTAAAAAAGCTATTAAATGTTCACCTCTTTAAAACAAAATTCAATGAAAACACAACAAGGATTCACCTTAATGAACCGAGAGGAATTTAAAATCTGGCTGAAAAAACAAAACGTAAGTCGGAAAGTGACCATGATCCAGAATCACCATACCTGGCTCCCCTCTTACGCCAATTTTGATGGGGACAACCATTTCTGGAAAGTCATTGGAATGCGAAATTCTCATATGTTTGAACGGGGCTGGTCGGATATTGGACAGCACATTACGATCTTCCCGGATGGGATGATAATAGTAGGTAGCCGTCCACTAAGCAAGACTCCTGCAGGTATCAAAGGGCATAACAATGAGGCCATTTGTATTGAGAATCTGGGTAATTTTGATAAAGGGGAGGATGAGATGACGAAGGCTCAACGGGACAGCATCATCACTGTCAATGCTGCATTAAACTTAAAATTCATCTTAGCACCTAATGTAGACCACAACGTCTATCACCACTGGTTCGACCTCCGCACAACGCTCCGTACCAATGGAAAAGGAAACACCAAAAGTTGTCCTGGTACCGCTTTCTTCGGTGGCAATAAAGTAGAAGATGCCAAGAAGAACTTCATTCCAAAAATTGCCAAAGAACTTAAATCATATCCTGATTATAAAACAGTATTTAAAAACACCCTTGAAGAGCCCATCGGCCATGCATTGGTTGTCAGAGCCAGCGCACTAAATGTTCGCTCCGGACCTAATGTTCGTAAAAAATGGATGGGTACTGTGAATAGAGGATCTGTTGTTGATGTCTATGAAAAGAAGGGCCGCTGGTCTCGCATCAGCAAGGAACAACGTTGGGTTTCTTCCTACTATCTCAGAAAAATACAATATGGAATCGTTAACGACGATGATCCAAAAGGTCTGAAAATTCGCTCTGGTCCTGATCGCAATTTCAAAAAACTGGGTGTTCTCTTTAAAAATGATAAGGTGCTTGTTCATGAAGTGCATGATAATGGTTGGTACCGGATTGACTTTTTGGATAAGTGGGTTTCTGGGAAGTATGTGGATTTGCTTGAGATTGGTTAATTCGTTAATTGGTGAGACTCATTATTGAAAAAACTTTGTGTTTCTTTGTGCCCTCCGCCTGTTGTGCGGACAGGTTTGTGGTAAAATAAACATACGAGCGAAACGAGAAGCAAAACATTGCGCTTTCGTGGCGCCGTTGCGGTTACTCACACTAAACTAATTTTAATTACACTACCCATGCGCATCGGACTATTATCAGACACTCACAGCTACCTTGATCCAAATATTTTCGAGCACTTTAAAGACTGCGATGAATTATGGCATGCCGGCGATGTTGGAGATGATAAAGTCCTCGAACAATTAGAAGCATTCAAACCGGTCAAAGCTGTTTATGGCAATATAGATGCTGGCTCCATTCGACAAAATTATCCTTTGGATTATCGTTTTGATTGTGAGGGCATCGATGTCTGGATGACTCATATTGGTGGTTACCCAGGGCGATACAATAAGCGGGTTCGGGAGCTGATGAAAACGGATCCTCCGAAACTTTTTATTTGTGGTCATTCTCATATTTTGAAAGTGATGCCGGATAAGAAACACGACTTGTTGCATATGAATCCGGGTGCTTGCGGTAAGCATGGTTTTCATCAGATGAGGACGATTTTACGTTTTTCAATAACGGATAAGAAGATACATGATTTGGAAGTGATTGAGTTGGGATTGAGGGGGGCGATTGAATAGGGGGTTACTATAACGCAGCCTTCTAATGTGGTGCTATATCGTGACCTTCTAACATAAGGACTTCACGAACTGAGCGAATTGAAGTTGAAGTTGAAGTTGAAAAAACAGTTAGTAAAACACGATAGTGGGAAGTTTACGTTTTAGTCAATAGTTAAAGTTCATCCAACGCGATAGTGGGAAGTTTACGTTTTAGTCAATAGTTAAAGTTAAAGTTAAAGTTATCACATGATACACACCTTAGACCTCGCCTTCCTCGGAGAAGAGAAAACCATTGCCGCTTTTTTAGTAGAAACCTATGACGGGCCAGTTCTTTTTGAAACGGGGCCATATAGTTGCTTTCCGCAATTGGAAAAAGAAATAAGTCGCATTGGTTATACCATACATGATATTCAGCATGTTTTTTTAACGCATATTCATTTGGATCATGCTGGAGCAGCCTGGGCCTTTGCCGAGTTGGGTGCTAAAATTCATGTTCATCCTTTGGGCGTTCGGCACCTTTCTTCTCCGGAACGATTGATGGAATCTGCAAGGCGAATTTATAAGGATAAGATGGATGAACTTTGGGGAGAGATGAAACCCATTCCTATGGAAAGTATTGTTCCGGCGGAGCATGAATCCGTTGTGATGGTGGCCAATGAAAAGATCACGGCCTGGCACAGCCCTGGCCATGCCATTCACCATATCGCTTGGCAGGTGAAAGAGGAACTCATAACTGGTGATGTGGCCGGCGTAAAAATTGGCGATGGGATTGTTGTCCCGCCTTGCCCTCCTCCTGATATTAATTTGGAGGACTGGATGGAGTCGATTGCTTTGATGCGGAAGATCAACCCTAGCGCTTTATACCTTACTCATTTTGGAAAAATCACAGACATAACAATACATTTGGATGCTTTAGAAAAAGTACTAAATGACTGGGCCAATTGGATAAAGCCGCATTGGGAGGCTGGTGCCGATCCTGCGGCGATCACTCCTTTATTTCAAGCGTACACGCATCAACAATTGGTGACGGCGGGGATTCCTAAGGAAGACTTGCCAAGATATGAAAAGGCGAATCCAAGTTGGATGTCCGTGGTGGGCTTGATGAGGTATTGGTCTAAGAAATAAACTTTTAACTTTAACTATTAACTTTAACTTCCCACTATTACACCTATATACTGGCCTACTGACCTTTTCACGAAAAACAGTTTTCCTTTTTGAATAGCCTTAGGTGAACTATGCGTGGGAGGAAGCTAAATACAATCCCTCGACTAGATACGCTCGCTCGGGAGAATGATTACGTTTCCCAACAAAGTCTAATGGGTCTTACCAAGAGGGCAGATCTCCGCTTTAGGGGCCGGGGGTGCGCTGGCGATCCTCAATTCATTCTTTTATCACTCCCGCAAAACCTCCCTTAACTTATCCAATAAATACCAAATTACTACTACAAAAATAAAATCATGAAAATCAAAAACCAAGAACAACTCCGCGAACTCTACGGCCACGCCAAAGGCCGCGCCCAAACTAAACTACTTCCCGCCTTGGAAAAGCATGGGAAAAACTTCATTTCTAAATCTCCATTCCTGATGATGGCTTCGGTGGACGCCAAAGGAAGCGTAGACAATTCACCACGTGGTGGAGCTCCGGGCTTTGTTCAAGTTTTGGACGACCAACACATTGCCATACCAGATGCTAAAGGAAACAATCGAATTGATAGCCTTGTCAATATTGTGGAAACAGAAAACGTAGGACTCTTGTTTTTGATTCCGGGAGTGGATGAAACCTTACGGATAAATGGGAAAGCACATATTTCAACAGAAAGTGACTACTTAGATCTTTTCAGCACGGAACCCAAGCCACCGAAAACCTGTATTGTCGTGAAAATAGAAGAGGTCTTTTTACATTGTGCCAAAGCATTGATGCGTTCGAAGCTTTGGTCGGAAGAAGTTAAAATGGAACGACAGGATTTTCCTTCAATGGGCAAAATGTTGAAAGATCAACTTGGAGGATCAGAGCCTATAGAAAGTCAGGAAGAAATGGTGAAGCGCTATAAGGCAAATTTATGAAAATAAAAATAGATCGCTCTTCCTTATTTTAGACCTAAAAATCCTTCCATCCCGACATTTTGAAATTCCCTATGTCAGATGTCTTACATTTACTACCCATCATTACAATAAAAAAGAGCATACATTGCGTTTTTTCACCCGAGCTAGTCTAAATCCTCTCAAAACTAAATTTACGATTTACAAAGCTATGGATTCAGCTGTTCAAAAACAATTTAATTTATGATTTCAAATTACCTAAAAAATGTACTTATCGTATGTCTGATGCTTACGATAAACCAAACCCTAAGTGCCCAATGTGAAACTTGGGTCGATCCTAGTCCAACCGCTGGCTGGGGTGACCTTAATACCGCATTCGGAGGCGCGCCTTGCGACGATGGTACCGGCTGTCCATTCAATGAGTTTACTGGCTTCGAAATTTGGAAATCAGAAGCCTATCAAGTAGACAATTTTGTACTTGGAGGTACTTACTCTTTCAGTATCTGCAACGGTGCTGGCGCTGGATCATGGGTTCCCGATTTTACCATTATTGCACCCAGTGGAGCTGTTGATGCTTTTGGTGCCGGTGATGGAGATGCTTGTACCATTACTTGGACTTGTACTGAAAGTGGCAATTATCTTATTGTAATAAATGAGGAAGGAAACTGTGGTACGGCTGATCAAGTTGACAATGGCTTCCCTGCTTTAACTTGTACAAGTAGCCCAGAAACGGCTTGCACTGACATCTGTAATGCTGGAGTACTTCAAACTATTGGATCGCTCACATTATGTCCAACAGATACTTTTGACCTTGCTGTACTTTTTGATACCATTCCGGTGAATCCATTTGCAGGAACCTACAACTGGCAGTTTAGTGATCAATTAGGAGGCACTGGAGGAGTTGCTGGTGGATTTTCTATCAACGATACTAGTACGGTGACCTATAACCAAGACCTTAACGGAATCCTAAGTTCAAACAATTTAGGCGTACTTCAAGGAACATGGGTCATTTTTGGCTCTGTTTCAGATAATGTTGGTACTTGTAGCACAACTACCGACTCTTTGATCGTCACTTTCTATAATCTATCAGTAACTATTACTGATAATGGAGACCTCACAGCTACCGCTACAGGTTCTGGAGGAATGATGCCTTATACTTATGAATGGGATAATGGCCAAACTACTGAAACCGCTACTGAATTAGTGGACGGGGTAGAAGCTTTTGTAACCATTTCAGATGGTAGTGGATGTTCTGCTATTAGTAGTGTAACTCCTTTATCTCCTGCCACTTGTAACCCTGGCGCAATGACAACAACTGGATCTGTCACTGCCTGCGACGATGCTGTTGTAGATGTTCAAAATGATGGAATGCAAGAAATCCCAGCAGGTGGAGGCTATGGTTGGTTCTTTACTAATCCACAAGGTGGAACAGGAGGAATTAATGCTAGTCTATTATTAACTGGTATTGTTGATCCTTCTGTATCAGCTTTTGATAATGATTTGAACGGCATATTAAGTGCTAATACGCTTGATCCTTTTGTAGGAATTTGGACAGTACAAGGTGCCGTATACACTGACCCAACTGACGCTTTTAATAGCATTTGCCAATTGTCTACTGATTCTATTGTTATAAACTTTGCAACTAGCCCAACGGCAGACGTAGAGGAAACAGGAAATGGCGAAGCTACGGCTTCAGGTGAAGATGGGACGGCTCCATATACTTATGAATGGTCTGACGGACAAACTACGGATGTAGCAACCTTTACCGCTTCAGGTACTTATACTGTTACTGTTACAGATGCTAACGGCTGTACTGCTGAAGCAAGTATTGACATTATTTTTGTTGCTGTAGATGACATTGAGAGCATTGACAGTGTGGTTCTTTCTCCAAATCCAACACAAGGACAATTCAATATTGACTTGGCTTTAAATACAGCTGAGCAAGTTGCTATTTCTGTAATGGATGTTACGGGTAAGGAAGTGCTTTTTATTGCTCCAAGTACCGTTACTAATAGGTTGTATGAAATTAACTTGGAAAATCAGCCAGAAGGAATGTACCTGGTTCGATTGACAGTTGGTGATAAGAGCTTAATGCGTAAGGTGGTTGTTAGAAACTAATCACGAATTGAAATATTTTAAATAAAAAAACCGAAAAGAACCTTTGTTCTTTTCGGTTTTTTTTGGTTTCAAGTAAATTGGGGGAATCTTCAATTATGGGTGTTTCAAATCAAAATCAAAAATTCAATCAAAATCAAAAATTGCCCTATAACGTACCAAAATGTGTTTAATCAACTGAAGATCAATTTCTTATTGGGCTCGCGGTATAGTGTTTTTGATTTTGATTGCCATTTTGATTTTGATTGAAAAATTGGCAGACACACTTAAATGAACATCCTCTAAATTGGAAACTTATCGCCTTCCCATAAACGAAAGTGGATGCGGATCAATGGAACCCTCAACTACCCCCGGGGGTGATCATTTCTATTTTATCAACCTCATCTACCTATTATTCAGTCCCCTTCACCGCTCCCTTCATCCCTTTAATAAAATCTTCGAAGCTATCAAACTCTCTACGATAACTTAAACCGATGCCCGTTTTATTCCGTCTTCCTTCAAAGCCTTGATCGGTTCTTTGATAGAAACGGACTTTAAATCTTTTATCTCTGGTGAGCACATATTCCAAGATTAAATCACCAGCCAAAAAAGCACCTTCACTAGGGCCTAGAGAAGTACTCGTTCCCCAATCAATATTCCCTCCGACATTTACCGAAAGGCGATCATTGAAGAGTGTGTTACTGAGGCGAACTTCCAATTCGGAGCCGGTCTCAAGTCCTGGTTCCGATCCACTGGTGGTTTCCGAGGTATATCTACTATAATTAATATTAAAATCTGCTCCGCTGATAAAACCAACGTCGGTAAAGACCTCAGAAAGTAACCCAGTCAGATAAATCGACAGTTGACTAGATAGTAATTCTGAAACTGTGTTGAAACCGATGTCTCCACCTCGACCGCTCAAGGCGTCTTGCCCAGGGAGGAAGGAACCGACCACCATAAGGCCGAAGACCTGACGATTTAACTCGTTTTGGTTGGCTCGCATGGTGCTGAGTTTAGATTCTACAAAGTTGCGCAATTCATTATCTACATTCGGGAAATTAATGTCGAAATTGATATCTGGTTTGAGTAGTTTTCCAGTGAGGTACATAATGAGATCTGCCTTGGTAGATTTACGAGCTAGGTTTTCTAGTTCCGGGTTTGTATTTCCATCAAAATATTCTAACAATAGTGTTGACAGAGAGGTTCTTCCTGGGTAAGTGGCTTCCAGGTCTATATCTGCATTAAAGGGATCACCGCTCCAGTTGATGGTTCCGCCTTGTTTTACAGTGAAAGGTTTGTTGATCAGATTGAGTAGTGTGAATAAATACTCCCCTTCGTCAATGACGTAATCACCAAACATTTCGATAGTCCCATCCCGACCTACTTCCAGATTTACAGAGCCCACTCCCCTTCCACGAATCTTATCACCGGCTCGTTCATCAAAAATAATAAAGACCTCAGCATCGTCTGTTATATCCATAAAGAGATGAACATTAACACCCCGAATGGCTTTGGCTTCTGGATCTTCATTTTCTGCTTCTTTCAGGGCATCCCGATCTATATATTTTATAAAAGTGACCTCAGAAGCATTCTGCTCATAACTAACCGGAATATATAAAACAGAATTTCGACTCGTAGTCGCATCAATAAAAATATCGGTCTGCTTGAAGGTTCCTGTAAACTTGACTAAGCCCCCTCCATAAGCCGTTCCGTAGTAAATAGAATTGTTATCTATTTTTGTATCTAGAAATAAAAACTCTTCAGAACTTATGGTCGCATCTAATTCAAAATTGGAAAGGGAATCGTGAGTGATGCCGCCCTTGATCAAAGCCTGATTCCCGTTTTTATCCACCAGAATATTATCAGACAGATCGAAGATAGAATTCGATATTTTTGCTTTACCTGAAGCCATACTGTAACGGGTATTCAGGTAATCTATAGTCAAAGCCAAATCACTTGCCTGCAAATCCCCACTGATACTTGGCCTGTTTTTAAATTCACCTTCTACCATTACTTTTGCATCAAAAGTACCAATGGTATTAGACAAACCATTCTCGATAAAATATTCTGCTATAGAAAGCGAATAGTTGGTAATAGCCAAATTGAGTCGGTAATCTTTATTGTCCAACCGAGGTAAACCTTTCATGAAAGGGCCCACAAAACCTTCCGCCACCAACTGCTCCTGCCCTTTGGTGATACTCATAAAAACATCGACAGGATATCGTTTGTCTTTCATCTCTGCGTCCAGTCTTAACAAACCCCAGTCGTCTCCATTTATTTCCAGCGTATCTGCAATGGCTGTTGCTTTTAGTCCTTCCAATTTGAAAACATCTTCTACAGAAGCATTGATGTCTATGCGGCCATCAAAGTCCATTTTGGAGAAATCCCAATAGTCATCAATCAAACTTAATCGGATGTTTTCCAAACTCAAATTCAAGCCCCGATCTCCAACAGATTCCACACTGATTCTTTTTTCCAGGCTATATAAATCGAAGTTTTTCGTTTCCACAAATCCTTCTCCGAAACGGATATAATTATCCTCATCTATAGTCCACCTGTTGGTCAAAATAACCAAATCAGAAGGTAGGAAACTGACTTCAAAATAATCATCAGTAAAGAAAAATTCTCCGTTTAAGTTCAGGTCATCCAACAAACTATTAAAATTTGTAGAATTCAAACTAAACTGCAAAGTATCCCGATTGATGATCCCTTCAAAATCAGCTGGCTCAAATTGTTGGTTCTTAAACAAGGTTTTATAAACTCCTGCTCCTACCTCTGCATAACTCCCTTCACTAGTCACATCTAGATATAATTCATCGAAAGTCAGGTTATTATATTGTATAAACGGAATGGACGCGTTAAGCTCCAAAAGATCCCCTCGGGTATCTATATAGCCACTGACCTTCGCGTTTCTAATCGTATCAATTCCAGTGGTGAGCAAATTAGCAAAGTTGCGACTATCCGTGACTTGCATGTCGAATCTGAAATTTGTAGGCTTTATGTTACGCCCTTTACTTTTCAATCCAACTCGGTCTGATATCTCTGGAAAGTTGCGTTCTAAAAATTGAGCAACGGCTTCTGGTACTTCCTGTACATCAAACTGGCCGTTGAGTTCTGCTTCTAAAATATCAGAAGTCACTTCCAACGTGCGTATATTGTTTTTATTTAAATTCGAAAAGACATATATACTATCCAACAAGTATTCATCAAGGCTATTGTGAAGAATTTTCAGATCAGAAGCCTTCGCGGTACCTTGCATGGTCGACAAATCCTTTCCCTGACCAAAGATGTCCAACTTACCAGAAAAGGCATAATTCTTTGCTTTGAGGTTCATTAAATTCAAGCCTTGCAAATCCATATTTCGGATATCTGCCTTAAAGTCAAATTTGGGAATGCTATCTACAAAATCAACGGCCCCATCAAAATCAAGATCGAGGTATTTTTCACGGGCGGCCAGTTTTCCATTGAAATAATTCTTTTGTAGTTGTCCGTCTAATTCCACGTCCTTATAGTCGTATCCAAGAAAGGTAAATGCCTTAATCGTTACTTTACCTTTAGCGTTGACCGTTTCTAATGTAAGGCCTTCGCTTTCTAATAATTGAGATGTAAATGTAATGTTACCAAGCCTATCATCATCTGTCCAAGTGGCGAGATCAAAATCGTTTAAATCAAGTGTACCATAGTATTTGGCTTGTTCACGTCCTTGGCTAATGTCAAGTCCCATATCCATCTTGGCCATTCCCAGAGAAGTATTGAGCGTACCAAAGGCAGAGAAGTCGTTAAAGAATCCATTGAAGTTACCTTTGAATCGGATATCCCCTAATTTATCAAAATTGGCTGGCAAGTTAAAATTCGGGATAATTTGTCGAAGGGTTCGAATATCTGTTTTCAACCGTTGAATATCTAAGCTCAAGAACTCCTCGTTTTTTACGGACAGTTTCTTTGTACTAAAGTCTCCAGAGAAAGTAGTGTTGCCTCCCAGTTTCAATGCCACTTTTTTTCCTTTCAAGCTATTGACAGTCCCATAAACATAACCAGTGATGTGGACGTCCTCTTTGAAGCTGTTGATGAAAAAAGTGTTTCTATTCAAACCAGGTGCAAAAACAACAATATCTTCCAAGGCAATTTTGGAATCTTTAAAATATGCTTGAATTAAGACCTTATTTTCAAAATTTTTAAAGGCCGTAAAATCACGGTATTTCAAAACCAAACTATCTCCAACCGTACTATTCGGAGTAATCAATTCCAAACCATACATCTCCGTTTTCCGATTGGTAATCCTTACCTTTTTAGCTGCTAATTTTTCCAGAACAAAGCCACTGCTTTCTTTCGCCGTAATAGATTTCACCTCTCCTTCAAATAAACCTTCAGAATATCGAAAACTGTCAATCGCTATCTGAATGTCATTAACTAAAAGGTGCTTCCAGTCCAGAATCTCAGGCGGTCTAGTTTTGATCGGTGCTTTACGATAATTGTGCAAAGTAAATTTTGTATCTGCCAAACCTATATCATGAATCCAAAGCTTCAAGGGCTTACGCTCTTCTTTTGCCACTTCTACCTCATTAACTTCCTCTGCAGTATCAATCGTTTCCAAATCTTCAGGGTCTTCCTCCGGTTGAACACCTTTTACTTTGTCAAAATAAGTAACATCGGCTTGCTGCAAATCCATAGAAATCACTTCAAAGGTATTTTCGACCAAATCAATATTTCCAACTTTAATAAAACCAGAAGCCAAGTCTATCTGTACGGCCTCTCCTTTGGGTTTATTATCCAACAAGAATTTTACATTATAGAGATAGATGTTATCGATAGATAGATAGAAAGGTTTGGAAGCCTCATTAAATTCAGGTTCTTCCTCTTTGGTTGGTTTCAATTTCGCCAACAGGCGTTGAAGATTAGACTCGCTTTCTCCATCGTCGTGAATCAGGTTGACTATAGCATCTTCCAGGGTAATTTCATTGATCTTCAAATCACGCCCGAGTAGCGCCAGCAAATTGGAAGTCAGCGAAGATTTTAATTGACCGCTGTATAACAAGGTATCTCCGTGATCGTCTTCTACATAAAAACCATTGAGTACCAATTGGTCAAAAAAGTCAATATCAATAAAGTCCACAGAAACGGGCGTTTCCAGTTGTTCTGATAAGCTGGTAGTCACTTTCTGTACTGCCCAGTTTTGTACTCGTTCGCTTTGTGCCACAAACCAAACCAGCACCGCAAGAACCGCCAGCAATATGAAAGCCCAGCCAAACAGGTTACGAACCCGTTTCAGCCAGCGCCGCCTCCGAATGCCCTGGAGGAACTTTTCAATTTGCTGTGGTGCTTTGTTATCCATTAAACTCTATTAACTTAAACTCTTAACTTAAACTTAAACTTCCCACTATCGTGTTACCTAGATATATCTTTTGAGCCTTGCTCTGTCTGAATAGATTGATCGCAGAGCTAATCCAAGATTTCACTAATTAAAACCCAATACAGAGAAGTTCCGCCTCCAATAGGTATGATTTTAACTAAAGTTTAATATTCTTCATCTATAATCCTCCCTCTCTCCATGTCCTACAATCTAACTATCCAAAGACTCTGGAGGAGTCGACCCTGCATTCACCTCAAGCCGCAGCTCGGGGCTCGCAAAAGATCTACACAATCCACTCGCAAGTTCTCCCGCTCCTTACCGCTCCATCTCCAAACGCGCATTATCTCCAAAGTCCCTTTTTCAGGTTCGGCTAAACAACTACACCACTTTTTGGCGATTTGTTTTAAAGTTCGTTCACTCACATAAGGTGGTGCTTTTAGTTCCTTAAGGGCCCAATCGTCGATCAGTATCAGCTCCGCTTCCTCAAATCCGTTACGAGTATAGTAAACTTTTAACGAATCTGGAAAACAATCCTTAGAAATCGAACGGTCTATCAGCATCCCTTCTGGATTGGTACCACTGTACATCTTGAAGGAGAGCTGTTCATCCCAGATGTTAAAAACATTTCCAAGTGGCATTAGCCCCCAAAATATCATGATAATTTTAATTAAAAAACTTCTTTTCCATAAGTGACTAAGGCCCGAAAAAGGTGCTGAGTGAAATAGCAGCAACACTATGAAAATCATGGCTATATTCCATGGCCAAACAACTTCATTGACATTTGCTCCAAAAGGGCCTAAGATAAGCAATATTAACAGGTGCATCAAGATCGCAATCCAGAGCGCTATGTTCCTGCTTTTTTGAAAAAACAATCCTATCCCAATGCCCATTTCGATCAGTGCGGAAATTATGGCCATAGCCTTCATATCTCCTATTGGCTTGGTTATAGAAAAGGCATCCATTAGGTAAGGAAAACTGTGTTCCAGATAAGGGATGGACAGTTTATTGAAACCACTCCAAAAGTATAAGGCCATCAGCATGAATTGTAAGCACGATTTCCATGTTGATTCTTTTGTTGAAAAATACAAGACGGTCAACATACAAAACCATTGATACATCCAAACCTGAAGGCGATTGACATCGAAGAGGATCAATAAGATAGCCAAAGTTATGACGAGAAGGAGTCCCTTTTTTATTTTTGGAAATATTAAGACTAGCAACAAATTAATTACAAACAGCCAAGGAAGAAGGGATTGGAACCACCAATACGCTATTGGCGGCATAAAATTAAAAAAGGGAACGGTAGGGAAAGTTCGCCCGGCAGACCACCACAAGGAGCTTGTCAAAAACAGTTGTAACAATATACATCCGACTATAAGTCGTATGATCCATTGCCTTTGATTGGTTACAATATTATCGAGAAATTTCAATGGAATAAGTTCTTACCTTTTTGTTGGAGAATCCTCTTTTCTTTAGCAGCTTTCTATATCTACTTAATGCCTTTCCGGTTTCTTTTTCGGAATCATAAAACAGGTCGTAATATACCAAATATCGTCGATCTCCCTCAGCGAAACATTCCATACTGAATGCATTTACAGGCAGTTCAGCTCCGTGTAGGCGAGCTACTCTTTTGAGCGCTTCTTTGGATTCGATATAAAGGCCGTCCAGTACAAAGAAGTAACGGCCTTCCAAGTTGTATAAGCGTTCACAATCGTAACGAACTTGCAATCCATTTTCTGTGGCTAAAATAATTTTGAAGTCTTCATCAGGAACTGCATCGAATTCCAATAGCGGCAACTGTTCCAGATCCTCAATGAAGTCAGTATCACTGTAATATTCATCTTGCTCACTGTCCTCCAAATCATAATCAGCAGCATCCATCGTTTCCAAATAGCCCGGTTCTTCGGCTACAATTGGCGCAAGTGCGATGGAGTCCAAAACGTACTCCTCCAGCTCTGCATCTGTCTCTTCACTAAAGCGATACATTTGTTCTTCGTAGACTTTTTCATCAATGTATACGACTTCGGTTTGCTGCATTTCGATATGGAAAATAGCTCCGATGAGGAAGAAACCAAAGCCCGTCAATAGAATCTGTCGGACATAGCCCAATTGAAAACGTTTCAATTGTTCAGCACCTGGTATGCGTACTTTGTTGGCTACTTTTTCATTCCATAAATTCGCAGCTCTCACCACTCGACCCCGCTTCAAAGCCGAGTCTCTTCGTCCAAAGGCCAGATCTCCTCGCTCCTTTCCGAATATTTCATTTCTGGATGGAGTGATCAATAAACTAGCTTTTTCTTCAAAATTAATCTCAATCAATCCAAAACCATTCACGACACATTGTTCTACCAATTCAAGATAAATTTCATCTTCCCGATTTTCAAAAACATCTTCTCCAATGGCGATCCATTGTTCATCAACATGGTATTTTTTAAATTGCTCTATGGCATAAATATACTGATAGCGATTTCGCCATTTTACTAAAAGCGCATAAATGCATCCAATGACAAAAATTAATAAGAACATCAAAAGTAAGGAATAAATAAAACCAATTTGACTGATGGTAAATTGATCAAAGGCATAGCTGTAGCTAAATATCATTGCGGCAATAATTGTGGCCGCTGCTAAGCTGTCCAAAATCAAAAGTGTCTTTTGCAATCGATAGGTGACCTCTTCTTTTGTCAGGGCTGAAGTTGCTTCCATCGCTGCCTGAAAAGAAGCTCCTTCTGGCGTTATAAACTTCAGGTGAACATCTACTATAATGCCTCCTTCCGTAACTACATCATAATGCGCCTCACTCTTCCCAGCTCCCGAACGCTCCCTTTGACGGTAGTGCGATTTGAGGAAGCGCAGCCCTGCTCGTTTGATTCTATCTTCTGTTAGGAATTGCATTGTTAGGTAATGTGGATGTTTCTGTGTGAAATCTTTTACAGTAGTTCTTGGGGTTCTTTTTTTTATTTTTTTTCGCAAAAAACACCTTAGCTCTGTGGCCTCTGTGTGATTGAAAACACGTCTTCTATTCTTCTTATCTAATGCGAAATGGCTCACGCAGAGAGCGCAGAGACCGCATTATTCCTCATCAGGGTATTCAATCCGGACATGATAAATACTCTTCAATAATTTTTTCCATTCCGATTTGCACAACTGCAGTTCTCTAAAGCTCAAACCCGTATTTTCCAACTGCCGATGCGCAATTTTCCCTGCAATAATTTTCTCTACCAACTGATCAATATCTTCCATCGTCGGCTCTTTTAAACTTTTTGAAGCTGCCTCTAAGGAATCAGCAATCATCAGGATAGCCTCTTCTTTAGATCGTGGTCGTGGACCAGGGTATTTGAAGTCCTTATCATCCGCAATGTCATTGTTTGTGTTATTACAATGTTGTCTGTAGAAATACTCAACCCGAGTGGTCCCGTGGTGCGTTTTGATGAAATCGATTAACACCTGAGGAAGGCCATTCTTTTTGGCCATAGCTACCCCATTTTTCACATGGTCGACAATGACCTTTGCGCTTTCCGTAGGACTGATGTTATCGTGTGGATTTTTAGAACCTTTATTTTCGATAAAATAATTGGATTGTGTAATTTTTCCAATATCGTGGTAAAGGGCAGCAACCTTTACTAGCAGCGTGTTTGCTTTTATTTTGGTAGCCGCCGCTTCCGCTAAATTAGCAACTTGAAGCGAGTGTTGTAAAGTCCCCGGAGCTTTGATCGATAGTTCGCGCAAAAGAGGTCGGTTCATGTCCGACAATTCGACCAACGTAAAGGGCGAAAGGAAGCCAAATAAACGTTCAAGTAAAGGCACTAAAGGATAGGCCAACAAGGTCAAAAATACATTGATAAACAACCAACGATATACCGACCATTCTATACCTATATAACTACCATTGTCGATCAAGGAAAGTCCTAAAAACCCGAAAGCGTAGGCTAAGAATATCAACAGCATCGATTGAAAAAAACGAGACCAATTTCGCACCTCAAAGGGAGTTAATATTGCTACAATACCAGCTAACATTTGAAGAAAGGTAAACTCGTAACCTAACGAAGATAAAAAACTGGCTATCAGTATAATTACGAGGTGTGTCATCAAAGCCAAATGTTCGTCAAAAAAGATCCGTATGACTAAGGGGGCAATGCAAAAAGGAATCATGTAAGCACTCAAATGTTCACTGTGTTCCACCACATAAACACAATAGCTATAAACCAACAACCACATGGCCATAAAAAGTACTGATTGTAGTTTCTTAAAGACATAATTTGCATGTATCTGAAGATAGAGTAAAAAGACCAGCGCAATAAGCCCCGTCAATAGTAAATAGCCGATATAAACCACCAACCAAGAACGGTCTACAGAGACGTCCTGTTCGTACTGTTCCTGGAAAGATAAAAGCACCTGACTTAGCTCTTCTGTAACAATGTCTTCCCGTGCTATAATGAGTTCTCCTTTTTCTATTTTTCCACGAGTAGGAACAATAAGGTTCAGTTGTTCGTCTTTGAATTTCCCGGTGAGGGTATCATTATAAAAAACATTGGGTGTAAAGAAGTTTTCAAATAAAGGAATCAAAAAATCTGCTTCACTTAACCGACTGACAAATAGTGAATCCGGCATCCAGTTTTCAGCGGCTTTTCCACCTTTCATGAAGCTCTGAATGGTTCTTTTCGAAGTAGTGTTTCCTTGTCTTAATTGCACCACAAATTTATCCCCTTTTACCACATCCAATTCCGACAATTGAATAATGCCTTTCGTATAAACATTCTCAATAAAACGTTCCGAAAATTGAATATAGCGCTCTGCCCTTCTGGTGACATCTACGTATTGGCCATCGGTCTGAACCTGGGTCAATTGCGCATCGAAAGCGCTCCTGAATTCTTGCTTTTTTTCTCTAACAATATGGGGGTTCAGTTCATAATAGGAAGGTACTTGACTTTCGATCATCATCCGCTCTTCGGTCAAATCTTCCTCCGACTTTTTTATCCCAAAATCTATAGGCGCATAAAGGTCTTCATAATTCCAACGGTGCCCTTTTTCAATGGCGTAAGGAAAGCGGGCATTATTAGGAAAGAGCAAACTTATTAGGAATACAACGAAAAGGAGGAGAACATATCGAGCGATATTGGGAAGTGATTTTATATTGTTGGAAAGTGTGTTGTTGATCATGCAATTGTTTTCTCTTTTGATAAAGATGGCTCAAATATAAGGAAACTTTAGGCGCTTACAAATGAAAGAAAGCGGTCTAGTCGTCGCAAGTTATATCATCACAATCTTCTTCTGATTCGACTCTCGGAAGGATAAAATTGAGTTTAATATTCCTGGCTTTCAGCAAAGCTTCTGATTTCTCCTTATAAGCGCGTTGTTTTTCTTTTTGAAAAATCCGAACATGATTATTGAGGTTGATTAAGATTTACATTGATTAAGACCTAATGGTTTTCAAAAATAGTGCTAATTAAATTCATATCTAATTGATTATCAATAGAAAAACGGTCTTCATTAGAGTCCGCTTGGGCCTAAGACAAGATAATTCCAGCCATCTCTTTATTACAATTTATCAAAATTTAGTTTAGAAATTTGCTTTCTACAAAAGAAGCAGCTTTAAATCTACTGATCAAATATAACCATTTTTGGTAAACCCCGAATGATTGCATATTTTTGGGCGATGATCAAAGCAAGCAACATACATAAGTCCTACGGAAAACTACATGTCCTCAAGGGGGTCGATGTAAATATCGCCAAAGGAGAAATCGTTTCCATCGTTGGGAAATCAGGAGCAGGTAAAACAACCCTACTCCATATTTTGGGCACCTTAGACCGTCCGGACAAAGGTCATTTTGAGATAAACGGTCAGGATGTGACCAAGCTCTCTCCAAAGGAATTGGCCGCTTTTCGCAACCAAAGCATTGGTTTTATTTTCCAATTTCATCACCTGCTCCCTGAATTTACAGCTGTTGAAAACGTTACCATGCCTGCCTTAATCAACAAACAGTCTGAAGCAGCAGCCACCAAACGTGCAAAAGAATTGTTAGATTACCTAGGACTTGCGGATCGTATCCAACACAAACCCAGTGAACTCTCCGGTGGGGAGCAACAACGTGTAGCGGTGGCCCGTGCCTTAATGAACAAACCAGCCATTGTCTTTGCAGATGAACCTTCTGGTAATCTCGACTCCGTTTCGTCTCAGGAACTACATCAGCTTTTATTCAACTTAAGAAAAGATTTTAACCAGACCTTTGTCATTGTAACGCACAATGAAGAACTGGCCAAAATGAGTGATCGTATTTTGACAATGCAGGATGGCCTAATTATTTCCTCCGATCAGCAAAATGTAGCCAACCGATAATTATGCCTGAGCAACCGACACCTGAAAGTCAGTCCTATAGCAATAAGCATCCCGTTCAAGGAAGTATTGCTACCGCTTGGAAAGACATCAAGGGTTTTTCCTTTGACCTAATCGACTTGCAAGCTGGCCTTGACAGAGAAGGTACCATTGTCAATATCAAGAACAATAAAAAGATGGCGGGCGCAAATGCCTGGTTATTGATGTGTTCTATCGTGATCGCCTCTCTAGGACTGGATTTAAATTCGCCTGCCGTTATTATCGGAGCCATGCTTATATCTCCTTTGATGTCACCGATTTTAGGTATTGGTTTAGCCGTTGGTATTAATGACCGAAAAACCTTAATCGTATCCTTAAAGCATTTCGGAATAGCCATCGCCATTGCTTTAGTAACAAGTACGCTCTATTTTACATTTACTCCTTTCGGGGGTGCAACTAATGAGATAATCGCTAGAACAACACCAGGTTTATTGGATGTAGCGGTTGCTTTTTTTGGAGGAATTGCCGGGATTATTTCTGGATCACGGAAAGATAAATCAAACGCGATACCGGGCGTAGCCATTGCAACAGCTCTGATGCCACCACTCTGCGTTACAGGCTTTGGACTTGCCAATGGCAACTGGACCTACACGTATAATTCTTTCTACTTGTTTTTTATGAATGCCACCTTTGTTGCATTGGCAACATTTCTAATCGTTCGATTTTTACGATTCCCTCAAAAAGCATTCACCAATAGTTCAGAGCAAAGAAAAACACAATTTTTCATTTTAGTTTTCAGCATTTTAATGATTGTTCCTAGCATTCTCATTTTTAAGGGTATTTTAAAACACGCTAATCAGGAATCAATTATTACCAGTTATATTGATAAAAAGTTTCCTAACGCCATCTATGAATTTGAGCGAGTTGGGAACACCGACTCACTAAAAGTAAAATTATTGTTAGGAACTTACTTATCACCTGATAGTATTGCGGCTATTGCAAAAGAAATACATAGCAAAGGAGTTGAACAATGCAAACTTGATTTCCTTCAGGATTCGGAATCCAGGAAAGCCATTGAAAGTCTTAGGTTAACAGAAGCCAATTATTTAAATGTAATTGAAACCAGCAACGAGAACCAACAGAATAAAGATAGAACTATTTCACTTTTGAATTCCAAGATAGATAGTATTACGGGGGATGATTTGTTATTTAAAAGAGTTTGCAGAGAGGTTAAGGTTTTGTTCCCAGACTTAAATGCCATTAGCTTGGCAAATAATGCATTTGTTGCTGATTTGAAAGAAAACCAACAGATGTCAATTCCGGTTCTTTACTTAGACTGGAATGAAGAACTAAAAAAGCCAACGCAAGAAAAGGAACTACAAATAAAAGAAGAGATACTGATCGATTGGGTAAAAGTCAGGGCGGAAATTGACACACTTAAAGTGACGCATTAACTAAATCTTTTTTCTAAAAATCAATAAATAAAAGGGCCTATTCGTTTAGGTATTACACTAAAAATAATTTCCCGATTTTTTTCGTGGAAAAATCGGAAAAACACTACAACACTTCACCATGACATTCGTATTAACACAGATGATACACTACCGGTTTTTACAGGTTTGGCTATTACTGCTGATCCCGTTTGGCAATGCTAACACTGGCAAACCAACTTCTCCCGGGTCGAATATAGATCCAGCTATTTCTGTTATCCCTCTTTCTGATAACAATAACCTCAACTCCATATTTAACCCAAACAACAATGATCCTGATAAGCATTTGAGCCATGAAGGATGTAATCATGAAGATCCTAAAGAGCGCTATCATCGGGTACTTACCGCATCAGGTGACAATATTTTTAAATTCCTAAAGCGCTATAATCTTCATGAGCACCAATGCAATTTTGACCGGTTTTATGCCCTCAATGATCTGAACCGAGAATCGCAACTCTTTGCAAGCCGAAAGTATTACATCCCAGTCCTCATTTACAAATACAATGGTAAAAGCATCCGTTCCACTATTGGAGTTGACACCTGGGAACAAGCACTACGCATCAAACGATACAATGAAAGAATGCGTAAACAGGGTCATCGAAAAATGACCTTAACCGCTAGCAATATACTCTGGGTTGCTTATCATGAATTATATTGTCTGGATGGAAAAGCCGCTCCCACAGCTCCCACAGAACCGATTGCTTCTGACCCAATAACAACCGCTCCTAAGAAAGACAAATCAAAGGATAACACTACCTCTTCAACAGAAAGTACCACTCCTACTTTTGAAAACGATCCTTCACATAAACTAGACCCCGAAACGATTAAAAAATTAGAAAGTAGTGGTGGCATTCGGAAATATCCCATTTTTGGTTATAAGAATTCATATGTACGATTGATTGATAACAGTCTGCGTGGAAAAGTGTACTACATCGTAAGTGGACACGGTGGCCCTGACCCAGGTGCCGTTGGCAAACAAGGTAAACACACACTTTGTGAAGATGAATACGCCTACGATGTATCATTGAGATTGACTCGACAATTATTACAACGTGGTGCCTTGGTTTATATGATTATCCGGGATAAAAATGACGGACTGCGTTCGGGTAAATACCTGGGTCAAGATAATGATGAATATTGTTGGGGGAATTACCGAATTCCACGAAGTCAAAAAAAGCGACTTCATCAACGATCCTCTGCCGTAAACACCTTGTTTGACAAACACAAAAAGCAAGGTATTAAAGAACAATATTGCGTGGTTATTCATATCGACTCTAGAAGTACTGGAGAAAATACCGATGTTTTCTTTTATCACTTTCCCGGCAGTAAAGCAGGACGAAAGCTGGCTAAGAACATCCACCGAACCTTCAAGAACAAATATCGCATTTACCGAAAGGACGGTCGTTATCATGGTACTGTAACTCCTCGTGATCTACACATGCTTAGAGAACCAAAACCAACTTCCGTTTTTATTGAACTTGGAAATATTAGGAATAGGAACGACCAAAAAAGAATTGTGGTAGAGAGTAATCGAGAGGCATTGGCCAAGTGGCTGTATGAGGGGCTGATTGTGAAATGATTTGGTTCACTAGTTTATCGGAAAGGACTTTGGGCCCTTTTACGTACTTTGTAGTTAAAAAACTTCGAGCGAAGCAAGAGGCAAAAAAGCTCAAAACATCCTAACTTAATCCATATGCAAACCATCACTCTTTCCAGCCAAAAACACCTCTTTTCCATTCCAGATGACATCTCCTATATCAATTGCGCTTACATGGGCCCATTGATGAAATCCGTGGAAGAAATAGGCATTGCGGCCGTCAAGCGAAAAAGCCAACCCTGGACAATCAGTCCTGCTGATTTTTTTAGCGATGTAGAAATCCTGAAAGAAACTTTTGCTAAACTCATTCATTGTAAGGAAGCTCAACGCATTGCTGTAATTCCTTCCGCTTCTTATGGGTTAGCCAGCGCTGCGCGAAATGTTCCTATCAAAGAAGGGCAAAACATCGTCGTTGTTACCGAACAATTCCCCAGTAACATTTACACTTGGCAAGAATTGGCAAAAGAGAAAAAGGCTACTTTAAACTTTGTAAAACCACCAGAAGGTCTGATCGATAGAGGGCAACTTTGGAATGAAGCCATCCTAGATTCCATCGATGAAAACACCGCCGTTGTTGCTATCGGAACGGTGCATTGGGCAGATGGAACGCTTTATGATTTGAAGGCCATTCGTAAAGCCAGCCGAAATGTAGGCGCATTGTTAATTGTAGACGGAAGTCAGTCCGTAGGAGCATTACCATTTAACATAGAAGAGATACAAGCAGATGCATTAATCGTAGTGGGTTATAAATGGCTAATGGGGCCTTATGGAACAGCCCTTGCCTATTTTGGTGCTGCTTTCGATAATGGAAAACCACTGGAAGACAATTGGATGAATAGATATAATAGTGATGATTTTCAAGGGCTAGTTGCTTATGAACCGAGATACAAGCCTTTTGCCAACCGTTACAATGTGGGGGAAACCAGCCAATTCATTCATGTACCAATGCTCACGAAATCTTTGGAGCAAATCATGGAATGGGGCGTGGAAAATATACAAAACTATTGTTATGAACTAACAAAAGGGCCTTTGGAAAAGTTGGTAGAAAAGGGCTGCCGAATAGAAGATAGGAGTTACACGGGCGCTCATTTAGTTGGAATTCACCTGCCAAGTGAAATCAATGTCGAGCAGTTAAAAGTGGCCATGTCAGAAAGAGCCGTAAATGTTTCGTTCCGGGGAACGGCGATGAGGATAGCACCAAATGTGTATAATGTAGCACAGGATTTTGAACGTCTGTTATCGGCTTTTAAATCAGTTTAGCGGATAATAATATCAATCAAAAACTCTTCCCCTAACACCTCATTCAAATTCTTCAATATCTTATCACGTCCGTAAGATAGTTCCTGTCGAAGTGGAGAAGAATCAATAGTAACAAAAATTTTGTTTTTGTTGACGGTGATTTTTTTGGTATAACGATCTATCTGAGGGCCCATCATTTCTGACCATACCTCTCGAATCTTGGTTTGATTCAGTTTGGGCTTAAGCCGATAACTGTCAATCATGTCGCCAAGAACCTCATTTATTTTTTGATCATTATGTCTTTTCATTCTTCAGATTGTTTAATTTTGGCTCAGAACCTTTACAAAAGTAAGGAATCCAAAACTAGAAAACGATATGTGGGTAGCATCTTATAAAAGTTTTAACGGACATGGCTTCTTTTTGATTTTACTTTTCTGTTTTGGCAGCTTCGTCCAAACAGGTTTCGCTCAGGAACAAGTTAAGGAGAAAAAGAATAGTGCGTTTATAGAAGGCTTTGGAGCGGGTGCTTATTACTCGTTAAATTACAGCCGATTACTATTCAAAAAGAAGCAATATATTCTGTCTGCTCGAATCGGAATAAGCAGTTATCATTTCCGAGACTTTCAGGATAAGGTTAATCCTGATTTTATTATTCCTTTGGGGCTTCAGCTGATTTATGGACAACAACATCAAATTGTAGCTGGTTTTGGGAACACTTTCACTAGTTTAGTTCAGGCTTCTAATCATAATTTTGAACCAACAAGGAAGTTGAAATCCAGTGGCTATTTATCGTTGGGTTACCGCTTTCGCAAAAAGGGAAGTCCTTATTTTTTCGAGTTGGCTTACTCCCCTCTCTTTGAACGCTATCAACATTTTCGGCATTGGGGAGCATTAAGAATTGGACGTTTTTTCTGAGGATATAAAATCTAACCATGATAAAAAAACTACTCTACTTAACAATAACATTACTTGCCTTTTCTTGTCAGAAAAAAGACTTTGATATTGTAAATTTAAACAACAATCAAATCGATATTCTGGGTCATGCCGGCATGGGAATCAGTAGCCGCTATCCCATTAATTCTTTTGAATCCGTTTCAAAATCTTTAGCTATTGGTGCGGACGGAACAGAGCTTGATGTTCAACTCACAGCAGATGGCATTTTAGTAGTGTTCCATGATCAAAATTTAGAAAGCAGCACCAACAAAAAAGGTATTATTAATGATTTGACATGGGCGCAAATTGAAGGTGCTTATTACAATCTTGTGCCTTACCATGACTACAAAGTAATTAAGTTAGAATCCATATTTGAGCATACAAAAAACCTTAAAGATTATCGTTTTGCACTCGACTGCAAACTCTTTAGTTCTAGACCCAAAGAAGCCTTCTTTCAACAATATGCTTCCGCATTGATTCAATTATTAGACAAGTATCAATTACCAGCTAAAACCATTATTGAATCACCTGATCCTCAACTACTTAAAGAAATTAAAAGTCAAAGCAACAACTATACTTTGTTCTGGTATACCAATAGTATTACAGCAATTTTAGAAGAGGCAGAAAACTGGCCAGTTAATGGTTTCACATTGAGGGACGATCAAGCTACTACAGCGGAGGTAAAAGCAGCTCATGACAATGGATATTTGGTGGCCCTTTATAACACGCAATCCAAGTCCGAAAACATTGATGCTATTGAAAAGAACCCGGACATTATTCAGAGTGATAAACTGAAGCATTTGTTAAAGATTTTGCGGTAGGCAAAACCAATTTAAGCATCCTTCAAACTCTCTTCTACCACACAATCCAGCAATTCTTCAATCGTCCAACCATGCGCTCGCGCCTGCTGCGGAAAGAGACTTTGTTCAGAAAACCCAGGAATGGTATTGGCCTCCAAAAAATGAAAGGTATCTCCAACCAAAATAGTATCAAAACGAACCAAACCCTTGCAGTTTAAATCTTCGTATAATTTAAGCGAGAGCTCTTGAACTTGTTTTTGTAGAACCGGTGTTAAGTTAGCTGGAGTTACTTCTTCACTTTCGTTTTCGTATTTCGCTTTGAAATCAAAGAAATCATTTTTAGTGATAATTTCAGTTACCGGAAATACAACCAACTCATCTCCTTTTCGAACTACACCATTTGAAAACTCCCTTCCTTCTAAAAATTGTTCCACGATCACTTCTTCATCAAATTGAAAGGCTTTTTCAGTAGCCCCCTTGATTTCGTCAAAATTATTCACCTTAGTTATGCCATAGCTACTCCCATTCTTATTGGGTTTTACAAAAAGCGGCAAACCTAAAGCCTTCAAAGCAGGTTCATCTATTGCTTTTGATTTATAGATCAGCTCCGATTTAGCCATCGGAATTTGGAAGGGGCGCAAATAATCTTTGCAAACCTGTTTATTGAAGGTTAGCGCACTAACGAAGTGATCGCAGCCACTATACGGAATATTCAACACCTCAAAATATCCCTGCAAACAACCATCTTCCGCAGGATGGCCGTGTAACATTAGGAATACAAAATCAAAATAAATATTTTTTCCATCAGGAACAGGGAGACTAAAATCATTTTTATCAATGACAGTCCGATTGGATTGTTCGAGGAAGTCGGTTCCTTCCAATTCAATGACGTAAGTCTCGTAACGGTCCTTATTAAGGTGCTTGTGAATGGTTGCAGCACTTTTAAGAGAGACCTCCCTTTCAGCTACGTTACCCCCGGTGATAATGGCTACTTTCTTTTTCATAGTGTTCGAAATTAGAAGCCGAAGATAGGGCAAGCAATTGAAAAATTCGAATCCTTTTAAAAGTCTATTTACTGATATTTAGTCATATTAATAATATGTGTTTTTGTTAAAAACAATTAAAAATACTTTAGCTGTCACAGCGGGAATAGAAAAATAATATTTGTACACATTTTAACTAAAACATATACCTAAGTCACTGTTTATCAATAATATAAATAATTATTAATTCCACAACAATAGAGGACATCGTACATTCAATAATTCTGTGCGGTGCATGCTTTTGCAAAAAATAATTGGTAAAAAGAAACTTATGACAAATTTTCATTACTCAAAATTAGCTGATCAAGGGTATATAAAAGCATCAAAGTTTTTATATATTTGTGCTTGATCCGATCTAAAACTCCCCAAGTTTATTATAACTTTGGGATGAAATTCCAATTTAATTATTTTACAAACCAAAATTTATCTTGACCATGATAGAAAGGTTTACTCTATTGTCGGCACTCAACCCGATCACCTATTTTCAAAAGCACGTATCTTTTTTATTTCTATTATTCTGCTTATTGCCGGGTTTTGCATTCGCACAGCCTGCCAATGACGATTGTGGAAATGCCACTACCATTGCAGATGTGAGTGGTGGGTGCTCCATTTTTAGTTTTACCGGAGCAACTACAGATTTACTGAATGGCGACTGCACCACTAATACCCAAAACACCTGGTATCAATTTACAGCTGTCGGATCTGAAGCCACTATAATTTCAGAGGCCCAAGGTGGAGCACCAATGGAAATTACGTTAATTGAGTTCAATCCAGACCCCTGTGACTTTGCAAGTGCAGTTCAATTTGGATGTAGCCTTTCTCCACTTAATGTGTCTGGTCTTGCTCCAGGGGCTAATTACTACGTTGTCATTACTGATCCTTCTGGTGGAGGTGTAAATAACTACAACATTTGTATAACCAGTAATTCGCCAAACCCTCCTCCACCAAACGATGATCCTTGTAGTGCGGTTCCTGTGGTTGCCAATGGTAGCTGTACCAACGGAACTACTCTAGATGCAACGCCAGACTGGACAGTAGGAGATCCTGCTTGTGCTGGTTTAGAGCAAAATTCGGTTTGGTATTCCACTACACTTGGACCAGACATGGATCAATTAGAAATTGACGTACAAGGCGCTGGCGGAAATGTCATGGCTATTGTAGGAACCTTTGCTCCTGATTGTAACGGAACCTTTAATATTAATGGATATAATTGTGGATCTGGCGGACCTTTTACCGTCAATAATCTTACGGAAAATACACAGTACTGGGTTTTAGTTAGTACAGCTACAGTCAGCGAAGGTCCTTTCTCCGTTTGTATGACGGAAACGGGATTGCCTCCTGGTTGTTCAGATAATGATTTTTGTGGAAACGCCACCCCTTATCCTACCCCGGTTACTGGTTCACCTTGTACTCCAATAATGGGCTGTAATATTGGAGCAAATCCAGAACCTGGCTTAGCGGGTAGCTGTAATTTTGCTACAGAAGAAGTTGTTTGGTTTAGTTTCACCTCTGACGCCACAGCAGGCTTGTTATCAGCAAGCGTTGTAGCTCAGGATCCTATTGCAATGAGCCAACCAAGTATACAAGTCTTTTTAGATTGCGCTGGAACTCCAATCTCTGATTGTTCAAGTGGAACGAACGGGCAAGTAACCTTAGTAAACGAATCTATAACAGGGAATACCACTTATTTTGTAGCGGTAAGTAATGCTATTGGTGATGGAGGTTATTTTGATCTTTGTTTACAAACCTTCGCCGATATTAGCGCTTGTGTTACCGAATCTGCTTTGACGGTACAGCCGGGGTCTCCTTCGTTTGGATCACCTGATAACGGACCATACCAGCCAGGAGAAACAGTTACAATGTGCTTTGAAATTTCCACTTATCAGGTTGACCCTCAGGGTTCAGGTAATAATTGTCAATGGTTACAAGGAATCGTTCCAGTTTTTGGAAATTGTTGGGATGAAACTCTTTTTGACCCTACCGCAAGTGTCCCTAATTCTGTTTATGGTGCTACTTGGGATTGGTGGGAAACCATTACTTATAATGAAGATAATCCAAATATTTCCGTCGGAGATTTCGACGGTGATGGTGATATCGAACTTTGCCATATAACAGAACCAACTTGTAGTAATACAGGAATTACGGCTAACACTGTCCTACCTCCAGGTTGGTTTGCTAGCCAGAATAATGGAAATCCAAATAGTACTTTTGGAGATGGAGCCGGATGTAACACTACAAATGGCCCTTGGTCTTTTTGCTTTGATCTAACTACAAAATTATATCCCGAATGTGACCAAAATGTATCCTTTGTCGATTGTTCTGTGAAGGTTTACACATTCGCTGATGGAGAGACAGGAAGCTGGAACGGGGGACCTTCAGTTTGCGCACAAGACGTTCCTGAAGTTAACTTTGCTTCTCTAAACTGTTGTGAGGGTCCGACCGTCAACTATCAGGAAGCAGAAGTTTGTGCTGGTGGTCCAGTGTTTTTCACTCTAACATCCAATCAAATGAATGTAGAATACACCTGGACCGTTTCTCCAGCAGACAATCCACCTAACCCAAATCAATATGGTGCTTTCTCTGGAAGTGGAAATACAATTAATCAAACTTTAACCAATGACACCGGAGCTCCGATAAACGTTATTTATTCTGTTTCAGGAACCAACACTTCAGAAGGCTGTGTCGGAATGCCAACGGATTTCCTTGTAACCGTTTATCCTTCTTTAGAAGTAAATATTCCAGACGTTCTTCCGGTTTGTGCAGGTGAATGTACGGATATCGAAGCTTTTATTTCTGGCGGTTCTGGCACCTATGTCGGCTTCGAATGGGATCAAGGTATTCCTGCCGGTTCTCAAAATGCCAACGTATGTCCAACTATAACAACAACCTATTCTGTTACTGTAACTGATCTCTTAGGTTGTACTGGTGAAGCTTCAGTTACTGTTGCTGCAAATAGTGGATTGATTATTAATATTGACGCCTTACCTGGCCTAGAAAGTTGTATTGACCTAAATGATCCAGCCACTGTTACAGCTACCGTTACCCAAGGAGGTAGTGGCAATTATGGCTACCAATGGGCCAGTGATACCTATGGTCTAGGTGGTTCCTCTGAGACAGAAGTTATATTTGATACTGAAACTTATAATGTAACAATTACTGATTTTGTTACTGGTTGCACAGGCATTCAGTCTGTAGATATGATAATCAATCCTCTTCCTGTTATTGTAATTATTGACCCTCCAGCAGTATGTGAATCTGATCTTCAATACTGTTTCGATGTTTTTGTTGACAATGAGAGTTCTGGTGGTGTTGGAAGTTGGGGTGGCGTAGCAGACATAAATGGTTGCATAGATCCTTCTGCTCTTGGTGGCGGTACGTTCCAAGTGTCTTATGAATGGACAGATTTTAATGGTTGTTACGATATTACTATTTATGATTTCATTGTAGACCCACTACCAGATACACCGGCAGCTTTATCTGATATAACCTTATGCTCAGGTAGTGCTCCACAGATGTATACTGTGCCTCTAGTTCCTGGTGCTTTCACCTATACTTGGACAGTACCAACTGGAGCAACCATAACTGCTGGACAAAATACAAATACAATTACAGTAGACTGGACAGGTTCTCAAAACGGACAAGTTTGTGTAACCGCAGACAATGATTGTGGATCAAGTCAGCCAAGCTGTTTTAATGTAACAATTGAAAGTCCTCCTGTTGCTCCAATAGCTCCAGCAGATGTAAGCTTCTGTGATAATGTTCCAATGCAATCCTTTAGTATTGCTGCCGTAGCAGGCGCTACCTCTTACACATGGACCGTTCCTACTGGTGTAAGTATTACAGGAGGTCAAACCACTACAGATATAATGGTCAACTGGGGAACAGCTGCATCAGGCCAGGTTTGTGTTACGGCCTCAAACGCTTGTGGTACAAGCCCACAGGTTTGTGCTAATGTAACTATCCTTACTGCGCCAGTCGCTCCTACTCCACCTGCTGATGTTGCAATTTGTGCAGGTGTAACCGGACAGATATACACTATTGTGGCAGTACCAACTGCTACCGGATACAACTGGACTGTTCCTGCAGGAGCAACAATTACCGCAGGTCAAAACACCGTTTCTATTACTGTCGACTGGGCTGCAAATGCGACTTCGGGTCAAATATGTGTAACCGCTGATAACACCTGTGGCGCAAGTACTCCTGGTTGTTTTGATGTAACGGTTGGAACCATTCCTGCAATGCCAACACCTCCTGCAAACTCAACAGTTTGTTTTGGGGAAACGGGTGTAGCTTACAATGTAGCAGCAGTGGCTTTTACAGACAACTATACCTGGACAATACCAACTGGAGCAACAATAGCTTCTGGTAACAATACAAATACAATAACAGTAGATTGGGGAACTGCAACAAGTGGTCAGATTTGCGTTACTGCAAATAATACCTGTGGATCAAGCCCACAAGCTTGCTTCGATATAACCGTTGACGAAATTCCTGTTGCTCCAGAAACCTTAGCAGACGTAATCGTATGTGCCAATACAACTGGCGATATGTTTACAGTAGCTACCGTAATGGGCGCAACTTCTTATACCTGGACTGTTCCTGCTGGATCTTCTATCGCAGGTGGTCAAACAACAAACGAAATAGAGGTTGACTGGGGAACAACAAGTGGTCAAGTTTGCGTAAGCGCAAATAACAATTGTGGATCAAGTCCTCAAGCTTGTTTCAACGTAACAGTTGATGAAGCTCCGGTAGAACCAACGCCTCCTGTGGATGTTATTATTTGTGCTGGCTTAACAGGAGACACTTACACGGTACCTACGGTTACTGGTGCAATAACTTATACTTGGACGGTGCCTACTGGCGCAACCATTGCTTCAGGTCAAACAACAAATACCATTGACATTGATTGGGGAACTGCAACAAGTGGTGAAGTTTGTATCACCGCTGATAACAACTGTGGTTCTTCTGCTCCGGCTTGTTTCGATGTAATGATTGGTGATGTACCTCCTATGCCAACACCTCCCGCAAACAGTAACGTTTGTGCAGGTACCGCAAATTCTAATTATGCTATTGCTCCTGTGGCAAATACTACAGGTTATATCTGGACCATCCCTACTGGTGCAACAATTACAAACGGAGATAATACTACCTCTATTAATGTTGACTGGGGTACGGCTACTACTGGTGACATTTGTGTAACTGCAACTAACTCTTGTGGTGACAGTCCTCAAGCTTGCTTTACAGTAACAGTTGATGAGGTACCTCCAGCGCCAACCGCGCCAATGGACGCAACTATTTGTGCTGGTGATCAAGGCGAAACTTACACTGTTGCTGATGTAGCTGGTGCAACTTCTTATACTTGGACTATGCCTGCTGGCGCCTCTATTGTAAATGGATTAGGAACTACAGAAATAGAAGTTGACTGGGCGGCGAATGCTACTTCAGGCCAAATCTGTGTAACTGCAGATAATGATTGTGGAATGAGCCCTCAAGCTTGTTTTAATATAACAATTAACGATGTCCCTCTTGCGGCTATCGTTCCGGCTGATGCCACTATTTGTGAAAACTTACAAGGCGATGTATATACGATTGCTGATGTAGCGAATGCAAATGGATACGCCTGGACTGTACCTGCTGGTGCAACAATTGCCAATGGACAAAACAGTACAAGCATCCAAATAGACTGGGGAACTACAGGAGGTGATGTTTGTGTAACACCTTCTAATGATTGTGGCGATGGTCCTGAAACTTGTTTTGCCATTATGGTAAATACAACACCTCAGGCTCCTATTGCTCCACAAGATCCAACGGTCTGTCAAGGAACAACAGGTGATGTGTACAGTGTAAACCCAGTTGCGGGTGCAACATCTTACACCTGGACCATTCCTGCTGATGCAACGATAACAAACGGTATTGATACCGACGAAATAACAATAGACTGGGGAACTGCAACAAGTGGTCAGATTTGCGTTACTGCAAATAATGATTGTGGTCCTTCCGCTCAGGCTTGCTTCGATGTTACCATTGATGAAATTCCTGCTGCTCCAATCGCTCCAGCTGATGATGCGGTTTGTGCAGGTGTTTTGAGTGTAGATTATAGTATCCTACCAGTGGCAGGAGCCAATAATTATACTTGGTCCACTGTAGGTGGTGCTACCATTACAGGAGGTCAAAATACGACAAACATTACGGTAGACTATGATAATTCTGCTGATGCAACGATTTGTGTAACTGCGAATAACAATTGTGGTTCTTCTGCTGAAGTTTGTTTCTCAACTACAATAAATCCAATTCCGACTGCTGACTTTACAGTCGTTAGTCCTATTTGTAATGATGTTACTAGTACCATTACTTACACTGGTTCTGCTTCTGCAAATGCAACTTATATTTGGAACTTCAACGGAGGTACTAACACTACTGCTGCAACAGGTGCAGGCCCATATGAAATAGAATGGAATGCCGGAGGAACTTACACTGTTTCTTTGACGGTATCTGAAAATACTTGTGAGTCTGCTCCGGTAACGATCGATGTTGAAGTGGAAACACCACTTGCTGCTCCAGTTATCAATTGTAATACAACTACTAGTTCGATAGAATTTACATGGGCTGCTATTCCTGGTGCCACTGGATACTTAGTAGATAATGTACCAAATGTAGGTACCACTTATGAAGTAACTGGTTTGGCTGCAGGAACCGCTGTTACCATTGTTGTCACCGCTTTAGGTAACGGACCTTGTGGAGACAGCGAAGCTACTCAGACTTGTATTGCTGAAGATTGTCCGATAGTAGATCTGGTGATTGATGCTGTAGCTCCAATTTGCTTAGATGCAAACACAGGGATCATTAACCTAAATGTTGTTGTCACTGGAAGCGCAGGAACTGGTAGTGGACTTTGGTCTGGAACCGGCATCAGTGATCCGGTAATCGGCACCTTCGATCCAAACGCAGCAAACATTGGTAACAATCCTATTACATATACTTACACCGAAGGCCCTTGTATGTATTCTCAATCAATAGATGTTGTTGTAAACAGTCAACCAACTGCTGACTTTACAGTCCCCTCTCCTATTTGTGCAGCGGATACTGTGACCGTCAACTATACGGGTACCGCTACTGCTACAGCAACTTATAACTGGGATTTCGGAAACGCTGATTATGCTGATGGAACTGGTGCTGGTCCTTACGAAGTACATTTCCCTGCTGGGGCAGATCAAACAGTGACATTAACGGTTACTTCTCTTGCAGGTTGTCCTTCAGAACAAATGAGTCAAACAGTTGTAATTGATGCACCTTTGGCTGAGCCAAATATCATTTGCAACAGTTCAACTGATAACATTGAGTTTACGTGGGACGCTATTACAGGTGCCACTGGATACTTAGTAAATAATATTCCTCAGCCTGGTACTTCTTATACCGCCTCTGGCTTGGATGCAGGAGACATGATTACCATCACTGTAATTGCAGTAGGTAATGGCTCTTGTGGAAACAGTCAAGCAACGCAAACTTGTACAGCGGATGACTGTCCTCCGGTACAAATTGACATTGACCCCGTTGCAGATATTTGTTTAGATGCTTCTGCAATGCCAATCAATTTAAACGCAGTTGTTTCCGGCCCTGGAACTGGTCAATGGTCAGGCCCAGGTATTGAAGACGCTACCACTGGCTTGTTCAATCCAAACGCTGTATCTGTTTCGGCCGGACCGAATATCATCACCTATAATTACGTAGATGGAAATTGTACGGGTTCTGAAACTATAACCATTGTTGTTATACCACAGCCAACTGCTTCCTTTACTGTTGATCCGACTGTTTGTGAAGGCGGAAATATATCGGTTGCTTTTAATGGAACTTTCAACGCTGTAGCCACTTACATTTGGAATTTCGGAAACGGAACTGTTGTAACTGATCTTGGACAGGAAGTATACGAAGTGCAAATGCCAGTTGCTGGTATTGAAACAATCACTTTACAAGTGATTGAAAACAACTGTACTTCTGAACTTGCTATTTTAAATGTACAAGTAGATGCTCCTTTAGCTGTTCCAGTTATTACTTGTGAAACAACGACAACTTCAATTACCTTCAGCTGGGATGCTATTCCTGGTGCGAATGGATATACGGTGAACAATGTACCACAAGGTGGCACTTCCTTTACTGTGTCTGGTTTGAATACTGGAGACATGGAAACCATTACTGTAGTTGCTCTTGGAACGGGTGCTTGTGGAAATAGTGAAGCAACACAATCTTGTACTGCTGAAGAATGTCCAAATAATATTGATGTAACAATAGATCCGGTAATGGAACTTTGTATTGGCGATGGGCCAATCAATTTGAATGTCGTAGTAACGGGAGGAAATGGTGGGTCTGGACTATGGTCTGGAATCGGAATTACCGATCAGGTAATGGGTACTTTTAATCCAAATGCAGTAGGTGTTCTAATTGGTCCAAACCAAATTACATACACTTATTCAGAGCCTCCATGTAACTACTCTACTACTATTGATATCATTGTTAATGAAATACCTTCTGCGGTCTTTACTATGGATGCGGAGGCTTGTATTGGTGGCGAAGTAAACGTTATTTATCAAGGTGTTTTCTCCGGAACAGCTACTTACAACTGGGACTTTGGAAACGGAGTTATCGTAACTGATTTAGGTCAGGAAAACTATACCATCCAATTCCCTACTGCTGGTAGTCAAGATGTAAGCCTTGAAGTAATCAACAATGGTTGTAACTCTGGAACGCAAACTGAAAACATTCAGGTTGATGCGCCACTTCCATTACCTAACATTATTTGTAACCCAACTTTGAACTCTGTTGAATTTACATGGGATGCTATTCCGGGTGTTACAGATTATATTGTAAACGGAGTTAGCCAAACTGAACTTAGTTTTGAATTTACTGGCTTAGCGGAGGGAGATCAAGTTATGGTTACGCTAATTGCAGTTGGCAACGGCCCTTGTGGTAATAGTGAAACAAGTGAAACTTGTGAAGCTTCTGCTTGTCCTACTGTCAACCTAGTAATTGATCCAGTTGGTGATGTTTGTGAAACAGCAACACCTACAGGCATGATTGATTTAGAAGTTACCATTACTGGTAGCAATGGAACGGGAATAGGTAGTTGGACAGGAACAGGTATAGTAAATGCGACTACCGGAATGTTCAATCCTGATGATGCTGCGTTAGTTAACGGAGCGAATACAGTGACTTACTCTTTTGACGAAGACGGATGTAACTTTAGTGAAAGTATTGTTATTAATGTATTTGACTTACCTGCTGCAAACGCAGGCCCTACTGCTGAGCTTTCCTGTAGTAATGGAAACGTTACAACCCTAATGGGTAGCGGTAGCGGAACACCGATGTGGACTGGAGGAACTTATGACTCTGGTCAAGACAGCTACAACCCTGTGATTACGTCACCAGGCATTTACACCTTGACAGTGACAGATGCTTCTGGTTGTACAAATACTGCAACTGTAGAAATCACAGCAGATCCTTCGGTTCCTGTTGCAACCTCTCTTGGTGATTTAATTTTAGATTGTAACAACAATATTACAGTTACGCTTCAAGCAGATGGAACATTGGGAGCTGATTACCAGGTAACCTGGACAGGACCTTCTATAAATGCTGCCAATATGAACGACGAAAGCATAACACTAGGTCAAGCAAGTGATGCGGGAGATTACTCGTTTATCATTACGAATACCAATTTGAATTGTGATTCAGAACCAGCGTTTATTAGTGTTGGACTTGATACACTTCCTCCTAATGCAATTATTCAATTTGCAGGCTCTTTAGACTGTACTGGCGGCGTAGAGCTTTCTACAGTTATCGAACCTAACACTACTGTTACCTGGGAGGATCCAGAAGGAACCATCACTACAAGTAACCAATTGGAAGCTTTGACTGCAGGAACTTATATCCTATATGTTGTTAACGACATTAATGGTTGTGATAACTTTAGTACTATTGATATAACAGATAACACCGCTTATCCAATTGCAAATGCCGGTGACGATCAAGTTTTAGATTGTACCAACCTAGATGGTGTAACTTTAGATGGTAGTGATTCTCAAATGGGTGCAACCATCACGTTAACATGGTCTACACTAGATGGTGTTATTGATGGCCCAACAGATCAGTCAACTGCTACCGCAACGGCTCCTGGTACTTATACACTGACTACTTTAGATACGGACAATGGTTGTACAGAAAACGACATCGTAGTCGTAACAGAAGACACTAACACACCCGTAGCTGAAGCTGGAGATCTTGCGGAGTTTGGTTGTGCAGACGAGGTCGTATCCCTAAGTGGTACTGGAACAACTGGAGCAGATACTTACGAATGGACAGATGCCAATGGTACCGTTCTTTCCAACAGTGTTAACATTGATGTTACAGAACCAGGTACTTACTTCCTAGAAGTTTTAAACTCAGGGAATGAATGTAATGATTCGGATTCTGTGGTTGTCAATCCAGCTACTAATTTCCCGTTTGCTATTGATCCACTCATCTCCCCTCCTTCTTGTTTTGGAGATACAGATGGTTTCATTAATATAACTGGAGTTTCAGGAGGAACAGCACCATATATGTATTCCATTGATGGAGGGGCTTTCGGCAGCTTCCCACTATTCAGTTTCCTTGAAGGAAATATGACTTATGAAATTACGATAGAGGATGCTGATGGATGTACTTTTGAAACAGAGCTCTCTCTCTCAGAACCTGCACCTTTGGAGATTATATTCAATACTGGATTAGAACTTGATTATTATGCAACTAATTTAGGAGATGAATCGATTAATCTTAATCCGACTTACAGTATTCCAAATGGAGCTATTGACACCTTATTATGGAGTCCAATTGAATTTCTGGAATGCCCTGATTCTGTTATCTGTTTCAATCCTCAGACAGACTCCACCTTATTCTATTCGACGACTTTCTCTGTAACACTGATTGACACTTTCGGGTGTTCTATTACTAGAGATATTCTTGTAGATGTGAACAAAGATCGTCCGGTATATATACCGAATGCTTTCTCTCCGAATGGTGATGGATTTAATGATATATTCAAAATGTATCCTGGTGATTTTGATAGAAGTATTGAAAAAGTCAACTACTTTAGAATATTCAATCGTTGGGGAGAAATTGTACACGAGGCAGAATTCTTCAACCTTGATGATTCGGAAGCTGAATGGGCATGGGATGGTACTTTCAAAGGAAAAGGTCTAAACCCTGGCGTTTTTGTCTATATTACTGAAATTGAATTCGTTGACGGATTTAAGACCTTGTACAAAGGCGATGTGACGATTAAGAAGTAATAATTTACTTGTTAGATAAAAAAGAAGCCCGGGCATTTTTGCTCGGGCTTTTTTTGTTTTTTGGTAACCGCTACGGCGCTACGTTTAATAACCACAAGTATCTGGACTTTTTTATTGGTGTTTTGCTTCTCGCTTTGCTCGAAGTTTCTTTTTAACCACAAAGGACACGAAGAAACACAAAGTTTTTTTATCGCGAATTGAGCGCACCTATTAACTTAGTATTACACAAATTAACCAATATACTTCCTCAAAAGAGTGGACTTGGATAAACGCCTTCGGCTATTAGTTTGTTGATCTTCTTTTGTACGTCTGGCTTATCATCTTGATAGGTTACGCCGAACCATTGAGATTTGGTGGGCAAGACTTCCAAGTTAATTTGATTGCTTTCCAACAATTCATTTACAACCAATGGAATGTAGTATTCTGCCTTGGGATTCTCTTTATTGTTCTGAACGAAAGTTTGAAAATGGTTTTCTAATTCGCTAAAAAAATCTTGATGGAAACCCCATAAGTTCATGGAGACGGGGACTTCGCTATTCAGCTTATGTTTTGCTTCATTTTCTAAATAGAATATGGATTCCTTTTCGGAAATGATATTTGTTCTTTCAACTACAGTTACCAGCAGATTGTTTTCATCAACCGAGCAGACTCCTCTAGAAACAGATCCATTCGGGGAAAGCGTCTTGCTTAATTCAAAGCCGACCATTGCGAAGTGCTTTGAACTGACTTTGTTTTGTAAAAAAGAACCAACAGCCTTAAAGGAATCGTGTCCGTAAAAATCATCCGCGTTGGCTACTGCGAAAGGTGCATTTGTTATTTCTTTTGCAACCAAAACCGCATGGCCCGTGCCCCAGGGCTTTGTCCTTTCAACGCCATCATAATCGTCAAGGTTGACGGGTTGATAGGCATAGACAACTTCGATATGTGGTCGAAATTTAGCGGCAATTTTTGCTTCAAAGGCTTCTTCGAAATGATCTCGAATAACGAAGACAACTTTTCCAAAACCAGAACGAATGGCATCGTAAACAGAGTAGTCCAAAATGGTTTCTCCGTTGGAGCCAATGGAATCTAATTGTTTGAGTCCTCCGTAGCGACTGCCCATGCCGGCCGCAAGGAGAATAAGAGTAGGTTTTTCAATGGACATATGTGAACGCTTGTTTTGTGAAAGTGCGAATATCGGTTTTTTTTACAATTAACCTCCGATGGTTGCCATTGACTCAGAAATAGGGAAATCAAAATCTCTATTTTTCTCTGCTTCAAAGCCATCTTTCGCTCTGATCTTCAATGCTTCTAACAAGGTGTTTTCCAACTGCTCATCTGTAGCTCCCTCCCGAAGAATATTACGCAGATTGAAAACCCCATTGTCGTACAAACAGGTTTTCAACTGACCTTGAGGTGTCAAACGGATTCGATTACAGGTGCCACAAAAAAGGCGACTATAAGCTGCGATGATTCCAATCTTTCCTTTAAAACCAGGAATTTGATAATTGAAAGAAGTAGAATGAGGTGGGTCCTGTACTTTTTGTATTTGGGGATGTGCTGCTGATATATGTTCCAAAATTTTAGGGAAAGTCCAAATAAGGTCTTCTGTTTTCCCACTTCCGTTAAATGGCATTTCTTCAATAAATCGAACATCAATTGGTCGGTCTTTTGCAAGATTGACCAATGGAAGAATATCATCAATATTACGATCATTCATAACGACCGTGTTTATTTTTGTGGGAACTCCATTCTCTATCAGTTCATCCAAAGTGTTCATGACCGTTTTGAATTCGTCTCTTCGGGTGATCTCATAAAAACGTTTTGGATCCAAACTATCGAGACTGAGGTTAACAGAATTGATGCCCATCTTCTTCAGCTCATGAACTCTACCTGAAGTGAGGGTTCCATTGGTTGTGATATTGAGCTTTTTAAGTCCTTCGATCTCTGTCAGGCGTTTAAGAAAGTCCATCATTCCTTTGCGGAGGAAAGGTTCACCTCCCGTGATCCGAACTTTTTCAATACCTAAGCCGACCATTACCTTAACAATGCGCTCCATTTCCTCATAGCTCAATAGCTCTTTCCTAGGAATATAATTAATTCCTTCTTCCGGCATACAATAGAAACAGCGTAAATTGCATCGATCTGTAACTGCAAGACGCAGATAATTTATTTTTCTTCCGTGGTTATCGTATAGCATGTATAAGTTTTCTAATACCCCTTGAAAAAATTTGACCTAAGAATCGTATAAAGTTAGGAATTTGTTTCTAATTTGCTGCTTGTCGGGCGGATTAGTTTAGCCGATTGGTTCGATTTGACATTTCAAAGTAAATAAAGAAAAAATGACTACAGAAATTATAGCGTTTGGGATAGCTAAAGATATTATTGGTGACCGCCAATTAAAACTAAACCTATCCGATGGAACAACGGTCGGATCTCTGAAGGAAACCATTTGTAAACGGTTTCCTGATTTTGAGCGATTGCGTTCAATGGCCATCGCGGTGAATGAGGAGTATCAGGAGGATGATTTTGTGATTAAGGCCGGCGATGAGGTGGTTATTATTCCGCCTGTGAGTGGGGGCTGACTCCTCTTGTTTTTTTTGCGAGCCCCGAATTGCTACTCGGGGTGAATATAGGGTCGACTCCTCCAGAGTCTTGCGTGTGCCCTTTTTATAACAATAACAATAACTTGTAATATAGTATGATTGATATAAAAATCCTAACAACGGTCTTACATCCGCAGTCCTGTATTGATCTCGTTTCTTCCAGCGGAGCGGGAGGGCTGACCGTTTTCGTTGGTACGGTTAGGGATCAGACTCAGGGGAAGAAAGTATTGAAATTGGAATTTGAGGCTTATGAACCGATGGCCATTGCGGAGATGAAAAAGATAGCAGAGAAAGCAGTATCAAGATGGGGAGTGAAACGAATGGCTATTCATCATCGAACGGGAACCTTGGGGATTGGAGAAATTGCAGTGGTGATTGCGGTTTCAACTCCGCACCGTAAGGCTTCTTTTGAGGCATGCGAATTTGCGATTGACACGCTAAAGGAAACAGTACCTATTTGGAAAAAAGAATTTTTTGAAGATGGTGAAGTTTGGGTAGCTGCTCATCCTTAGTGCATTGTAAAATAGATTCCGTCCGATTCTGACTGCTTATTTCCGTTGATATCTACGTGCGATTCAACTACCTTTGGTTCTTCTAAGATTGGGAAGCTAATTTGAAAAGTACTCCCTTTTCCTTCTTCTGATTCAAGAACTGTAATTGCCCCTCCCAACTTCTCTAATAGTTTTTGACTTACATTAAGTCCCAATCCAGATCCTTCACAAAATTCCCCTCCGTTCAATCGTTTGAACAATTCAAAAATGAACTCATGATAGGTACTTGAAATCCCGATACCATTGTCTTTTATTTGAAAAAAGTGCATATCGACGTTCCTGAAATACTGGATTCCAATGATAGGTGTACTACTATTGTTATATTTTATTCCATTTTCTATTAGATGTTTAAAACTTGAAAAAAGTGTCGTTTGACGCCCTAGTACAGAAGGCAATTCCGGGAAGTTAATTTCAGCACCGCTTTCCTCTAATAAAACGTCCATAGATTCTACTAGATCTTTCATTAAATTATTGGTATCAATCAGTTCCATTGGCTCCGGCTCCTTGTCGCTAACCTCCTGAAAAACACCAATATCTGTTATCAATTGACGAAGTTGCTTACTACCTTTCAGGACATACCTTAGGTGACTTGACGTATTGGAATTGTCAGGAATTTCTTTACGAGCCAAAGCACTAGAATCTATGATATTCCGGACTGGTCCACGTAAATCATGGGTAAGAATTTCATTAAAAGCAGTAGCTTCTTTCTGAGATTCAGTTAGACTTGTTATTTCAAGTTGCAACTCCTTTGTCCGCTCCTCAAGTTGAGCCTCAATTTGCTTATTAGTATTCCTTTTTTGCTCTTTCAAAAAGTAAAATAACAATGTAGTTACAAGACTCATAAACCCAAAAGCATAGGTAAAGTAGTTTTGTCTTTTTTCATTAGAAAATTGAACGGCTAACATTTCATCAGCATTGAAGGATTTATCCGCTTCTTCTTTTTGCCTCTTGTAAAATGATTGTTTTATTTTAATATCATTTTTAATATGCTTCTCCAATACTGTTGATTGGAGCAAGTTTTCGTAAGCCATTTGATAGTTCCCATTAAGCAAATAAATTTCGTGAGCGCGAGTACTCCATTCTTTCGTTTTCTTCAAAGAGACCTCTTCCAACATCAATCCTTCAAGAGCAACTATAGCTTCGTCAAACTGTTGATTAGCTATATAATACTCCACCATAAACTCCTTATATTTTTTATTAATGGTTTGATTTCCAAGCAAGTCCTCAAATTTTAAAGCTTCTACGTATGCTTCCTTCCCCCTAGAAAAATTTTCAATTAGAAGTGCGAATTTTCCTTTTAGCAAAAGGAACCTAAGGTGATATTCTTTATTATCATTCGCCTGTGCGAAGTTTAAACCCTCCAGGATAAAAAGCCTTGCTTTGCTGAATTGTTCTGCTTTTAAATGCATCTCTACTATCGCCTCCAGCAAATTAGCATGAAGATCATTCGTGATTCTATTGTATTTGACATAGTTATGAGCCTGTTGATAATACAGCTCAGCCTTTGAAAAATCTTCCTGTTCTTCGTACAATTTTCCAAGGTCAAACAAGCTGTGAAAAATATAAGTCATGTCAAGATTTTCTTCAGCTGTATTCAGTAGATTGGTATAGGTGTTCACCGCATTTGGAATATCGCCATAGAGAACCTGGGTTTGAGCAGCTATAAAAAAGTAGTTGTTTTTAAGTGTGATAGGAATATCCTCTTGAGTTGCTAATTTTTTATAATCTAAAACCAATTTTAATAAGGCTTCATTCTTCCCCAATGATTGTAGGAGTTTCATTTGCCTGATGGCAAAATCCAAACGGTGCTCATTCGATACCTTCAAGCCCTTTACCAATAACTTTTGGCAACTACTTATTTGTTCCTGCACGACAGTGACCTGTCCTTCCGGAAAGGGAGGAATTTGTTGTAAACACCTTAAGAAGACTGGGTCGTCTGATATCCCTTCGACTCCCTTTCCCTCTTGGTTTCCATTGCTCTGACTGGCTACAAAGAGCGGAGAGAGGAGCATAAAACCAATAAGTATTGTTTGACTAAGTCTATGCATTTTCGCTTATCCATTGAGTGATCATAATGTATTTACAACTGCTAATACGAACCTATAAGCTTAATTGTTATATAAATACACATTAATAATTTATATAACCTGAAAGAGCTGGGAAAACCAGCCAACTTTAAAAGATAATTGGGGGAAGTAGCAATTTTACATTCAGAACGAATATAATAGACTTAAGCATGTGCATGGTTTCATGCTCTTGAGTATTTTTGGAACAAACCCATATTCTTGTTAACAAATAAAATATTAACCTTGATACTCTTCTTTTAAGACAGACATAACAATCTGATTCCGATACCCTTCCTCTCCTAGATAACTCTGCCTCAGGACACCTTCTTTAACAAAACCTACAGAAGGATACAAACGGAGTCCAACTTTATTAAATTCAAAGACATCTAGCCAAAGTCGATTGGCTGCTAATTCTTCGAAAGCATATTTCTTAATCAGGATCAACGCCTTCCGACCATAGCCTTTTCCCTTCTCGGCAATGACAATTCGACGTAATTCGATGCTTGAACTAAGGTTGGTTTTGCCTGCTAATATCACATAACCAATAAATTTATCCTCTATTGATTCAACCATAAAATAGGCTAGGTCTTCGTTTTGTAAATTGAGTTCATGTTCTGCTTTGGTATTTGGACAGATGTAGCGACTGTTAGTTTTCGTCTGCTCTGTGGAGATAAGCAGGTCTAGGTCAGTTAAAATGGCGGCTCGTAATCTTATCATGGTTCCTTACTTTTTCTGGTTTCTAAAATTCGCTGTGCAGCCTCTTTAGCTTCCTTTATTAGCTTATCACTTTCAACTATCACTTCCAATTCTGCATTAGACTTTGACGCAAATTTCTCTACAAAACGATTAACCCTTGATTCAAAATTCGCTTGCACCTCTTCATCTGACATTTTAAATTCTTTTCCTAAATGAAACCAGTTTCTATTTAGAAAAATATGAACGAGAAGCACAATTATAAACTTCTTTTCGAACCCAAAAGCAAACCACCCAATATGGATACTAATAGTCTCCGTGACCGGAAGAAAAGAAATAATATTTAAAGTGGCTAAAACTAGGATTATCAAAATTAGAGTTGTTCCAATTTTCCAGTTTTTAAAACTGACAAGCGTCGCAATGGCAAGAAACACAATTGAGACTATGATTTTGGGATAGATAATAAGTCCCTCTGAAATGGAATATACTAAGCACAACCAAAGGAAAACAATAGTTAACCATTGCAAAAAAGATGGCTCCTTGATTCTATTTTGATCTGTACATTCAGAATCTAAAATTTGTTCTTCCATTTAGGTATCTTGATATTTTTAATTATTTCACTAAACAATCGCCCACAATAACAATGTAAATACAAAGTCTGACAATGCTAAAATTGTTGTCATCATCGTCCAACTTTGAAACGTCTGTTTTTCCGAAAGCCCATGATCCTGACTCACCAACCAGAAACCACTGTCATTGACATGCGACATGATTGATGCACCCGCTGCTATCGCAATAACCAACAAAGCACCACTAATCCGCGACCAAGGAAGCTGTCATCCCTGCGGCAGTAATCATCGCCACCGTCGCAGAACCTTGAATCACCCGAATCAGTACTGCAGCTAAGATAGAAGATTATATGTAATGTTTTATAAAAGTTAACTGCAACGGCGCTACAAAGTCGCTACCACTTTTTTACGAATAAAAGACGGCAAAGGATAGGTCTAAGTCTTAGAAATTAACCATATCAAACAAAGAACTTATCTAGAGTAGCTGGGAAGAACAAGAACATTAGATATACATGTTTAGAGGCTAAATAAACTCATTAAGGCCATTCCACCTATTATTTTGTCAATTAAATGTGACCTAAAGTTAATCTCCCCGTACTAAGAGGGTAAGTAATTGTTTTTGGTAGTAAATTTTCCTATCCTTCTAATCTTTCATTCGGGTTTTATATTTTCCCTTCTTTTAGATAGTGTTTACCAAGTTTTTACGGTAATAGTTGTAGTCGAAGTTTATTAAACTTTATTCTTCGGCCAACGAATTTTGTTATTTGCTTTTTGGTTTCTTTCAATTAAGAACCTAAAAAGCAAGAGAGGCTCCTATGCCCAATATTCAGGGAAGGATGGTCTATTTAAAATCTATTTAATGAATAAATTAGTAAAACTAAAAGAAAGAGAAACGGCAGCTACAAACTCCGATTTTTACAACCTATTCCGCCCGATTGCACCAAGCATTGACCTGATAGGAAAAGTGGCGCAGGTCATCAGCGGATTGACAGAGGCGATTACCATTTGGTATATCACCCAAAGTGAAATGGCAGGGGCTTCTAAATTTGTTTCCGTTCTAGTTTCCGTTCTAGCCATGGTACTTGTAGTAGCGTTGTTGGAATTAGGAGGTCGAAAATTCCTACAAGTCCTAACCAGAGCGCTTGTCTGGAAGCGATTGAAAAACGCCTGGTACATCGGACTGTTTAGCATTGTCACCATGATTACTATCGGTATGGGTGTGTTGTCCTTTCGTTTGTCTACCAATGGGATCAACCATGCCTTTGTATCCAACGTTCCTGTTGGGACCGTCTTCGATGAAAGCGCTTTAAAAGCGGATTATAGAACTTCGGTAAAGGACATCCATGAGCGATTGAATGATGATTTGATGGTTATAAAAACCAGTCAGTCGGAAGTCATTGCGGCAAGAGCGGCTCAGTTTGATTCGAAAATTAATGGAATGAATCTGAAAGCCAGTGAGTATGACGATAAGTTTGCACAAGGGCATCAGTGGGCGAAAAGCCAGGCACATAAATTTCGTAAAAAAATACTGGCGCTGGAAAGTGAAAAAGCAAGCATCTTGTTAGCACTTCAATCTGAGCAAAGCAAAAAACTGAATCAGTGGCAAAAGAATAAAAACAAAGCCATCGCATCAGAAAAGCAAAATTTGAATAGTGCAGTTGCAAAAGGGGAAGCGGCTATGACTTCCGTTCAGGATTCGAAGTTTAAAAATGCTAAGTTTTGGGGAGGCTTGTTTTCCTTCTTTGTTGGCTTTTCAGTCATCCTTGCTTTTGTCTGTATCATATCTGTGGAAGTCTACCGACGAGGTGCTGGCATACAGGTGGAGTATCAAGAGGAGGAAGAGGATCACTCCATTGCCTCAATGTTCTGGAAAGGATTGACCGGACGTACGGAAGCCTTCTTTAGAAAGCGGGTGGAGAAATTTGCTCAGATTCCTTCGGGAAACCGGAGTTATGATGCTGGACGGATTGGCTTTGATTACCCGACAACAGCGCATACAGTTACAGCACAGACTCAGGAAGAGCTACAACGCTCGTCAATATAGCCACTGTTTAATAGTGGCAGAATCATGTAATGGAGCCCCGGTCTTTTTGATCGGGGCTTTTTTTTTGAATAAATTAGATGCCTTCTATTCCATGCTATCATAGACCCATAAATCCCCTTGCCCATCGGTGAACCCGATTATACCGAATTCGGGGTTAAAGTATACTCGGTTAAATGCTGTGGGGTTGGTTGGTAGGTCTAGACTTGTATAAACATCCGTAAAACCCTTATCAAGTAAGGTCTTGGATTCTTCGAATGTGCTATGGCTGCCCCAAAGGGCTATATCTGTGTCAACAATAGTAAATTTCCGAATGTAGGAAAATAGGTGTTTTATTCTTTCTATTTTATAATAATCATTATTGGTTTCACCATTGCTTGATGGAAAACCTGTTACGGGGGAGTTATTGGCGGCGTCTCGTCATCTTTTGCGCAGGTGATAAATAGTACGGAGCTTATAAAAGCTAATAGAAATATTGTTATATTTTTCATCGCGATTTAGTTTTGAAATCTTTATCCCCTAATAGAATTAATAGCCGTTTTGAATATAGAGAAACTTTCTGCCATTTTTCCTCCTGCCTAAAAGCCCTCACCAAGACTTAAAGATACGCATATCAAACCTGAACCAAATTTTATCTAACAATAATACCATCAATCAAAACTAAAACACAACCGCTCATTTTCAATTCATCTTCCTCGTACAAGAAGACTGATAACATTCTGGAAAACATAACGTTTCAAACTGTTTGTAATCTAAAATATAAGGGTACTTTTGCGCCCTTAAAAAATAACCCCTACTATACTCTAGTCAAAGATCTAAAAATTATACTCATGAAAAAGTATTTCAACCTCTTCGATTTGTCACAAAAGGTGGACTATAAAACGGAGGTTCTTTCGGGTTTAACCGTAGCCATGGCGCTGATTCCAGAAGCCGTTGCCTTTGCCTTGATTGCAGGGCTTTCTCCACTTACCGGGCTTTACGCAGCCTTCGTAATGGGTTTGATTACTTCGATCTTTGGTGGTCGTCCTGGTATGATTTCCGGAGCGACTGGTGCGGTGGCAATTGTTATTGCGGCTTTGGCCCAATCTCATGGTGTGGAGTTCATTTTTGCAACAGTGGTTTTAGCGGGTACTATTCAGGTAGCTGCTGGATTACTTAAGTTAGGTAAATTGATGAGACTGGTACCGCATCCTGTTATTTTTGGCTTTGTAAATGGTTTAGCCATCATCATCTTCGGCTCTCAATTAGATCAATTTAAAGATCCTTCTGGAGCATGGCTTGCAGGAGGATCCTTATATATGCTTCTTGGCTTGGTATTCCTTACCATGTTGCTTATTTGGGGTTTACCCAAAATCAATAAAGCCATTCCTGCCTCTTTAGTAGCCATTTTAACCGTATTCGGAGCGGTATACTTTTTTGGAATTGAAACCAAGACTGTTGGAGACATTGCTTCTATCTCTGGTGGTTTCCCACCGTTCCACATTCCAATGGTTCCACTTACGATGGAGACTTTCACCATCATTCTACCTTATGCCTGTATCATGGCTGGTGTTGGTTTAATTGAAAGTTTGCTTACGCTAAATATCATTGACGAAATTACAGAAACACGTGGACAGGGCAACAGAGAGGCTATAGCTCAAGGGGCTGCAAACATCATCTCTGGATTCTTTTCAGGTATGGGTGGTTGTGCAATGATCGGTCAGAGTTTGATTAATATTTCTTCTGGTGCTCGTGCTCGTTTATCGGGTATAGTTGCTTCATTGATGCTTTTGTTTTTCATCATGTTTGGCTCTGGCTTAATTGAGCAAATGCCAATGGCTGCTTTAACCGGTCTGATGATCATGGTGGCTATAGGAACATTTGAATGGGCATCCCTTAAGACCTTCAATAAGATGCCTAAGTCAGACATCTTTGTAATGGTTTTGGTAACACTTGTAACAGCGTTCTTACACAACCTTGCACTTGCGGTAATCATCGGTGTTATTATAGCAGCATTGGTTTTTGCTTGGGATAATGCAAAAAGAATTCGTGCCCGAAAGCACTTTGACGACGATGGAGTGAAGCACTATGAAATTTATGGTCCATTATTCTTTGGTTCTGTAGCGGTCTTCAATGATAAATTTGATGTACTCTATGATCCCAATGAGGTTGTTATTGACTTTAAGGAAAGCCGAGTAGTTGATATGTCGGCGATTGAAGCTTTGAATAAAATAACGGAGCGATACCACAAGGTTGGCAAGAAAGTTCACTTGAAGAATTTAAGCCGGGAGTGTATTGTTTTGTTAGATAGAGCAGAACCGATTATTGATGTGAATGTGGTTCCGAAAAAAACGGCGGATGAAGCTGCAGCTGGGTTATAATTCATGCAAACAATCAATACTACTTGATACCCAAACCAGGAGACGAGGGTACTATATACAAAAAGCCAATGCGATAAACGCGTTGGCTTTTTGTTTGTCCAATTTACTTTTTATTCGTTAGAGGCTTTACATCTGCTTTCAATTGTTCACAAACGTACTCAATCCCCCTACTCTCTTTATATAGTTCATGCCCCGCTTCCTTCAAAATATACGCTCTTATATTTAATTGCTTAAACCAATCCTCTTTCGGCTTATACAAATCCGACTCACCATATAACAATTCAATTACAGCATCCGGCTTTTCTGTTTCATAACGCAATCGCGTCCCACTCACCCCATAGAACCGATCTACTTTCAACCCTGCTAGCATGGCTTTCCAGGCAATCGTAGCCCCCACACTAAAAGCAAGCACATCTACCTGATCTACCTTCTTTCTTATCAACCTCGTTCAATCACGATCCCCTTCAGTTTCATTTGCTTGTTAAGCATCACTACCAAAACATCTTCAGTGACATTCCCACTGATGGCGTAGTCAATAACAGCCAATAGTTCATCTTCTTTTTCCGGGTAAAAACTGATACGTTTGATGTAGAATTTTTGAAACATACGCTCTTCCGTGGAAAGTTCCTCATCTGTTCCGTGTAGGGCACTGAGGAGGTCTTCATCGTCTAATTCGCGTAGGAATTCCTCCATGTAATCATAGGTCGCTCCGCGGGCAGAATAGTCCGTAGGAAGGATGGTACCGATTTGGTTGGTGTAGGATTCCAAGTTTTCCAGGAAGCCTTTGATGACTTTCATTTCTGCTTCACTTACGCTATTGCCATTTAATAAATTCATGTCGATGGTAACCGACCGATTTTTAAACTCAATGGTTTCTGTAGCATAAGCTTCAAGCTGTTGGAGATTGAGTGCTCCAAAATAAGGGATTTCGTAGTTTGCCATTTCGTATGTTTTGAATGGCAAAACTACGATTTTATAGAGACATTTATTATAGGACGAGCTTTAAAATTAAGAACAAAAAAATAACTTCAACATTTGTAATGTTGAAGTTATTTTTTGTGTAGCACTTGATTATCGTCGTCTCCAGTTTCCACCGCCGCCGCCGCTTTCACCGCTTCTACTATTGCTGCGGTTGTTTGGTCGTCGGGAAGGTCTCTGTCGAGGTTGTTGTCTACGAGAGTTGCTATTTGATTTTGGTTCTATGACCTCTGTGCCGTCATCTTCGAAAGGGTTATCTTCCATCACAGGAATCTTTTGATCAATTAGCTTCTGAATGTCTCGAAGGAAAGCTCTTTCTTCTGAGTTACAGAAAGAATAAGCAACACCACTGGCTTTTGCTCTACCTGTTCGACCGATTCGGTGAACGTAGGTCTCTGCTACGTTTGGTAAATCGTAATTGATAACGAGTTGAAGGCCTGATACATCAATTCCTCTTGCAGCAATATCTGTAGCGATCAGCACATTGGTTTTTCCCTCTTTGAAGTTAGCCAAAGCTCGTTGTCGTTGCGCCTGTGATTTATTACCATGAATTGCTTCCGCCTTTATACCACTGCGGTCTAAGATTTTGACAATTTTATTGGCTCCGTGTTTTGTTCTAGAGAATACCAATGTTGTTGATGCATTTTCTTTTTCAATCAAATGGATCAACAATTTAGTTTTATCACTCTTAGAAACGAAAAATACGCCTTGATCTACTCTTTCTGCGGTTGCCTGTTCTGGCTGAATGGTGACTGATTCGTACTGTCCCAATATTTTGGTTGACAATTCTACGATCTTCGGAGGCATAGTAGCGGAGAAGAACAGAGATTGTCTTTGCGTTGGCAATTTAGAAATAATCTTTTTGATGGGATTGATAAAACCCATGTCTAACATATGATCTGCTTCATCTAAGACGAAGTATTCAATGTTTCCTAAGTTGATGTATCCTTGATCAATAAGGTCAAGTAGTCGACCAGGTGTGGCTACCAATACATCTACACCTCTACGAAGTGCAGTTGTTTGTGGCCCTTGTTTTACACCACCAAAAATCACGGTGTTCCTTACATCCATGAACCGAGCGTAATTTGTAAAGTTATCTGCAATCTGAATGGCCAACTCTCTGGTAGGTGTAACGATGAGGGCTTTAATTTTCCGATTGCTATTTGGACGATTTTCTTTATCTTCTCTTAATTTTTGAAGATAAATATTTTGAAGGATTGGAATGGCGAAAGCTGCCGTTTTCCCTGTACCTGTTTGAGCACAGCCTAACAAGTCTTTTCCGCGAAGTAAAATAGGGATGGATTGTTCTTGAATGGGAGTTGGATTTACGTATCCAGTTTTTTCGAGGGCTTTTAATATGGGGTCTACTAACCTAAGATCTTTGAATGTCATGTATTAATTTGTATAAAATTGAGTGCTATGAGTATTTAATATTAAACAAAAAATAATTTCAATATTTTCACACTCAATCTTTTATTTAACTTTCACTCCTTAAGTGATATTAAGATTAAATAAACGATTATAAATATTGAAGTTAATTTTTAGTTGTTACTTGTTCTTCAACGAGAATTAGCAAGAAGTGTTCGATGTGCTTGCTTCTATTTCGTTGAAAAATGAATTAGCACACTTTCTAATGTATGTATACAAAAGAAGAAAGCTCCCATCCAAGATGGGAGCTTTCGATATTTTATTCGTTGTAAGTGGTTACAATAGAATAGCTGGAATCAATAGATTCTAGTATCTTCTGTCGTATCCTCCTCCGCCGCCTCCGCCGCCGTATCCACCGCCTCCGCGATTTCCTCCGCCGCCTCCGCCGCCATATCCACCACCACCACCACGGTTGTTGTCTCTACGCTCTCTTGGCTCAGCTACTTTAACAACGATAGTTCGGCCGTCAAAATCTTGGTCGTTTAAACCATCGATAGCAGCTTTCGCTTCGTCTTCATTAGGCATTTCTACAAAGCCGAAGCCCTTAGACTTACCAGAAAACTTATCCATAATAATCTTACAAGATTCCACGTCACCATACCCTTCGAATGCGGTCTGTAAATCAGACTCACGAGTGTCAAAGTTTAACTTTGCTACAAAAATATTCATAATAAAAATTTAAAAAATAAAAAAAACAATTTGGGGGATTGAATGAACTCAGAAAGCCTTCAATCTAGGTAGTTCGAAAACTACTTTGCTAGCTGTACATTAACAGCACTTGGACCCTTAGGACCCATTTCGATCTGAAAAGTCACTTTATCGCCTTCCCGAACGTTATCAATAATATTATTGATGTGTACGAAGACGCTTTCTTCTGAGGCGGCATCATATAAGAAACCATAGCCTTTATCGTCATTAAAAAACTTCACCTTTCCTCTTCGGTTAGGATCCATTGCTGAATTATCTCTAGGAGACGCCCCGAGTACAATATCCTCCACCTTGATTTCAATTTTCTTCGTCGGATCGGGTTTTTCCGAGGTAAGATTCCCGTGTTCATCCACGTAGGATAACATTTCTTCGAAAGAGCGTGGTCCAGTTTCTTCTCTTTCCATTTTACGTTGCTCTCTCTTTTCTGCCTTTTCTCTTTTTTTCTTTAAGCGCTTTTTTTCTTTTTCCTTTTTGTTGTACGATTCTTGCGATTTTGCCATTTAATTGATTTTATATTAATAGATAACCACCGTGAGTGAATAAACCAATGGCAAACGAACTAAAAAAAGAGTATACCTAAAAGGCCTAATTCCAAGAGGCGACACAAATGTAACTAATATATTTGGGAATTGTGGTATAATATACTATGAATGGTGTAGTTTAATGATGTTTTAACAGTCATATGGGTTAAAGTTAAAGCCATGTTGGGGTTTTCTATGATTTAGGGGTCTGTTCCGAGTCTTTCATATTCGATCTCTCAAAATAACCTCTTATATAGTTCATAACAATTATACTTTATTTAGGTCCAAAGGGATGACCTACTTAAAATATATTATATCTAAGTCCGGGGGAAAACATTGGCAATATATAGTAGTGTTTATTCCAAAATAATTTGTACGTTCTCAAATGATCTTTTTATCCAGCACTTCAGCATAAACTCTTGTATATAGGCCACTTTAATAAAACAACCAATCGGCACCCAAGGCATTCGGGGTTGATACTCCTCTAGTTTGACATATCCTCAAAACCCAAATTCTACGTACTTTAGCGCCAAAATTCATCACAAGTATTATGAGAGACCAAGCCAAACAACAAACCATCATCACCGAATCAAAATCCTGGGTGGAACGAGTCGTGATCGGTTGCAACTTTTGCCCCTTTGCTCGAAAAGCATTTATTGAAAATAAAATTCACTTCGAAGTAGTTCATTCTGAAGCCTTAAATGATCAACTTGAAAGCATACTCTTAGAACTACAACGGCTTGATAGTCGAGACGACCTGGAAACCACCTTGATTCTTTTTCCTAGTCAATTTTTGGAATTCGAGAGCTACCTCGATTTTGTAAGCCTAGCTGAAGGGCTTTTAGTAGCTCATGATTACGAGGGTGTTTATCAAATAGCAAGTTTTCATCCGAATTATATTTTTGCAGGAAGCGATGAAGATGATCCTGCGAATTTCACGAATCGATCGCCCTACTCTATGGTTCACCTGTTACGGGAAAGTAGTGTGTCTAAAGCAGTGGATTTATATCCTGACGTAGATGCCATTCCAGAGCGTAATATTGACTTTGCAAGAAAGAAGGGATTAGAAGGAATGAAAAAATTATTGGAGAAAAAATAAAAAGCTGTCCCTCTTTTTCAGATCAGCTTCGTCACTTAGGTGATATTATTATTTATTCCTTTTGACGTTGCCTAATTCTTTCCGCAACTTCAGTTAAAAAACAATTATTATGAAAATAACATTAAAAAGCACAGATAATCTCGACCACTATACTGCTACTAACGAAGCTGGCCACAGTATTGCGCTAAGTGCGGATGGCTCTGCCACTGGCCCAATGGAGGCTGTCCTTATGGCGGTAGCAGGTTGCAGCACTGTAGACATTGTAATGATTCTAAAAAAGATGAGACAGGATGTAACTAACGTAGAAGTGGAAGTTGACGGAACTCGTCGAGAAGAGATTCCAAGAGTTTACACTGGTATTCATTTACATTATAAAATCTATGGAGAAGCTAAGGACAAAAAGGTGGAACAGGCGGTGGCGCTTTCTTTGGAAAAATATTGTTCTGTAAGTTTAATGTTAGGAAAGGCGGTGACTATTAGCAGTTCTTGGGAGGTTTTATCCGCTGATTGAAATATTGAGTGTCAAATTATTAGGTAGAAACAATCTTAGATCAATCCTTCAGAAATACTGAATTTAAAGTGTTATTTCTACAATAGAAAGGAGAAACAAAATAGTCCATAGCGCTGTCCTTATCCAGTTGTACCTTATAAGATCTGTTAGCGTATTTTTATTGAAATCTCCTTTTGATATTTTGTGATGTAGTGGTACAAATTTAAGAAAAGTAGATGCCCATAATAACAATATTATTACGAAACTAATTATCGTATACCAAGAAGCAATTCGCCAAAGCTGAAGTCCAGATACAATCACTTGCCCAAGCATTAACGGCAATACCACAAAGGTGATACGCTGAGTATATTTATCATGCCATTTCATCAATCCGTCTCGATTGTAATAAGTGAAACTAGGGTACACAACCCGTTGGACAATCCAGATAAGAACTAACAGACCAACATCAAATAGAATACGAATTATTGCTAGCGTCATAAAAGCTTTAGTAGTATCATCACAATTCCAGTGATCCTGTTTTTAGGCAGATCACTAAGGTCATTTATTTGATAAGAAATCATTTTAATTTGTTGAAACATCCGTGAGCCTCCATTGATGTTCTGTATGTACTTTTTTCAAAATCAAGAAAAAAGGAACCCACCATATAAGGTCATTGGTAATAAGTGTATAGCTAAATTCGAAGGGAACGATACCTTGAAAATAGTTCATGAGGAATCCTATAGGCCCGAAAATTTTACCTAAAAAACCAACTGCAACTATCGGCCAATGTCTTATCGGGTCATAAGATGCCCACCAGTAGCCGAGACCATAAACACCTATGACCATTCCCATTCCTTGCCAAACCATGGGATGATTCAGAGGCTCCATTCCTACTAAATTGAAAAAATGATTGGGAAGAAGAACAGCCCAGGCTCCCCAGATAAGATTATATATTGCAGCTAGACGCAAGGTAGTTTTCATGTAAAAGTTATTATCTATTAGAGGTTATTCGGTTTCGGGTCTTCGGTGTTCGGTTTCCGGCCGACCGTACCATTCTATTTGGAATAACCTCTATTATATACTTTGAATAATTCGAATTTACACTAAGTAATAAAGCAATTATTAATTGCTTACTAAGGTGAGGGTTTCACTTAGACTTTTATTCGTCTTTTTTAAAAGGATTAAATAATAGAAAGACTTATAACATTTGGCTCCTTATTCTTTTGTTGATTCTAAGA